>NZ_JBAKHX010000038.1:0-79652 GCF_036906915.1 Micromonospora sp. CPCC 206061
CGCGGCGCGGGCGGCGCGGCGTGGCGTGGGCGGCGCGGCGTGGCGTGGGAGGGGTGGGCGCGCGGGCCTAGCGGGTGCGGCGGCGGACCAGGAGGGCGATGCCGGCCAGGCCGAGGGTGATGATCACCACGACGGCGCCGTTCAACAGCAGCATCTGGCGTAGGTCGGTCAGGAGCTTGTCGATGTCGCGGCCCGGGTTGAGCGTGTCGTCGTCGAACACCCGGTCGCCGCCGCCGACACCGCCGCCGTGCAGCGTTTCGGGCTGCTCGGGCAGCGGCACGCCGGCCGCGCGTAGCGTCTCCGACATGGTGAGGCGGCCGTAGAACCAGGCCGCCGTCGTCTTGAGCTTCTTATCGGGCTGCTTGGCCGGCCGGAACGCGCGAGGCCCGCCCGTCGCCAGCGGGTACAGGTCGTACGTCTGCTTGGCAGCGTCGCCCACGAGCACCGTGACCGTGTACTTCGGACCGAGCTTGTCAGGCTTCGGCGAGCTGGACTGGCCCTTGCCTTTCAGCCAGCTCACCTGGCCCAGCACGGCGTTGAACAGCTCGGGCTTGTCCGCGGCCGGGACGGTGATCGGCTGGGTCATCCCGTCACCGGCGATCGTGACCGCGGTGGGTGTGTTGGCCGGCGCCGCGGACGCGGGTGAGGTGAGTAGCTGAGGCGCCGCGAACATTGCCAGCAGAGCGCCATTCAGCAGCCACCGCCGGCTCACCCGTGCGCCCATGCCCATCCTCCCGCCGTTGACGGATGGTCCCGCGCGTCGGTCCCCGAAATCACATCCGTGTTACCCAAAAGACTCCGCCGAACCGCTTGCGGTTGCACCCGGAGACAACGTTTTTGCAACTATCTGCGAGCCGCGACCGAGAAAAGCCAGGTCATCGCTGGCCGCTGATCGTAACCGTAGGAAGCGACGCGTGGGGGGTCGGTTTCAAGGTGCGGTCGGCCGTTGCCGCGTACGGGTGCGCCGATCAAGGAAGATCCCATCGATCAAGGGCAAATGCACGCGGATCGGAGATCAAAGCATGTGCGTTTGCCCTTGATCGACGGGGGCGGGCGTGGGCGCGAAGCGCGTGCGGGGTGCGGCCGTGCGGGGGTGCGGCCGTGCGGGGGTGCGGCCGTGCGGGGGTGCGGCCGCGACGCGCGTGCGGGGGCGGCCGTGCGGGGTGCGGGCGTGGTTATGGGAGGCGGAGGCGTGCGGCGCGGATGCGGGTCAGGGTGCGGTCGCGGCCCAGCACTTCCAGGGATTCGAAAAGGGGGAGGCCCACACTGCGGCCGGTCACCGCTACCCGTACCGGAGCCTGCGCCTTGCCGAGCTTCAGGCCGCGGGACAGGCCGACCGCCTCCAGCGCCTCCTTCAAGGTCACCGCGTCCCACGAGGGCAGGGCCTTGAACGCGGCGGCTGCCGCGTCGAGCAGCTCGCCGGCGCCGTCCTTCATCGCCTTGGCCCACGACGCCTCGTCGATCTCGGGGCTGGGGAGGAAGAGGAAGTCGACGTTCGGCACGATCTCGCTCATTACCGCGATGCGGGTCTGCGCGAGTGGCGCCACCGCCGCGAACGCGCCGGCGTCGAAATCGGCCGGCTCCCACGGCGGCGGCGGGATGGTGGCTGTACCCGTCAACCACGGCTGGCAGGCGGCGATGAAGTCGCCGACGGAAAGCGCGCGGATGTACTCGCCGTTGAACGCACGCAGTTTCTTCTCGTCGAAGAACGCCGGCGAGGGGTTGACCTCCTCCAGCCGGAACTCCGACTCGATGACCGACCACGGCACGATCTCGCGGTCGCCGCTCGGCGCCCAGCCCAGCAGCATCAGGTAGTTGCGCATCGTGTCGGCGAGGTAGCCCTCGTCGCGATACGCCTCCAGGGCCACCTTGTCACGCCGCTTCGACAGCTTCTGGCGCTTTTCGTTGACGACGACCGGCACGTGCGCCCACACCGGCGGCTTCACGCCGAGAGCCGCCCACAGCATCTGCTGCTTGGGCGTGTTGGGCAGGTGCTCCTCGGCGCGGATCACGTGGGTGATGCCCATCGTGATGTCGTCGACCACGTTGGCGAGGAGGAAGACCGGAGAGCCGTCGCCCCGGGCGATGACGAAGTCTTCGATCAGCTTGTTTTCGAATGTGGGCTCGCCACGGATCAGGTCGACGACGACCGTGGCGCCCTCGTCGGGCGTGCGGAACCGCAGGGCCCGTCCGGGTCCCTCGGTGAGTCCCCGGTCGCGGCAGAACCCGTCGTACCCCTGGTACTGCGAGCCTGTGCGGGCCTGCACGTCTTCGCGGGCGCAGTCGCAGTAGTACGCGCGGCCGTCGGCGGACAGCCTCGTGGCGGCGGCGCGGTGCTCGCCCGCGTTGGCGGACTGGAAGTAGGGGCCTTCGTAGCTTCCACGCTCGATGCCGATCCAGTCGAGCGCGGTGAGGATGCCCTCGGTCCACTCTGGCCGGTTGCGCGCCGCGTCAGTGTCCTCGACGCGCAACACGAACACACCGGCGTGCTGCTTGGCGTAGATCCAGTTCTGGAGGGCCGAGCGGGCGCCTCCGACGTGGAACATACCGGTCGGGGAAGGGGCGAAGCGTACGCGTACGGTCACGGGACCGAGCGTATCCGCACCACGAGCGCCGAGCCGAGCAGGGTGACCGCGGCGGTGACCGCGTACAGGGTGGGATAGCCGCCGAGGTACACCACGATCGGTGCGGAGATGGCTGGCCCGAGCACCTGCGGGGCCGAGTTCGCGATGTTGATGACGCCGAGGTCCTTGGCCCGGTTGGTCGCCGCCGGCAGCACCTGCGTGATCAGCGCCGCGTCGACGGCCAGGTACACGCCGTATCCGGCGCCGAGTAGGACCGCCGCGACGAGCGCGGTGGTCCACGTGGGCCAGGCGGCGAGCAGCAGCGCCGCCACCGCCATGATCACACCGGACCAGATGACGAAGATCTTGCGGCGACCCGAGCGGTCCGACAGCTTGCCGGAGACCACCGCGGTGGCCATCATGCCGGCCGTGTACAGCAGGATCAGCACCAGCAACCCGTCTTCTGGGTTGGCGTAATGCACCTTGTCCTTGAGGAAGAACAGCAGGTACAGGGTGCCGAGCGCATTGCCGAGCTGTACGAGGAAGCGGGTGCCCCACGCCCAGGCGAAGTCCGGGTACTTGCGGGGGCTGACCCACAGGCCGGCGGCGAGGTCGCGCGGCCGCAGCGGCGTCCGGTGTTCGCGCGGCAGCGGGTCGTCGGCGGTACGCAGGGCGAACGGCAGCGCCAGCACCAGCAGCGCGACCGCCATCGCCATGTACCCGTTGGCGTTGCCGGTGACCACGGCGGTCACCAGCACCGCGCCGACGACCAGGCCGAGCGCCTGCGGGATACCCACCCAGCCGGCCACGGCGGCGCGCTGGTTGACCGGTACCCGGTCAGGAACCCCCGCGGTGAGCGAGGCGAGCATGGCGTTGAGGCAGACCTGCGCCGCGACCCAGGCGAGCGCGACGCCGAGGATCGTGTGCTGCTGCGCCAGCAGCACCAGCGCGGCGGCGCCGGCGATGGCGCCGCCGGCGGTCCAGATGTGCCGCCGACCGAACTCGCGACCGCCGATCCTGACGCACGTGCGGTCGGAGAGCGCCCCGGAGATGGGGTTGGCGAGTACGGCGGCCAGGGCGCCGAACCCGGTGACCCAGGCCAGCATGGTCTCCTTGTTGCTCGCGTCGATCGCCTCGATCTGCTGCGGCAGCAGGATCTGGATCGGCGTGAAGAACGCCATCCACAGGCCCAGGTTCGCGCAGAAGATCAGCGCGATCCAGGAACGGTCGACGCGCACCGTCGGCTCGGCCAGTGCGGCCGGCACCGGCGTGGGCGTGAAGGCAGTCATCTCGATGCCCGGATGAGGTCTCTGTACCAGGCGAACGAGGTCTTCGGCGTGCGCACCTGCGTGTCGAAGTCGACGTGCACGAGCCCGAACCGCTTCGTGTATCCCTCGGCCCACTCGAAGTTGTCCAGCAGCGACCAGACGAAGTACCCGCGCACATCCACCCCGGCCGTCATGGCCGCGTTGACCGCCGCGATGTGGCCGTCCAGGTAGGCCACCCGCTGCGGGTCCTCGACGCCCTCGTACGCGCAGCCGCTCTCCGTGATGTAGATCGGCGGGAGCGCGTCGCCGTAGTCGGTGAGGAGGCCGACGAGCAGGTCGCGCAGGCCGTCCGGGACCACCGGCCAGCCGAAGTCGGTGGTCGGGTACCCGTCGAGGGCCACGAGGTCGAACGGGAGCGGCGCGCCGGGCAGGGGCGCTTGCACACCGGTGGGGTTGTAGTAGTTCACGCCGAGGAAGTCGATGGGGCTGGCGATGACGTCGAGGTCGCCGTCCCGCAGGTCGATGGCCTCGTACGCGAGCTTCGGGTAGCCGCGGCCGAGCAGCGGATCGGTGAACATGCGGTTGTGCAGCGCGTGGTACGTCGCCGCGGCGGCCAGGTCGGCGTCGGTACCCCCCTGCGGCCAGGCGGGGGAGTAGTTGTTGGCGATGGTGATCGGGCTGGTCGTGCGGGCCCGCAGCGCCTGTACCGCGAGGCCGTGCCCGAGGAGCTGGTGGTGCGCGGCCGGCAGCGCGCCGAACAGGAGCGCGTGGCCTGGGGCGTGCTCGCCGGTGGCGTACCCGAGGGTCATGTGGATGAACGGCTCATTGAGCGTGATCCACAGCTTGACCCGGTCGCCCAGCGCGGCTCCGACCAGGTCGGCGTACTCGGCGAACCGGTGCGCGGTGTCGCGGTTGAGCCAGCCGCCCTGGTCCTCCAGGGCCTGTGGGAGGTCCCAGTGGAAGAGCGTGAGCACCGGGTCGATGCCGCGTTCGAGGAGCGCGTCGACGAGGCGGTCGTAGAAGGCGACGCCCTCTTGATTGACACTGCTGGCCGGACCCTTCCCCTCCGGCTGGATGCGCGGCCAGGAAACCGAGAACCGGTAGGCGTCGATGCCCAGGTCGGCCATGAGGCCGACGTCTTCGGCGTACCGGTGGTAGTGGTCGCAGGCTTCGTCGCCGGTGGCCCGCCCGCCCTGCTGGGTGAACGTATCCCAGATGGACGTGCCGCGGCCGCCCTCCTTGACCGCGCCCTCGATCTGGTACGAGGAGGTCGAGACGCCCCAGGTGAAGCCCTCGGGAAACCGCATGCGCCGCTCCTGAACGTGAAAGTTCCTCGCACTGTAGCGGCTTACCAGTACGCGCGGAATACCGTCCTGTCCACGGTCGCCCGCCAGCCCGTGTCGGGGGCATCCGTGCGAAGCGCGGTGAGTGCTTCGATCGTCCCCGCCACGAGGTCGACCCAGTCGAAGGCGCCGTCCGGCCGCGCCTTCTGCATGATGAACGCCAGACCCGCCGAGTTGCTGGACGCCCAGCCCGGACGGCGCGGCACCCGGCGCCCCGCGTCGCCGCCCTGGTCGCTGACCAGCCGCACGTGAAAGGGGAACGCGACCTCGCCGCCCGGCTTGGTCACCGCGATGTGCGCGCTGGCCGGGTCGGCGCCGAAGATGTCGCGCAGAAATGTGGGGGCGGGCGCCTCGATCCTCACCTCGACGCCGTCGCCGTACTCGCCGGGGTCGTACGCGCTCGCCACACCGCGCACGAGGTCGACGACCGCGCCGAACTCGTGCCGGTTGAAGTACATCCAGCGATTCTGCCTGCCCCGCGCGGCACCCGGGATCCCGAGCGCCGCGCGGGGACCGAAGGGCTAGGAGTCGCCGCCGGTCTCGCCGACGGGCGCCGCCGTTACGTCGTCGATCGCGTACTTCTTCGCCGCCTCGGCCGGTACCGAGGGCGCCACCTCGCCGCGCACCGCCAGCTGGCGGAGCGTCGCCACCGCCACCGACTCGGCGTCGACGTGGAAGTGCCGGCGCAGCGCGTGCCGGGTGTCGGACAGACCGAACCCGTCAGTGCCGAGCGAGGTGTAGTCACCGGGAACCCAGCGCGAGATCTGGTCGGGTACGGCCCGCATCCAGTCGCTGACCGCCACCACCGGCCCGGGCGCCTCGGCCAGCTTGGCCGTGATGTATGGCGTCTTCGGCGGCGTGCCCGGGTGCAGCAGGCTGTGCTCCTCGGCACGGATCGCGTCGCGGCGCAGCTCGGTCCACGAGGTGACCGACCAGACGTCCGCCGCCACGCCCCAGTCCTGCGCGAGCAGCTGCTGCGCCTTGAGCGCCCACTGCATGCCGGTGCCCGAGGCGAGGATCTGCGCGCGCGGGCCCTCGATCTCGGGAGCCGCCGAGTACCGGTAGATGCCCCGCTTGATGCCGTCGACATCGACGTCGGCGGGCTCGGCCGGCTGCAGGATCGGCTCGTTGTAGATCGTCAGGTAGTAGAAGATCGCTTCCTGGTTGTCGCCGTACATCCGGTGCAGGCCGTCTTCGACGATGTGCGCGATCTCGAACGCGAACGCCGGGTCGTACGCCACCACGGCCGGGTTGGTGGCCGCGAGCAGGTGACTGTGGCCGTCTTCGTGCTGGAGGCCCTCGCCGTTGAGCGTGGTGCGCCCGGCCGTGGCACCGAGCACGAAGCCGCGCGCCATCTGGTCGGCCGCCGCCCAGAACCCGTCACCGGTGCGCTGGAACCCGAACATCGAATAGAAGATGTACAGCGGGATCATCGGCTCGCCGTGCGTGGCGTACGCCGTGCCGGCGGCCGTGAACGACGCGACCGAGCCGGCCTCGTTGATGCCCTCGTGCAGGATCTGCCCGGTGGTCGCCTCCTTGTACGACAGGAACAGCTCCCGGTCGACGGACGTGTAGTTCTGCCCGTGCGGCGAGTAGATCTTCTGCGTCGGGAAGAGCGAGTCCATGCCGAACGTGCGCGCCTCGTCCGGGATGATCGGCACCCACCGCTTGCCGAAGTCCTTGTCCTTCATCAGGTCCTTGAGGAGCCGGACGAAGGCCATCGTCGTGGCGATCTTCTGCTTGCCGGAGCCTCGCTTGACGTCGGCGAAGCGCTCCTGCGACGGGATGGCCAGCGGGATCGTGGTGGTGCGCCGCGACGGCAGGTAGCCACCGAGCTGCTCGCGCCGCTCCCGCAGGTACTGGATCTCGTCGGACTTCTCACCGGGGTGGAAGTACGGCGGCAGGTACGGGTTGGACTCCAGCGCCGAGTCGGGAATGTCCAGATACAGCCGGTCGCGGAACGACTTGAGGTCGTCGAGCGTCAGCTTCTTCATCTGGTGGGTGGCGTTGCGGCCCTCGAAGTGCGAGCCGAGCGTCCAGCCCTTGATCGTCTTGGCGAGGATCACGGTCGGCTGACCGGTGTGCGTCGTGGCCGCCTGGTACGCCGCGTACAGCTTGCGGTAGTCGTGGCCGCCACGCTTGAGGTTCCAGATCTCCTCGTCGGACATCTGCTCGACCATCTTGCGGGTGCGCGGGTCACGGCCGAAGAAGTGCTCGCGGACGAATGCGCCCGATTCCGCCTTGTAGGTCTGGTAGTCGCCGTCGGGCGTGGTGTTCATGAGGTTGACCAGTGCGCCGTCGGTGTCGGCGGCGAGCAGCGGGTCCCACTCGCGGCCCCAGATCACCTTGATCACGTTCCACCCGGCGCCGCGGAAGAACGACTCCAGCTCCTGGATGACCTTGCCGTTGCCGCGTACCGGGCCGTCGAGCCGCTGGAGATTGCAGTTGATCACGAAGGTGAGGTTGTCGAGCTCTTCGCGGGCGGCCAGGCCGATCGCGCCGAGCGACTCGACCTCGTCCATCTCACCGTCACCGAGGAACGCCCATACGTGCTGGTCAGAGGTGTCCTTGATGCCCCGGTGGTGCAGGTACCGGTTGAAGCGGGCCTGGTAGATCGCGTTCAGCGGGCCGAGGCCCATGGAGACCGTCGGGAACTCCCAGAAGTCCGGCATCAGCCGCGGGTGCGGGTAGCTGGGCAGGCCACCGCCCGGCCCGGCGTGCGACAGCTCCTGCCGGAACCCGTCGAGCCGGTCCTCGCCGAGGCGCCCCTCCAGGTACGCGCGGGCGTACATGCCGGGGGAGGCGTGGCCCTGGAAGAAGATGTGGTCGCCGCCGCCGGGGTGGTTCTTGCCCCGGAAGAAGTGGTTCATGCCCACCTCGTAGAGGGACGCGGCGCTCGCGTACGTCGAGATGTGCCCGCCGACGCCGATCTCCGGACGCTGCGCGCGGTGCACGAGCATGGCCGCGTTCCAGCGAATGTAGGCCCGGATGCGGCGCTCGACGAACTCGTCACCGGGGAACCACGGCTCGCGCTCCGGCGGGATCGTGTTGATGTAGTCCGTGGTGGTCAGGGGCGGCACCCCGACCTGGCGCTCACGGGCACGCTCCAGAAGGCTCAGCATGATGTAGCGGGCGCGTTTGGCGCCGCGCTCGTCGATGACGCCGTCGAGCGACTCGATCCACTCGTGGGTTTCCTCGGGATCGATGTCGAGAAGCTGGCTCGGCAGGCCGTCGCTGATCACCGGGCGCTGGGCGGGGCGGCGGGGTGTCTGCCCTGCACTGCGTTCCGTAGCCACAGGCGCTCCCTCATATCTTGTGTGGGATAGGTCTCTTAAAGCTCCATCCTGCCCCGTCTGAAGTGGTTCCGTCACGCCTAGCGCACGCAGACGCGACGCGCGACACATGTACCCGCCGGTAACAACCTGTTATCCCTCGATCAACGAGAACCGCACCTGCCGCGTCGAGTTGTCGCCATTGGGGTCGACCAGGCAGATCGACTGCCACGTGCCGAGCGCGATCTGCCCGCCGATCACCGGCAGGGTCGCGTACGGCGCGACGAACGCTGGCAGTACGTGATCGCGTCCGTGCCCCCGCGAACCGTGCCGGTGCCGCCACCTGTCGTCGGTGGGCAGCACGTCGTCGATCGCGGTGAGCAGGTCGTCGTCGGAGCCGGCGCCGGTCTCGATGATCGCGACTCCGGCGGTGGCGTGCGGGACGAAGACGTGCAGCAGCCCGTCGCCCTTGCCCTCGACGAACGCAGCCGCTTCGCGTGTAATGTCCCGGACGACCGGACGCGTGCCAGTTCGTACTGTGATCACCTCTGTGTGCATCCCGCCAGTATCTTGGACGGCGTGGACGCCCCGATCGTGGCAGTGACTGTGTATCCCGACCGCGCCCGGGTAACTAGGCGCGGCAAGGTCGACCTGCCCGTGGGCACCGCCGTGGTCCACATCGGACCGCTGCCGCTCGGCCTGCACCGCGACTCCCTCCGGGTCGGCGGCCACGGGCCCGCCACCGTGCTCGGCGTCGATGTGGTCACCCGGCACCAGGCCCGGCCCACCGACGCGACCGCGACCGAGCTGGAAGACCAGCGCCAGGCGCTCACCACCGAGTTGGGTGGCCTCGCCGACGCGTCCGCCGTCGAAGAGCAGCGCGCCGAGTTCCTCACCACGCTCGCCCAGCGCGCCGGCGGCACGTACGCCCGCTCGCTCGCCGCGGGGGACACCGATCCGGCCGCCGTCGCCGCCTTCGCCGACTCCATCGCCGAGCAGTTGACGGCGACCAAGGCCCGGCAGCGCGAGCTGGCGCTGCGCTCCAACGAGACCGGCAAGCAGAAGGCCGCCATCGAGCGCCGCCTGGCCCAGATCGCCGGCAAGCGGGTACCGGACGAGCTGGTCGCCGCCGTGACGCTCCAGGTCGCCGCCGGAGAGGCCGTCGAGTTGGAACTGTCTTACGTGGTGGACGGAGCCGGCTGGGAGTCGACGTACGACCTGCGCCTCGACGACGAGCGGCTGGCGGTCACCTGGTTCGGGCTGGTCACCCAGCGCACCGGCGAAGACTGGCCGGAGTGCGAGCTGGTGCTCTCCACCGCCCGCCCGGCGACCACCACGACCGTGCCCGAGCTGGAGCCCTGGTACCTCGACCGGCTCCGCCCACTGCCGGTGGCGCGCGCCGTCGCGGCGTCTAGGGCACGTGCGCCGATGCCGGCGGCGCCCGGCGCCGCCTTCGGCGCGGCCCTCGCGATGGACTCCGTGGAGGCCAACGCCGCCGTCGCTGTCGAGGAGAGCGCGAGCGTCGTCGAGCAGGGCGTCGCGGCGGCCACCTACCGGCCCGAGCACCCGGTCGCGGTGCCGGCCGACGGGGGCGCGCACCGGGCCACGGTCGCGGTGCTGGAGCTGTCGGTGCAGCTCGACTACGTGACCGCACCGGCCATCTCGCCCGACGCCCACCTGCGGGCGACCGTGGTCAACGGCTCGCCGCACACGCTGCTGCCCGGGCGGGCCTCGGTCTTCCACGGTGCCGACTTCGTGGGCGTCACGGTGCTGGAGACCTGGGCACCCGGCGAAGAGGTCGAGCTGGCGCTCGGGCTCGACGACCGCATCCGAGTCGAACGCAAGCTGATCCGGCGCACTGCCACCAAGGCGGCGCTCGGCGCGACCCGGCGGCGCGAGGTCGAGTACCGGACGACGGTCGCCAACCACACGCCCCGGCCGGCCCGCGTGACCGTGCTCGACCAGATCCCGGTGTCCCGGGACGAGGGCATCACGGTGCGGGCGTTCCGGGTCGACCCCAGCCCCGTGGAGCGCACGGAGCTGGGGGTCCTGACCTGGAAGCTTGAGCTCGAGCCCGGCGACACCAAGGAGGTGGCGATGGGCCTGCGGGTCGAACTCGCAAGAGGCGTGGAGATGGCAGGCTGGCGCGAGTAGGGCCTACGGGCGGGCGGTCTCCCACTCCGCGGTGTCCGGGATGGACGGAGCCGACCGCAGCGACGCGGACGGGGCCGGGTCGAGGGGGCGCGAGTACGTCTGGTGCAGGCCCGGCACGCGGTCCTCGATCGCGTACGACGCCCGCGTGTACGCCGGCGCGTCCGGCGTCGTCACGTACGGCAGCACCTTGAAGTCGGCGTCGAGCCGCTCCCGCGTCACCTTCGTCACCACGTACCCGCGCTGGTTGTTGTAGAACCGCAGGTGGGGGTTGATCGTCAGGAACGGGTGTGTCGCCGGGTCCGAGTCGGCCCCGTTGCCGCCCGACGTGATCGACGAGCACACCAGCTCGGCACCGACCGTTCGTGACGTCGGGTCGTCGTAGTCGAGCTTGAGGTCGCTCGCCCAGTGTGCGTGCACGTCGCCGGTGAGCACGATCGGGTTGCGCACCCCGGCGGCCAGCCAGCCCCGCGTGATCCGCTCCCGCGACGCCACGTACCCGTCCCAGGCGTCCTGGCTGGTCACCTTCGCGGGGCCGGCGTTGTTGTCCCGCTGTGCGAAGAAGACCTGCTGCCCGATGATGTCCCACCGGGCCGATGAGCGGCGGAAGCCGTCGAGCAGCCACGCCTCCTGCTTCGCGCCGGTGATCGAGCGGGCGGGGTCGACCGCGGCCGGGCAGTCCTTGTATCCGTCGCCGCAGCCCTGGTCGTCGCGGTACTGCCGGGTGTCGAGCATGTGGAACGTCGCCAACCGTCCCCAGTGCAGGCGCCGGTACAGCTGCATGTCGATGCCGTGCGGCACCGACGAGCGGCGCAGCGGCATGTTCTCGTAGTACGCCTGGAACGCCGCCGCCCGCCGGGCGAGGAAGTCGGGGTCGGGCTGCTCGGGCACCTCGTCGGCCCAGTTGTTTTCGATCTCGTGGTCGTCCCACACCACGAGCCACGGCGCGACGGCGTGCGCGGCCTGCAGGTCGGCATCCGCCTTGTACTGCGCGTGCCGCTGCCGGTAGTTGGCGAGCGTGCGGGTCTCCGGGCCCTCGTGGTCGCGCGGGTTGCCGCCCGGGATGTTGTATGTGTCCTTCGCATACTCGTACTGGTAGTCGCCGAGGTGCAGGATCAGCTCCGGCTCGTCCTCGGCGAGCCGCCGGTACGCGGTGAAGTAGCCGTGCTCGAACTGCGAGCACGACACGAACGCCATCGCCAGCGCGCCGCCGGACGCCCACGGTGCGGGTGCGGTGCGGGTGCGGCCGACCGGTGACACGTGCTTCTCGGCGCGGAACCGGTAGAAGTATTCGCGTCCGGGCAACAAGCCGTTCAGTTCGATGTGGACGCTGTGCGCCGACTCAGGCCGAGCGACCGCGACGCCGCGGCGCACGACGTACCGGAATCGTTCGTCGAGGGAGAGTTCCCACCCGACGCTGACCGGCCGGGTGGGCATGCCGCCGAGGCCGTCCTCGGCGAGCGGTTCGAGTGCGAGGCGGGTCCAGAGCACGAACCCGTCATGGTCGGGGTCACCAGAGGCGACACCGAGAGTGAACGGATCGGTCCGAAGTGGACCGGAGTACGACGCGACCGCGGCTCCGGCTGGCAGCGCGGCGACCGCCGCGCCTACCGCGCCACCGACGATCAGCGTCCGTCGAGAGACTGCCATCGAGTACCTCCCCAGGGTCTTGACGTGCACCAACCTGGGGAAGCCTCGCGAGCCCCCGTGCCGCTGATGGATCTTGATGTTGAACGTGACGGTAACAGTTGGTTACCGGCGCAGACGTATGAGAAGCGGCGCGCCGGGGAAGTAGTCGTTCATGAGGAAGTGGGTCTGGTTCAACAGCCTGGCACTGGTGATGTTCGGGGTGTTCCTGATCTTCATCCTGCTGCAGAGCGTCTTCGGGTGGCATGTGCGCAACGAAGAACTCGCCCAGTACGGCCAGGCCGCCGACAGCTACTGGGCCTACCTGGGCACCGGACACTTCGTCGAGGCCACGTTCGAGAACTGGGAGTCCGAGTTTCTCCAGATGGGCGCGTATGTGCTGCTCACCGCGTACCTTGTGCAGCGCGGCTCGCCGGAGTCCAAACCGATCGACCAGAAGGACCGCGCCGAGGACTACCCCGACAAGGCCCATCCCGGGTCACCCACCCTGGCCCGGCGCCACGGCTGGCAACAGGTGCTGTACCGCAACAGCCTCTCCATCGCGCTGCTCGGCCTCTTCGTGCTGTCGTTCATGCTGCATCTGCTCGGCGGCACCGCCGAATACAACGAGCAACAGGCCCTGGAAAGTGGTGCCGCGCCCATCAGCGCGTGGACGTTCCTGACCACGAGCGACTTCTGGTTCCAGTCCATGCAGAACTGGCAGAGCGAGTTCCTCGCCGTCGGCGCGCTGATCGTGCTGAGCGTCGTGCTCCGCCAGCACGGCTCGCCGCAGTCGAAACCGGTCACCGCCTCACACGCGCACACCGGCGAGTAGCCGGGTGACCTGCTTGGGTGTGTGGGCCGAGGTGGTCGCGCACGGTACGGGTTCGGCGCGAGCGTGGCCCTGATCGCGGCGGTACTGCTGCGCGGCGCGTGCGGCCCGGATTATGCGGCACTGATCGACGCCGACGGAGCATTTCCTGCGTTCCTCCCAAACCCCCGCGCAGGCGACTTGAGAATAATTCGCATGTTCGCACTCAAGCATCCATGGTTCACGGCGGTAGCCGGACTGGGCCTCACGCTCGGCCTCGCCACCGCCATGGATACGAGCGCACCAGCGCTCCGGCTCGCCTCCGATGCCGTTGTGATGCCGTCAGCAGCGCCGCTGCCGGAGACACCGGTCGAACCCGCCGCCACGCAGTTCGCCGAAGAACCACTCGCCCTCACCGACGAGGCGGAGGAACAGTCCCTGGCTGGCGCTTTCGAAGTGCCCGAAGGCTTCGCTGGCCCGCCAGAACCAGCCGGCGCGGACCTCGACTGCGTCGACTTCGAGAACACGCCGTTCCCGATCGACCCGAACGACGACCCGCACGGCCTCGACGCCGACAGCGACGGCCTGGCCTGCGAGCCACCACCCTCCGACTGACCGCACGCACCCACCCACCCCCCCACCCACCCGTCGCTTCACCCGCCCGTCCCGTCCACCCGTCCCGGGCCTGTCCGCCCGGGCCTGCGGCCCGGCCCGGATGGCCGGGCCCGGCCGGGCCCGGGCTCGGTCCGTCGATCAAGGGCAAACGCACGTGGTTTGATCTCAAAACCGCGTGCGTTTGCCCTTGATCCATGCGATTCCCCTTGATCGCGGCCTTGGCGGATCGGTACGGCCGCCGCCGGGGTCGCGCAGGCCGCGCGGACGCTGTGCCGGCCGCTCGGCGGAGGCTGCGTGGGGTTGCTCGGCGGACGCCGTTCCGGCGCTGCTCGGCGGGCGCTGCGCGGGGCTGCTCGGCGGGCGCTGCGCGGGGCTGCTCGGCGGACGCTACGCGGGGCTGCTCGGCGGACGTTGTGCGGGGGCGCTCGGCGGACGCTGCGCGGGGTTGCTCGGCGGACGTTGTGCGGGGGCGCTCGGCGGACGCTGCGCGGGGTTGCTCGGCGGACGTTGTGCGGGGGCGCTCGGCGGACGCTGCGCGGGGTTGCTCGGCGGACGTTGTGCGGGGGCGCTCGGCGGACGCTGCGCGGGGTTGCTCGGCGGACGTTGTGCGGGGGCTGCTCGGCGGGTGCCGCGCCGTGCCGCTCGGCGGGCGCCGTGCCTTGTTGCTGCGCCGCGCGGCGCGGTTCTGGCGCCTTCCCTGCGTCCAGTCCCCTGTGGCCGTCCCCTGTGGCCGTCCCCTGTGGCCGTCCCCTGTGGTCTTCGCCGCGCTGCCCCGTCGCTGGCATGGTGCCGTCCCTGCCAGCCCAGCGACGTCGATCAAGGAGAACCGCGTCGATCAAGGGCAAATGCACGTGGAAATGAGATCAAACCGCGTGCGTTTGCCCTTGATCGACGAAGGGAAGGGTGGACGGTGGGTGCGGAAAGTGGACAACGGTCGGCGGACGGGCAAAGGGGGATGGGACGGGGTGGGTGGTCGCGGGTGGCGCGAGTCGGTAATGCTGTGGTCCGTGACCACCCCTCAAGATCTGGACGAACGGTTCCGGGAGGCGATCAGCGCTCTGGCACCGTCGGCGGGGGCGCGACCGCCGGACGGGCCGGTGCGTGACGGCACGGCGCTCACCGGCGACGCGGCGCTCGGGCTCTTCGACGCCCAGCTCACCAGCCGGCACCTGGATCTGGCGGCGCGTTGGCTGCGCAGCTTCGGTGAGGGGTACTACACGATCGGCTCGGCCGGCCACGAAGGGAACGCCGCCGTCGCCGCCGCGCTCCGCCCGACCGACCCCGCGCTGCTGCACTACCGGTCGGGCGGGTTCTACTGCGCCCGCGCGGTCCAGGCGAGCGGCGATGGCGAGCCGGGCCGGCACACGGTACCCAGAAATGGTGACGCGGACCCGCTGGGAGACGCGGCGCGTGACGTGCTGCGGGGTGTGATCGCGTCGGCGGAGGAACCGATCGCCGGCGGCCGTCACAAGGTCTTCGGAAGCGCGGACTTGCACGTGATTCCGGCCACGTCCACCGTCGCTTCGCACCTGCCGCGTGCGGTGGGCGTGGCGTTCGCGATCGAGCGGCTGCGGCGCACGGGCGCGCCGGGCCGGCTGCAGCGCCCGCAGCTCGACGGCCAGTCGCCGTGGCCGGCCGACGCGATCGTGGTCTGTTCGTTCGGCGACGCGTCGATCAACCATGCCGCGGCGACGGCGGCCTTCAACACGGCAGGCTGGTGCGATCACTCCGGCCTGCGCCTGCCGGCGCTGTTCGTCTGCGAAGACAACGGCATCGGGATCAGTGTCCGATCGCCCGCCGGCTGGGTGGCGACCGCACTGCGGTCGCGGCCAGGCCTCAAATACTTCACGGCGGACGGTTGCGACGCCGCTGCCACCTACGACGCGGCCACGGAGGCTGCCGCCTGGGTACGCCGGCACCGCCGTCCCGCGGTACTTCATCTGCGCATGGTGCGCCTCATGGGGCACGCGGGTGCCGATGTGGAGACCGCGTACCGGACGCCCGCCGAGATCCAGGCGGACCTCGTTCGGGACCCGCTGGTCGCCACCGGGCAATTGCTCGTCGAGGCTGGCCTGGCGACACCCGATGAGCTGATCTCCCGGTACGACGAGGTGGGCTGGCAGGTTCGCAAGGTGGCCGAGGAGGTGCTGGGCGAGCCCAAGCTCGACGGGGCGGCGGAGATCGTCGCGCCGCTGGCGCCGCGCCGGCCCGTGCGGGTGGCCCGTGCCATCGCCGACGCTTCCAGCCGCGCCCTTGGGCCGGGGGCCGCGGCGCGGGCTGCCGGGTTCGGCGACAACCTGCCCGAGGAGGCGGGCCCGCTCACCCTCGCCCAAACGATCAACGCGGGGCTCGCCGACGGCATGGTCACCCATTCGGGGATGGCGGTCTTCGGCGAGGACGTGGCGCTCAAGGGCGGCGTGTACGGGGTGACGAAGGGGCTGCGGGACAGATTCGGAGCGTCCCGGGTGTTCGACACGCTGCTCGACGAGACCTCCATCCTGGGGCTCGCGCTGGGCACCGGGCTGGCCGGGATGCTGCCGGTCCCGGAGATCCAGTACCTGGCGTACCTGCACAACGCCGAGGACCAGCTGCGCGGCGAGGCGGCCACGATGCAGTTCTTCTCCCGGGGCGCCTACCGCAACCCGATGGTGGTGCGGATCGCCGGGCTGGCGTACCAGGAGGGCTTCGGCGGGCACTTCCACAACGACAATTCGGTGGCAGTACTGCGGGATGTTCCTGGTCTTGTGGTCGCGGTGCCGGCGCGGGCCGACGATGCCGCGCCGATGCTCAGGTCGTGCCTTGCCAGCGCGGCGGTCGACGGCAGCGTCTGCGTCTTCTTGGAGCCGATCGCGCTGTACCACACGCGCGACCTGTACGCGGACGGCGACGGTGAGTGGCTGGCGCCCTACCTGCCGCCGGGCGAGTGGGCCGCCGGCCACGTCCCCGTCGGGCGGGCCCGGGTATACGGGGTGGGCTCCGCCGAAGACCTGACGATCATCACGTTCGGAAACGGCGTTCGGATGTCGCTGCGGGTGGCCGCCCGGCTCGCCAGTGAGGGCGTCGGCTCGCGCGTGGTCGACCTGCGCTGGCTGTCGCCGCTGCCAGTGGCCGACATCGTCCGGGAGTCCGCCGCCACCGGCCGGGTGCTGGTCGTCGACGAGACGAGGCGTTCCGGCGGGGTCGGTGAGGGCGTTGTCGCAGCCCTGGTCGACGGAGGATACGTGGGCTCGGCGCGTCGTATCGCCTCGGTTGACTCGTTCATCCCGCTTGGGCCGGCGGCTCGGCACGTTCTGGTCACGGAAGATGCCATCACCCAGGGTGCCCGGGCGCTGTTGGCGCGGTAAATTCCCTTCCACTCGGTGCGCCACTTGCGCACGAGGGCACAACTGTGTGGACTACGCGCTATCGACGTCGGCAGGCGTCGGGAGTGTTGAGATGAGGAGGCACGCGACAGTGAGCGCGACCGCTGGTCAGGCCGCCGACGGCGTTCGGAGCCTGGCGGACCGGTTCGGCATCGAGCCGGGGATGGTGGTCATGGAGATGGGGTACGACGATGACGTCGACCAGGATCTCCGCGACGCCCTGACCGACCGCTGCGGGGAGCTGGTCGACGAAGACACGGACGAGGTCGTCGACGCGGTGCTGGTGTGGTACCGCGAAGGCGACGGTGACCTTTTCGAGCTGCTCGTCGACGCCCTGCACCCGCTCGCCGACAACGGTGTGGTGTGGCTGCTGACGCCCAAGGCCGGACGGCCTGGTCACGTCGAGCCGAGTGACATCAGTGAGGTCGCACCCACGGCCGGACTACAGCAGACCTCGACGGTCAACGCGGGCCGAGACTGGAGTGCCGCCAGGCTGGTGCTGCCCCGCGCCGCCCGTTCGAAGAAGTAGCCGAGCCACCCTGTCCCGGCCGGCGGCGCGCTCCGCCGCCGGTCTATCGTCGTGTGCGGGAAACCTGGGTGAGAGAAAGGCTTCTTCATGCCGATCGAGGTGGGCGCGGAGGCGCCCGACTTCCTGCTGCGCGACCAAAACAACCAGGAGGTGCGGCTTCGCGACTACCGGGAGCGCCAGCACGTGCTCCTGGTGTTCTACCCGCTGGCCTTCACGGGCACCTGCCAGGGTGAGCTGTGCGAGGTGCGCGACAACCTCAACGAGTACGTCAACGACGAGGTCCAGGTGCTGACCGTCAGCGTCGACTCCGTCTACAGCCACAAGGTGTGGGCCGAGCGGGAGGGCTTCGAGTTTCCTCTGCTGTCCGACTTCTGGCCGCACGGTGCGGTGGCGCAGGCGTACGGGGTATTCAACGCCGAGCGTGGCTTCGCCAACAGGGGCACCTTCATCATCGACAAGGCCGGCGTGGTGCGGTTCGCCGAGCAGAACATGCCCGGAGAGGCCCGTGACCAGGTCGCCTGGCGGAAGGCGCTGGCCGAGCTGACGGCGTGATCCGGCGGCTTCGGCCGCATGATCTGGCTTGCGCGTGGCGGTCGGTGACGGCAAGGTAAGCTTGCCGCCGCCGGCTGACGTGCGTGCGGGCGCGTAGCTCAGTGGAAGAGCACTCGCCTTACAAGCGAGGGGTCGCAGGTTCGAAACCTGCCGCGCCCACCATCAATCCTGCCGCGGTGCCGGTTTGCCGCACCCGCCATCGGGTATCCCCAACCCCGCCATTGCTGGAGGTTGCGAGGAGGGGACGATGGCGTCCGATGCGGTGACCTTGATCAAGAACGACCACCGGGTGATGGAGCGGTTGTTCGATCAGATGAAGTCGCGGAAGGGTGACCGCGCAGCCCTGTTGAAGGAGTGCGTTGCCCGGCTGTCCGCCCACTCGTGGGCCGAGGAGGAGCGGGTGTACCCCGCGATCGTCAAGGCGGACCCGCCCGAGCAGGGCGAGGTGTATCACGGCGTGGAGGAGCACCACGAAGCCGAGCAGCTGATGCACAAGCTGGAGGAGATGGACCCGAAGAGTGCGGAGTTCGAGAGCACTCTCGACGAGTTCATCGAGGCCGTGAAGCACCACGTCGAGGAGGAGGAAACCAAGATCCTCCCGGCGCTGACCAAATCGGTCGGCGCGGACCGCCTGGTGGAGTTGGGCGCGGCGTTCGAGGAGCGGCGGCTGGCGGTGCTGACCGAGCACGGATTCCTCGACGGGCCACCCGGCCAGGGTGGCGCCGGTACGAGTGCCGATATGAGTAAAGAGGAGCTGTACGAGCAGGCCAAGGAGGCCGACGTGCCGGGCCGCTCGAAGATGACCAAGGAGGAACTGGCGGAGGCGGTGCGCAAGGCCGGCTGACCCTCCTGGGTGATCGGGGCGCCTCTCGCAACGACGCGAGGGGCGCCTCGCTCGATCGTCAGACCAGGCCGTTCTCGTACGCGATGATCACCAGGTGGACGCGGTCGCGGGCATCGAGCTTGGTGAAGGCTACGTGCGGCGGTCCAGCGGGCCCCACTCGTCGGAGTGTTGGGCGTTGATCAGGTGTTCGGACTCCGTGAGGGCGCGTTCGGCGATCCAGGCGATCGGGCGGCGGCAGCGGACCAGTGGCTCGTTGTCAGGTCCGCGGCCGATCTCCTCACCGGCCAGCACCCATGGCCGTACGCCGGGACCGCGCAGCTCCCGAAGGTGCCGGTAGTCGTACAGCCGGCGCGCCACCCACAGCAGCACCGGCCGGTCGCCCCACCACCGCTCGACGGCGAGCGGATTCGCGGAGAGGCCGGGCAGGGGCACGCCGGTGAGCGCGTCGCGGCTGGTCTGCTCATCGGGGTCGGTCAGGTCGGCGCCCGGCCCCTTCGACCATCGGACGTACAGGTCCGAGTCTTCCTTCTCGACGAGCGCCGCCAGCTCGTGGAGCGTGTCGATAGTCGGAAGATCGGTCATCGGCTGCCCGTGATCGCCAGTGTGCCGGCGACCACGATCAGTACCGTGCACACGCTTGCCCCGAGCCAGCCACCGGCGTACGCGAATGCCGGCACGGCGGCCCAGAGCAGCACGGCGACGGCGACCAGCGTCGACCCCCATCGCCGCCGACCCTGGTCTCCGACGCCCATCCGGGCGAAGAACTCGGGGTCGGTCGTGCGCAGTTGCTGCGCGATCTCGTCCAGCCGACGCTGTTCGTCTCCGCTGATCATGGCGCGGCCCTTCCACCCGGTGTTGGGCCTGAAATACCCCACGTACGGGCGCGATATGCGAGGGCATGTGCCATATCGGTGAGGGTCTACCTCGCGGCACTCTTAGCTGAACCTTAAATCTCGCTGTGGTGGTCATCCGTAACAACGTCATCGACGTTGGGTCGTACGGGTCGATTTGTGCTGCTCCGCCGCTACGTCGCGGGAGCCGCCGGAGGGTGGCGGGGTGCAACACCGGCTTAAGCGTTACAGGTGACCCCTCGTGGGCGTCTTGAGCCGATGAAGAAGGTTAACTACCGTCCCGTATCGCCGCAGTGGGAAGAGAATCGGGACGGTACATGGCTGACCGGAATGTGCCACGCCGCCGACCGTACGAGGAAGGTCGGTGGGAGAGTCAGGTCGTCTCCACCGCTGACAGCACAACCCGCAAGCCCCACTCCCATCACTACCGCCCGTACCAGCCGCCGCCACCGCGTCACCGGGCCCCAGCGGAGCCAGCGCGCAGGGCGGAGCCGGCGCGCAGGGCGGAGCCGGCACGCAAGCCGGAACGCGCGCGCCGCGCGCCGCGCGAGGTACCACCGAGCAAGGTCGGGCGCCGCAGCGCGCTGCTCGCGCTCGGCACGCTGATCGCCGGTACCGCCGCCACGCGCACCCAGAAGGGTGGTCGCGTCGTCGACTGGGTACTCGGGCGCAGCCAGGCGACCGGCGGTGGCGCCGGCACGGGTGCGGGTGTCGTGCCCGACCGTCCGTCGGGCCAGCAGCCGAGCACCGTGCGCACCTACCCGGAGCAGAACGAGTCGTACATGGGCTCCAAGGCCGGCGACGCGCTGAAGAAGAACGCGCCCGCCGGCGGCCGCCGGTTCTCCAGTCCCGCGATCGCGGCGAACGCCACGAAGGTCACCGTCGACACCGTGCTGTCCAACGACCCGGCCCGGCACCTCGCCAGCCGGTTGACGTTCGGCCCCACGCCGAAGGTCATCGAGGAGATCAACCAGCTCGGCATCGACGAGTGGATCGAGGTGCAGCTCGCTCCGGAGCGGATCGCGGAGACGCCGGCCGAGAAGAAGCTCGCCGAGCTCACCACGCTGGGCATGACGATCCCGCAACTGCGGGCGGCGCGCGCCGACCACGAGGCGAAGGGCATCCGGGCCGACGAGGAGGCCGTGCAGGCGACCATCGCCCGGCAGATCTGGTCTGACCGGCAGCTCTTCGAGGTCATGGTCGACTTCTGGAACGACTTCCTGCACGTGCCCGCGTTCTACGAGGGCTCGCAGGTGCAGCGGGCGTCGTTCGACCGCGACGTGATCCGGCGGTACGCCCTCGACAACTACCCGGACATGCTGGTGGCCGCCAACCAGCACCCGGCACTGCTCACCTACCTCGGGCAGAACGCGTCCACAAAGGATCGCGTCAACGAGAACCTCGCGCGGGAAAACCTGGAGCAGTTCTCGGTGGGCGTCGACGGCGGATACACCGAGAACGACGTGCGGCAGGCGGCGCTGCTCCAGACCGGCCACGGCGTCAAGGGCGACCAGTACGCGTACCGGTCGGGCGACCACCACGTCGGCCCCGTGAAGATCATGGGCTTCTCGCACCCGAACGGCTCGGCCGCCGGTGGCGAGCGCGCCACCGAGGAGTACCTGCGTTTCCTCGCCAGCCACCCGGCGACCGCGCGGGCGATCGCCGCCAGCCTCGCCACCCGCTTCGTCTCCGACACGCCGCCGAAGTCCCTTGTAGACCGGCTGGCGAAGAGCTACACGGTCAACCGTGGCCGGATCAAGCCGGTGCTCATGGAACTGCTGAGCTCGTCGGAGTTCTGGGCGTCCGTGGGGCAGAAGGTGCGCCGGCCGTTGGAGTACGTCATCGCCACCTACCGGGCGCTCGGGGTGTCACACCGGACGCCGGCCGGATACCAGCCGGGGCCGGACAGCGGCGGCCGCACGCCGTTCGCCGACGGGCTCCGGCAGCTCCAGCAGAAACTGGAAGAGCTGGGCCAGTACCCGATGGGCGCGCCGACGCCCGGCGGGTACCCGGACGTCTTCGTCGCCTGGACGTCGGCCGGGTCCATTGTGAACTGCTGGAACGAGGCGGGCGACGCCATCGTCGGCCGGCGGTCGATGTTCACATACGTCAAACCGGAGCAGCTCGCCGGCGCGGCGCCGGCCACCGCCGGCCCGTACCTGGAGGCCCTCGCGAAGCGGCTCGTCTTCCAGTCGATCAGCATCCGGGAGCGTGTCCTGATCCTCGGCATCGCCGGCCTCACCCCCGATACGCCGGTCGACCCGACGCTGAACGGCGCCATAGTCCCCATCGCGCGTGCGATCCTCGCCTCACCCCAACACCACCTGAGGTAGGTCATGTCCGAGCTAACTGGCGCTCGCCTGCGCTCGCGCGGGTCATGCGCCCCAAAGCCTCCCTGTAGCCGCCGGTCGCTACGGTCGCTGCGTTCGTGGCCCGCGCTGCGCGCGGGCGGTTCGGGCGCTGGAATCCGCCCTGTAGCCGCCAGTCGCTTCGGTCGCTTCGCTCCCTGCGCTTGGTGGCGGCTGCGGGCGGCGCGCCCTCACGGCTCCCTTCGCTTTGTGGCGGCTGCGGGAGGCGGCGCATGACCGAGCTAGCTGGCGCTCGCCTGCGCTCGCGCGGGTCATGCGCCCCAAAGCCTCCCTGTAGCCGCCAGTCGCTCCAGTCGCTGCGCTCCCTGCGCTTGGTGGCGGCTGCGGGAGGCGGCGCATGACCAGCCGCCATCCTGAGTCCACCCGCCACCCTGAGCTCAGCCGCCGCGCTCTGCTGACGGGCGCCGCCGCGACGGTGACGGCGGTCGCCACGAGTCAGGTCGTGGCGGGGCGGTCGGCGTCGGCCGCGTCCGCCAACGGCACGCTCGTGCACGTTTTCCTGAGCGGCGGGCTCGACGGGCTGAGCCTGGTCGCCCCGGTAGACGACCCGGTGCTGCGCAAGAGCCGCCCCAACCTGCGCCTCACCGACCGCACCGCCCTCGCCCTGGACCGCGAGTTCCAGCTCACCAGCGCGTTCGCGCCGCTCGAGCGGCACCTCAAGGACGGGCACCTGGCGTTCATTCCCGGGGCTTCCGACACCCGGCTCTCGCGCAGCCACTTCCAGGCCGTCGACGCCTGCAACCTGGGCGGGCTGCCGAGCGAGACCGGTGGGCGCGGCTGGCTCGACCGGCTGGCCGACCACCTCGGCCCCGGCACCGCGTTCCGCAGCGTGGGCATCGGCGGCACGCTGCCGCGCTCGCTCGTCGGCACGAACGGCGCGCTGTCGCTGGGCAGCGTCGAGGGTCTGAAGCTCAACGGCGATCCGCGGTTCGCCGCTGCGTCGATCAAGGCGATCGAGGGTCTCTTCAGCGACATCAACCACCCCGTGGAGCGGTCGATGAAGGCGGTGGTCGGCGCGCTCGGCGTGCCGCCCGCACCGTCCGAGCCGGCGGCGGGCGTGACGTACGAGGGGATCGGCGTCGCGTTCCGGCAGGTGGCCGAGCTGATCAAGGGTGGCGCTAACGTGCGCATCGCGGCGATCACCAGCGGTGGCTGGGACACCCACGAAGATCAGGGCACGGCCGACGGCGGGTACCTGCATGGCCGGCTAAGCGATCTCGCCGAGGGCCTGGCCGCGTTCTTCGCCGACCTCGGCGACAAGGCGAGCGGGGTCACGGTGATGGTGTCCAGCGAGTTCGGCCGCCGGGTGGCGGCGAACGGCAGCGGCACAGATCACGGCCACGGCGGCGTGGTCGCGCTGCTGTCCGGCCGGAAACTGGCCGGCTCGGTGCTCGGCCGCTGGGACGGCCTCGGCCAGCTCGACGGCGGCGACGTGCCGGAGTACAACAACCTGTTCAACGTGTACGGATCGGTGGCGCAGAGCCAGTTTGGACTCACCGACGCCCAGGTCCGCAAAGTTTTCCCGAAGCGCCAGTACGCACCGATGAAGCTGTTCGCCTAGCAAACCCAAACCGGAATTCGGGTGCACGGCTACTAGCTGGATCCAAAGGTGACCAGGAGCCGGGGCCGCAACGTGCCCGCCGGTCGCGATCCGGTGGGCCGCGAACCGCCCGGTCGCGACCCCGAAGGGCGGGTACCGGCCCACCGGGACAGCGCGGCTACGCCGTTCAGGGTCTCGACCCCGAACGCGCGCCCCACTACGTTGACACCTAACATGCGCACCCCCGCTCGCGCCTGTACGGCGCTACCAGCCTTAACGACCGCGGAGCCGGCCGGTCGCTGGTGTGCGATCGGGCTGTGTGGTCTGGTCGGGCAGCGTGGTCTGGTCAAATTAGGCGGCACGGCGCAGCGTCGAAGTCTGGCGGGGCAGTCCCGGCCCGCGGGTCGCAGCGGCGGCGTGCAGCGCGTCGACCAGCATCCCCTGCACCGCGTACGAGTCGGGCAGCAGCCAGCACGTCTCCTGCGGAGACACCGACCAGCGCACCGGGCCCTCCGGGAGCCGGGTGGGCGGCGCCGGGATCCACGAGCCGGGCCCGTGCCGCACCACCACGAGGCTGTCGTCGAGTTCGGGACGCAGCGGATCGCCTGGGCGTACCAGGAACATCCAGCGCCCGGTGGGCGTCACCGCGACCGGGCCGCGCACCTGTCCGCGTCCCGGGCCTACGACGCCCGCGTACAGGCGGGCCGCGCCCAAGACGCGAAGGCCGAGATGCGCCGACACCTCCAGCACGTCGAACGCCCGGCCGGTCGGCAGGAGCACGGCGTGCGGCTGCTGCCGCCACCAGGCGGCGACCTGCGCGCAGTCGGCGGAAGCGGCCTCCTCCCAGCGTTCCAGGGCCGGGTGGCAGCCCATCGTGGGGCAGCCGGGGCGGGCGCAGTCGAAGCGCTCACCCGCGAAGCAGGCACCCGGCGTCACGTCCCAGCCGTGCTCGGCGTAGCGCATGGCCGCACGGCGCAGGCGGGTGCGGTCGAGGGTCAGTTGCAGGCCCCGTGCTCGCGGTGCGGACGGGTGGACGAAAGGCGGTCGCGGACTCCACCGCATGGGTATAAAACCTCCCGCATCGAGGGCCGGCGTCATATCAGAAGGCCGGCGCCGTCACTTGCTACGACACGCGTCGTTGCTCCAAACAGAGAGCCGTTTTGCAACTTGCATCAAAAAGTACGAGCCACGGTCAGCGAGCCAGCGCACACACAGTGCGACCAGCCCCAACGGGTGACCGCCTCCGTCACCCGGGACCGCAGCGCTCGACCGGTAGGCCACTGCCGGTGAACGCAAGGGGAGGGGCGGACGTGGATGAGCTGCCTATCGGGCGCCGCGTCGCGTATTGGCGCGCCCGCCGGAAGATGTCGCAGCAGGTCTTCGCCGACCGGCTGGGTAAGTCCAAGAGCTGGGTCGACAAGGTGGAGCGTGGGGTACGCCGCCTCGACAAGT
Organism: Micromonospora sp. CPCC 206061; assembly: GCF_036906915.1. Classification (NCBI taxonomy): domain Bacteria; kingdom Bacillati; phylum Actinomycetota; class Actinomycetes; order Micromonosporales; family Micromonosporaceae; genus Micromonospora; species Micromonospora sp. CPCC 206061. The sequence continues at coordinate 25,150 of NZ_JBAKHX010000038.1, forward strand.
TCTCCGTCGTCTACGAGATCGCCGACGTGCTCCAGGTCGACGTCACGCTGCTGCTCGGCAAGGAGCCGGAGCGGCGCTCCGACAGCATCAACTGCATCGACCAGATCGAGGTCGAGGAGATCCGCGCGGCTCTCGAGCGGTACGACCAGATCAGCACGTTCTTCTTCGCCCCGCCCGAGGCGCCGCCGCTGACCGAGATGCGCAAGGCGGTCAGCCACGCCTGGCTGACGTACCAGCACGCCAAGTACGGGGTGCTCGCCCGCGCGCTGCCCAAGCTGCTGCGCGACGGTCAGGCCGCCGACATGGCCAACAGCTGCGCCGACACCGGCCGCGACGCCGCGCACCTGCTCGGGCAGGTGTACCAGATCGCCTCGTCGACGCTGCGCAAGCTCGGCGAGCACGAGCTCTCCTGGCTGGCGGCCGACCGGTCGATCGCGGTGTCCCAGCGGGCCGGAGACCACCTGCTGGCCGGCATCGCCACCTATCGGGTCGGCGCGGCTCTGCTCGCTCTCGGGCGGTCGCGACCGGCGCTGGAGGTCAACGTCAACCTCGCCAACAGGTTGGCGCCATGCGACAACACCGAGGCCACCCCGGAGCGGCTGTCGGTGTACGGAATGCTGCTGCTCAACGGCGCGATGGCCGCCGCGCGCATCGGCGACACCGCGACCGTCCGCGACCTGCTGCACGGCGCCGAAGAGGCGGCCCGTGAGCTGGGCAGCGACCAGAACCACTTCTGGACCTGCTTCGGCCCCACCAACGTGCAGCTGCACCGGGTGGCCGCGGCCGTCGAGCTGGGCGACGGGCGGGTCGCGGTGGAGACGCACGAGCAGCAGATCGACCGCGAGGCGTTCGCGGCCCTGCTGCCCGAGCGCCGCGCCCACCACTACATCGACGTCGCCCGGGGGTACGCGCAGATCGGCGACGTGGAGAAGGCGAGCGAGATGCTGCTGGAGGGCGACCGGCTGGCCCCCTCGGAGATCAGGTGCCGCCCCATTGCCCGAGAGGTGCTCTCCGACGTCCTGCGCCGCACCCGCGGCACGCCGCCGGTACCCGTCGCCGAGTTGGCCGAGCACATGGGGGTTGGAGTATGACGGGGTGAGCCGGGGCGTCCTCTACCTCATCGCGTGCGGATCACCAGTCGCGCGCGACATCGGCCGGCTGGTCACCCTCGCCCAGCGGGAGTCGTGGAACGTGTGCGTGGTCGTCACACCGGACGGGCGCAAGTTCGTCGACGTGCCGGCGCTCGCCCTCCAGACGGGCCACCCGGTGCGCACGCTGTACAAGAACCCGGGCGACCCTGACGTGCTGCCGCCCGCCGACGCGATCATCGTCGCGCCGGCCACCGTCAACACCATCAACAAGTGGGCCGCCGGCATCGCCGACACGCTCGCGCTCGGCCTTGTCGTCGAGGCGCAGGGGCGCGGCCTGCCGATCGTCGCGATGCCGTACACGAACTGGGCGATGGGCTCACACCCGGCGTTCCGCGAGGGCATCGAGCGGCTGCGCGGCTGGGGTGTGACCGTGCTGTTCGGCGACGACGTGCTGCCCCTGCACCCGCCGGGCACGGGCGAGCAGCACCGGGCCTCGTTCCCCTGGCATCTGGCCCTCGACGCGCTGCACGCCCTGGTGGGCTCCGACCACCAGACCAGCCCTAAGGCGTGACGCCCGCCCAACGCGGTGACGCGCGGCCCTCTTGGTGCGCCCGCTGGTAGCCTCGCCGCCGTGACAACAACTCCAACCAGGGTGGCCGAAGTGGTGGCCGAGCTTGACCGGCGGTACCCGCCGGCCTGGGCGGAGTCGTGGGACCGCGTGGGGCTCGTGCTCGGCGAGCCGGACGCGCCGGTGCGCCGGGTGCTGTGCGTCGTCGACTGCGTGCCCGAAACCGTCGCGGAAGCGCTCGACGTGCACGCCGACCTCATCGTCGCCCACCACCCGCTGCTGCTGCGCGGGGTGTCGTCTGTCGCGCCCACGACGTACAAGGGACGCATCGTCCACCAGCTCATCAAGAACGACGTCGCGCTGTTCGTCGCGCACACCAACGCCGACGTCGCCAATCCGGGCGTGTCCGACGCTCTGGCCGCGCGGCTCGGCCTGCGCGACCTGCGGCCGCTGCGGCCGGCGGATGACAGCGGCGACGGCCGGGGCACCGGTCGGATCGGGCGCCTGCCGGCGCCCATGACGCTCGCCGACCTCACCCGAGCCGCGGCCAAGGCGCTGCCGCCGACGGCCTGGGGGGTACGCGCCGCCGGGCCGCCCGATCGGGTCGTCGAGACTGTGGCGGTGTGCGGCGGGGCCGGCGACTCCTTCCTGGCCGACGCCACGGCGGCGGGTGTCGACGCCTACCTGACGGCGGACCTGCGCCACCACCCGGTCAGCGAGCACCTCGCGGCTGGCGGCCCCGCGCTCCTGGACGCGGCGCACTGGGCCACCGAACGCCCATGGCTGGACGACCTCGCCGCACACCTGCGCGCCACCCTCGACGTCGAGACCGTCGTCTCGGATGTCGACACCGACCCCTGGACCGTGCACCACTCGTTGAAGGAGCCCCGCCCGTGAAGGCAGATCCAGAAGCCCAGCGGCGCCTGCTTGACCTCCAGGCGATCGACACCGCATTGGCCCAGCTCGCGCATAAGCGTCGCACCCTGCCCGAGCACGCGGCGCTGGACGAACTCGCCCGGCAGCTATCCGCGCTGACCGACGAGCGGACCCGTGCCCAGGTTGCCGTCGACGACATCGACCGCGACATCGCCCGCCTGGAGAAGGACATCGACCAGGTGCGCGCCCGCAAAGACAAGGACCAGGTCCGGCTCGACACAGGCCGCGGCCCCGCCCGGGAGCTGGAGGCGCTCCAGCACGAGATGGCCTCGCTCAAGCGGCGGCAGACCGAGCTGGAAGACGCCGAACTCGAGCTCATGGAGCAGCGCGAGACCGCGCAGGCGACCCTCGACGAGCTCGAAGCCCGGCAGAGGGCGGCGCGCGAGACGCGGGAGGCGGCCGAGGCGCGCCGCGACCAGGCCCTTGCCGAGATCGCCAAGGAAGAGGAGTTCAAGTCGACGTCCCGGCAGCCGCTGTCGGCCGACCTGCCGGCAGATCTCATCGCGCTGTACGACAAGGTGCGAGAGGTTTCCGGCGGGCTCGGTGCCGCGCTGCTGAAGGCCGGCCGGTGCGGTGGTTGCCGGTTGGAGCTGTCCGGCAGCGAGCGGGCACGCATCAAGGCCGCGGCTCCTGATGAGGTGGTCCGTTGCGACGAGTGCCGCCGCATCATGGTGCGCACCGCGGAGTCCGGCCTGTGAGCGAGGGGCCTCTGGCGCCGCGCGACCGAGCGAACCAGGAGGCACTGTGAGTATCCGCCGGGTCGTCGTCGAGGCCGACGGTGGCGCGCGGGGCAACCCCGGGCCCGCCGGCTTCGGCGCGGTCGTCCGGGACGCGGACTCCAGCGACGTGCTGGCCGAGCGGTCCGGGTCGCTCGGCGTCACGACCAACAACGTCGCCGAGTACTCCGGGCTCATCGCCGGCCTGGAGGCCGCGGCCGACCTCGGCGCCGCCGAGGTCGAGGTCCGGATGGACTCCAAGCTCGTCGTCGAGCAGATGTCCGGGCGCTGGCAGATCAAGAACGCCGGGCTGCGTCCGCTCGCCGCGAAGGCGGCGGCGCTCGTGCGCAGGTTCGAGAGCGTCTCGTACACGTGGGTGCCCCGCGAGCGGAACAAGCACGCCGACGCGCTCGCCAACCAGGCGATGGACGAGGCAGTCGGTGCCCCGAAGAAGGCCGGACGCGCACCGCGCCCCTCGTGGGAGCCGCCGGCGACCGTGCCGACGCGCCTGCTGCTGGTGCGGCACGGCGAGACCGAGCTGACCGCCCAGGGGCGGTACTCCGGCCGCGGCGACGTGCCGCTGTCGGAGGCGGGTCTCGCGCAGGCGCGCGCCACGGGTGCCCGCGTCGGGGCAATGGGCGTGCCGATCGCGGCTGTCGTCACCTCGCCGCTCGCGCGCTGTGTCCGCACGGGCGAGGCGATCAGCGCGGCGCTCCCCGGCCACGTGCCGGTGGCGGTGGAACCCGATCTGGTCGAGTGTGACTTCGGCGAGTGGGAAGGGCGCACGTTCGCCGAGGTCCGTACACAGTGGCCGGACGAGACGGACGCCTGGCTCGCGTCGACGAGCGTGGCGCCACCGGGCGGCGAGTCGTTCCGGGCGGTCGCCACCCGCGTACGCCGTGCGGTGGCGACGATCCTCAAGGCGTACCCGGAAAGGACCGTCGTCGTGGTCTCACACGTGTCGCCGCTCAAGCTCATACTGCGCGACGCGCTCGCCGCCGGCGACGCACTGCTGCACCGCCTGTACCTCGACCCGGCCGGACTGTCCATCGTCGACAACTGGGCGGACGGTGGCGTCGCGGTGCGCAGTGTTAACGAGACGGGCCACCTTTAGTCGCGGTCGTCGGCGTTAGCCGGGCCACGTGGGTGTGCTCTGGGCGGCGGCGTAGAATTGTGGGTGCGACGGACGAGTCGACCGGGCGGTCGCGTCGGCGAGGTTCTGCCTCGTCGCCGAGGAACGTCCGGACTCCGTAGGGCAGGGTGGTTGTTAACGGCAACCCGGGGTGACCCGCGGGAAAGTGCCACAGAAAACAGACCGCCGGGCCTCGGCCCGGTAAGGGTGAAACGGCGGGGTAAGAGCCCACCAGCGTTCCGGGTGACCGGGACGGCTCGGTAAACCCCACCCGGAGCAAGGCCAAGAAGGGCCACCACCGCGAGGCGGTGGCTCGCGCAGGCGTTTGAGGGCTGCCCGCCCGATGCCTGCGGGTAGGCCGCTGGAGCCTGCTGGCAACAGCAGGCCGAGATGGATGGCCGCCGGCCGGCGACACCATCGCCGGCAACAGAATCCGGCGTACAGGTCGACTCGTCCGTCGCACCGTACCCGCCAGCCACAGTGGATCGGACGGCATCGGCGTACGCCTTGCGGGTGTCAGTGGCGGAAAATTCTTCTGGATGGTCCTAGTGTCCTCGGCATCCGTACCTCTGTTCGCTTACCGCTGTAAATCCCTTATCGAATAAGGCCTTTCACCCGACCGAAGGGCTTCTCGGCACGTCCTAGCCTTCTCGACCTGCGCGGTCTATTGTGGAGGCGGTGCCATTTTTTCTGCTGAAAAGGTGGCGCTTGTTCGTTTCGCGGTGCACAGTGATCTCATGAGCAACAGCGGGAGTGGTGGCCGGTACTACTGGTGCCTGCGCCATCACCGCGTCGAGGACGACTCGAACTCGTGCCCTAGCAAGTACCAATTGGGCCCGTACGCGTCGGCGGAAGAAGCCGAGCGCGGGCTGGAACGTGTACGCGAGCGCAATGAGGGCTGGGAAGCCGAAGATGCTCGCTGGGCCGGGGAAGAGAACTGATTCGGCGTCAACCGCCGCCGCGCCAGCCGATTGGGGTTGGGCGGGTATCGCACATCGCAAGGAGGAGACCGAGATGGCCGTAGCGAAGAAGGCCACTAGCACATCGGCCGCGAAACGCGCGGCTGCCAAGAGCACCACGACGGCGGTCGAAGCGCCGGCTGCCGTAACAACCGAGACCGACGCCGCGCCGAAGACCACGGTGGCGGCGACGAAGACCACCGCGCGGAAGACCGTCACGAGCAAGGCCGCCGCGAAGAAGGCGCCCGCGAAGCGGGCCACCGCCAGCAAGGCCACCACCACGGCCAAGAAGGCACCCGCCAAGAAGGCAGCCGCGAAGAAGACTGCTCCGGCTTCCCGCACCACGGCGAAGAAGGCACCGGCGCGTAAGTCGACGACGTCAAAGGCGACGACCACTCGCAAGGCGACGGCGGCGAAGAAGACGACCGCGAAGGCGACCACTGCCAAGCGCACGACGGCGGCGAAGAAGACGACTGCGGCGGCCAAGTCCACCGCGGCCAAGAAGACGACGACTGCGCGTAAGACGGCGACCGCTAAGAAGGCTCCCGCCAAGGCGGCGACCAAGGCCACGACGCGGCCGACCACGGCCAAGCGGACTACCGCCGCGAAGTCGACGGTAGCGAAGAAGGCACCCGCCAAGACGACTGCTAAAGCGGCGGCTAAGGCGACGTCGAGGTCGGCGCGTTCCACTGCGGCGAAGACGGCGACCGCCGCCAAGAAGGCTCCGGCCCGCAAGGCGCCGGCGCGTAAGTCCGCCGCCCGCTGATTGAAATGGGCGCCAGGCTGGTATGAATGGCCCGTGGCCACACGACGCATCCTGGCGCCCAGCATCGACTTCGGTGCGCTGCGCCGTGAGTTGGAACTGCCCGAACAGTTTCCCCTCGCGGCGCAGCGGGAAGCCGACGAGTCCGCGGCGGCGACCGCGCTGCCGGCCGTCGACCACACCGACATTCCCTTCGTCACGATCGACCCGCCCACGTCGCGCGACCTCGACCAGGCGATGTGCCTGCGGGAGCGCCCAGGCGGCGGATACCGGGTCCACTACGCGATAGCCGACGTCGCCGCGTACGTGCGGCCGGGCGGCGAGCTCGACGCCGAGACGTGGCGCCGCGGGCAGACCGTGTACCTGCCGGACGGCAAGGTGCCGCTGCACCCGTACTCCCTGAGCGAAGACTCCGTGAGCCTGCTGCCCGGTGTCGACCGGGCGGCCGTGGTGTGGACGGTGGACCTCGACGCCGATGGTTCCACTGTGGCCACACGCCTCGAACGCGCCAAGGTGCGCAGCCGCGCCAAGCTCGACTACGCCGGCGTACAGGCCGACGCCGACGCGGGGCGGCTCGCCGAGCCGATCGCCGCACTGCCCACCCTCGGTGCTCTTCTCTTCGAGCGCGGGTTGGAACGCGGCGCCATCAGCCTGCCGCTGCCCGAGCAGGACATCGAGCCAGACGGTGACGGTTGGCGGCTCGTCCTGCGGGCGCCACACGCCGTCGAGGAGTACAACGCCCAGATCTCCCTGCTGACCGGGATGGCGGCTGCCAGCATCATGCTGACCGGCGGCGTGGGCCTGCTGCGCACCATGCCCGCCCCGCGATCCGAGTCGGTGGGACGGCTGCGCGGCGCCGCGACCGCGCTCGGCGTCGAATGGCCCGACGGCCAGCCGGTCGGTCGGGTGGTCGCCTCCGTCGACCCCGCCGACCCGCGTGCCGCCGCCTTCCTCGACCACGCCGCCGAGTTGATGCGTGGGGCCGGGTACACGGCCTTCGACGGCAAGGCGCCCGACGATCCGGGGCACGGCGCGGTCGCCGCCCCGTACGCCCACGTCACCGCGCCGCTGCGCCGCCTGGCCGACCGGTACGCGACCGAGGTGTGCCTGGCCCTGTACGCCGGGGTCGAGGTGCCCGACTGGGCGCGCGAGGCGCTGCCCCGGCTGCCCGAGGTGATGTCGGACACCGACCGGGTCGCGTCGACGGCCGAGCGTGGTGCCGTCGACCTCACCGAGGCCGTGCTGCTGGCCGGTCGGGTCGGCGAGGAGTTCGGCGCTGCGGTCCTCGACGTCGACGATCGGCCGAAGAAGGTGCCCGGCGGCCTGATCGCGCTCGATGAGCCGCCCGTGCGGGCCCGCTGCGAGGGTGACCTGCCGCTCGGTGAGCGGATCCGGGTGCGGCTGGTCACCGCCGACCCGGCGCAGCGCCGGGTGCTCTTCGCGCGAACGGGGTGAACGTCACATCGCGGGATGCCGCGGCGGTGGCAGGATCTGGGCATGGCATTTGACGCGAGCGCCCTGCCCGACGTGTCCGGCCGCACCGTCGGCATCATCGGCGGTACCGGCGACCAGGGGCGCGGGCTGGCGTACCGGTTCGCGCGGGCCGGGCATCCGGTGGTCATCGGCAGCCGGTCGGCCGAGCGCGCGGCCCAGGCGGCAGCCGAGATCGGCGCCCTGCCCGGCGTGGCCGCCGCGCCGAGCGGCGCGGCCAACGACGAGGCCGCCCACCGGTCCGACATCGTGGTGATCGCGGTGCCGTGGGACGGGCACGCGGCCACCGTTGCGGCGCTCCGCGAGCCGCTCGCCGGCAAGCTCGTCGTCGACTGCGTCAACCCGCTGGGCTTCGACAAGCAGGGCCCGTACGCGCTGCCGGTCCCCGAGGGCAGCGCGGTGCAGCAGTGCGCGGCGCTGCTGCCCGAGTCGACCGTATGCGGCGCCTTCCATCACGTGAGCGCGCCGCTGCTGGCCGATCCCGAGGTCGAGCGGATCGACCTCGACGTGCTGATCTGCGGTGAAGACCGGGAGGCGATCGCGACGGTGGCGGCGCTGGCGGGGCGCATCCCGGGCATGCGCGGCATCTACGCCGGGCGGCTGCGCAACGCGCACCAGGTGGAGGCGCTCACCGCCAACCTGATCGCCATCAACAAGCGCTACAAGGCCCACGCCGGCATCCGCGTGACAGATCTCTAGCCGCCGGCGCATCGCCGCGCCGATCAAGGAAGATCGCAGCGATCAAGGGCAAATGCACGTGGATTAGAGATCCAACCACGTGCATTTGCCCTTGATCGGCGAAAGGGCGGGGTGGGGCGGCGGTGGGACGCCGGTGGGACTAGTGGAAGGCGTGTTCGGGGGCGGGGAATTCCCCGCCGCGGACCTCTTCCGCGAAGCGTTGGGTGGCCTCGGTGAGCGCGCCCGCAAGGTCGGCGTACCGCTTGACGAAACGGGGCGCCTTGCCCGTGCGCAGGCCGGCCATGTCTTGCCAGACCAGCACCTGCGCGTCGGTGTCCGGCCCGGCGCCGATGCCGACCGTCGGGATCGGCAGGTCATGCGTGATTCGCTTGGCGACCTCGCTGGTCACCATCTCCAGTACGACCGCGAAGGCGCCCGCCTCTGTTACGGCGTGCGCGTCGGCGATGACGTCTTCGGCGGCGTCGCCGCGGCCCTGTACCCGGTAGCCGCCGATCTGGTGCTCGCTCTGCGGCGTGAATCCGACGTGCGCCATGACCGGGATGCCCGCGCCGGTGATCGCGGCGATCTGGTCGGCGACCCGCCGGCCGCCTTCGAGCTTGACGGCGTGACAGCCGCCTTCCTTCATGAATCGCACCGCGGTGCGCAGCGCCTGGGTCGGGCCTTCCTCGTACGACCCGAACGGCAGGTCACCGACCACCAGGGTGTGCTTGGTGGCGCGGACCACGGCGCGGACCAGCGGCAGCAGGTCGTCGACCGTCACCGGCACGGTGGTCTCGTAGCCGAACACGTTGTTGGCCGCCGAGTCGCCGACCAGCAGAACGGGGATGCCCGCCTGGTCGAAGATGGCGGCGGTGTACTGGTCGTACGAGGTCAGCATCGGCCAGCGCTCACCACGCTGCTTGGCCGCGATCAGGTCGCGCGTGCGTACCCGTCGGGTGGCAGGGCCGCCGTAAAGGGCCGGCTCAGACATCGTCGTCTCCTCTCGCCTCGAGGCCGCCCTCGCGGTCCCCGGGTTCTGGAGCAAGCGTCCCACCGGCCCCACCGACCCCGTCAGGTGTTAGTGGAACATTTCACACTCGTTACGCTGGCCGCTCGCGCCACCGGTTCGTGATCGGCAGGCGGCGGTCGCGGCCGAACGCCTTGATCGAGATTTTGGTGCCGGGCGCGGACTGGCGGCGCTTGTACTCGGCGACGTCGACCATGCGAAGCGTCCGGTCGACGACCGCGGGGTCGTGCCCCTCGGCGACCAGCTCGTCGCGGCCGAGGTCGCCGTCGACGTACCCGGCGAGGATCGCGTCGAGCTCGTCGTAGTCGGGCAGCGAGTCGGTGTCGAGCTGGCCGGGTCGCAGCTCGGCGCTCGGCGGCTTTGTGATCGAGCTCTCCGGGATCGGCGGCTCGGTGCCGCGCCGCTCGGCCTCCTCGTCGCGCCAGCGGGCGAGCTTCCAGACGAGGGTCTTCGGCACGTCCTTGAGCGGGTTGAAGCCGCCGACCGAGTCACCATACAAAGTGGAGTATCCGACGGCCAGCTCGCTCTTGTTGCCCGTGGTGAGCACTAGGTGGCCCTCCTGGTTGGACAGTGCCATGAGGATGACACCGCGCACGCGTGCCTGGAGGTTTTCGACGGCGAGACCCGAGAGCGACATGTTGGCGAGGAACGCGTCGACCATCGGCTGGATCGGCTCGATCCGGTAGTCGAGGCCGGTGCGCTTGGCGAGTTCGGCCGCGTCGTCCCGGGAGTGCCCCGACGAGTGCTGACTGGGCATCGAGACGCCGACGACCCTGTCCGAGCCGAGCGCGTCGACCGCGATCGCCGCGACGACGGACGAGTCGATGCCGCCGGAGAGGCCGAGCACCACCGAGCGGAAGCCGTTCTTCTCCACGTAGTCGCGCAGGCCGAGCACCAGCGCGCGCCACACCTCGGCCTCGTCGGTGACGCGGTCGGCGATGCCACCCTCCACAAGGGAGGCCGGTGCCGGCGGCGAGGAAGGAACCTCGACGCGTCGCACGGACATCTCGCCGAGGTCGCCGGTGGGTGCGTCCGGCACCGCCGGGGGCACGTCGAGGTCGTGGATCATCAGGTGCTCGGCGAACTGCGGCGCGCGGGCGAGCAGGGCGCCGTCGGCGGCCACCACGATCGAATCGCCGTCGAAGACCAGCTCGTCCTGGCCGCCGACCATGTTGACGTACGCGATAGCCGCGCCCGCCTCGACGGCCCGGCGCTGGACGAGCGACAGCCGCACGTCGTCCTTGTTCAGCTCGTACGGCGAGCCGTTGATGTTGACGACCAGGCCGACCCGCGCCTGCCCCGCCACCGCGAACGGTCCACCGGCCTGCCAGATGTCCTCGCAGATGGTGAGCGCGACGTCGACGCCGGCCAGCCGGATGACGGTGAGCGTGTCGCCCGGCTCGAAGTACCGGTCTTCGTCGAAGACCCCGTAGTTTGGCAGGTGGTGCTTGTAGTACGTGGTGAGCACCTCGCCGCGATGCAGAACGGCCAGCGCGTTGCGTGGCCCTCCGTCGGCGTCGAGGTAGCCGACGACGACCGGCAGGTCGCCCAGCCCATCGGCGGCGAGGTCGGCGGCGAGGTCGCGCAGCGCCGCCGTGGACGCCGCGACGAACGACGCGCGGAACACGAGGTCTTCGACCGGGTACCCGGTCAGCATCATCTCGGGGAACGCCACGAACTGGGCGCCTGAGTCGGCCGCGGCGCGGCTCCACTCCCGCACCGCGGCGGCGTTGCCGGCCAGATCGCCGACGGTCGGGTTTACCTGGGCGAGGGCGATGCGCATAGTCGGCATGTCTCCATCTTCCCCGGTGAGGCGGGCCACTGTGCCAGCGGCTGGGCGCGGTCGAGCGCACGGCGCAGCGTGTCCGCCACGTCATCGGGGTCTACCGCGCCGGCGGGGCCGAGGTGGCGCAGAACCGACAGCAAGGCACCCACGCGACCGACCGCGAGGTACCCGTCGCGCGTGCCACTCTCGCCGCGGGCGGTGACGCGCACCGCGTACGCATCGTCACCGACCCGGCGCAGCACCATCTCGCGCAGGTGAACGCGGACGGCGGTACCGTCGTCGAGTCGCGCGTCGAACTCGGGGCAGGCCCCCGACGCGGCGCGGAGTTCGCCGAAGGCGCGCTCCGCGCCGTCCGGTCCGAACAGCGTGAGCGCCTGGCGCAGCAGCGTGCCGTCGTGGCGGCCGGCGAAGTCGCCGAGCGCGCGGTCGGCGGCCCGGTCCCGCGTGACGTCCCACGGGCGCTCGAAGAGCGCCCGGCAGCGCTCCCGCCGGTCAGGGCCGGACGCCGTCCGGGGCGCCGACGTCTCGCGGTAGCCCTCCGGCAGGTCGGTGGCCGCGAGCAGCGCTTCGCGCAGCTCCGGCTGGGTCGCGGTGAGGGGGCCGAGCCGCGGGGACGGCGTGGGGTCCGCGGCCCGCCCATCGGTCACCCTGACGTGCACGACACCAGCCAGCACCAGGACAGCGGCCAGCAGCCCGCCCAGCGTCAGGCCGCCCAGGATCACGCGGCTGCGTACCATGAATTGTCCCCTCCCGGTCTGTTTTGTATCAACGGTGAGGAACCGGACAGAGTTGCGCCCAGCCCCGAGCCACGCGCCGTTCGGCGTTGCCGTAACGTCGGCGTAACGGGGTGGGGGGAGACTCCGGTACAGCTCAGCGACCGCGTCACCGCGTCACAAGGGGTTAGCAGTGGACCGTCAGCAGGAGTTCGTGCTCCGCACGCTCGAAGAGCGCGACATCCGGTTCGTCCGGTTGTGGTTCACCGACGTGCTGGGCACGCTCAAGAGCGTCTCGGTGGCGCCGGCCGAGCTTGAGGCCGCGTTCGAGGAGGGCATCGGGTTCGACGGCTCGGCGATCGAGGGCTTCGCCCGGGTCTTCGAGTCCGACATGATCGCTATGCCCGACCCGACCACCTTCCAGGTGTTCCCGTTCGAGGGTGGGGTCAGCGGCGAGAGCGCCAGGATGTTCTGCGACATCCTGCTGCCCGATGGCAGCCCGTCCTGGGCCGACCCGCGCCACGTGCTGCGCCGGGCGCTGTCCAAGGCGGCCGAGAAGGGCTTCACCTTCTACACCCACCCCGAGATCGAGTTCTTCCTGCTGGAAAACGGCCCCGCCGACGGCTCGCTGCCGACGCCGGTCGACGCCGGCGGTTACTTCGACCACACCACGCACGCGGTCGCGCGCGACTTCCGGCGTCAGGCCGTGCTCGCGCTGGAGCGGATCGGCATCTCGGTCGAGTTCAGCCACCACGAGGTCGCGCCCGGCCAGCAGGAGATCGACCTGCGGTACGCGGACGCGCTCACCACGGCCGACAACATCATGACCTTCCGGCACGTGGTCAAGGAGGTCGCGCTCTCACACGGCGTGCGCGCCACGTTCATGCCGAAGCCGTTCACCGACCAGCCGGGCAGCGGCATGCACACCCACCTGTCGCTGTTCGAGGGCGAGCGCAACGCGTTCCACGACGCCAGCGACTCGATGAAGCTGTCGAAGGTGGCCAGGGCGTTCATCGCCGGCCTCCTGGTGCACGCCCGGGAGTACACGGCGGTCACCAACCAGTGGGTCAACTCGTACAAGCGGCTCTTCCCGCAGGCCCTGCCCGACCGGATCACCGAGTCGCCGGCCTACGTCTGCTGGGGGCACCTCAACCGGTCCGCGCTGGTGCGCGTGCCGGCGTACGGCAAGCCCAACTCCGCGCGGGTCGAGGTCCGCTCGCTGGATTCGGCCGCCAACCCCTACCTGGCCTTCGCGGTCATGCTCGGCGCCGGCCTGAAGGGCATCGAGGAGGGGTACGAGCTGCCGGCGGGTGCCGAGGACGACGTGTGGGCGCTGTCCGTCGCCGAGCGCAAGGCGATGGGGTACGAGGCGCTGCCCGAAAACCTCTCGGAGGCTATTGACGTGATGGCCGGTTCCGAGCTGATCGCCGAGGTGCTGGGCGAGCACGTCTTCGACTTCTTCCTGCGCAACAAGCGGGCCGAGTGGGAGCAGTACCGCCGCGAGGTCACCCCGTACGAGCGCCAGCGGTACCTGGGCGCGCTCTAGATCGCACATGACGGTGCCGCTCGCCAGCACCGCGGGGGACGGGCGTGGCGAGCGGCACCGGGCCTGTTAGCTGGTGGCGCTAGGTGACGGGGTGCCTGGTTTCTCGCCGCCACCACCCGGGCCACGTCCAGGGCCGCCCTTGCCGCCGCCGAAGCCGCCCAGCACACCGGCCTCGTACGCCTTGAGGATCGCGTCGGCCTGCTCCTGGGTGAGCTTGCCTTCCTTCACCGCGGCGTCGAGCCGGCTCTTCAGCTTGGCCTGCCGGTCGGCCTGGCTCTTCTCGGTGCCCTTCGGCTGGCCCTGCGGCTTCCGTTCCCCGCGTACCTTCTCGATGGCAGCGGTCACCTTGTCCTCCGAGATGCCCAACTCTGCCGCCAGGGCCCTGGCCAACTCGGCGTCGCGCTCGGCGCGCTGCTGCTTCCGGTCGGGCTGGCTGGTGGACGAGGAGCCGGAGCTGTCCTCCGCAAACGCCACGGTGGGTGCGGCGATCCCGACCGCGAGCACGCCCGCCGCGGCCAACCCGGCGAACATCGTCTTCTTGGATATCGGCCTGGACATCGAACCTCCGGACTAACTCAATGGGTGGGTACCCGATCGACCATGAGCCGCCCGTCTGTAAGGGCCCCATGGCATTGCTGTCAGCGGCCTGACAATCCGGCTCTCACGTGGACGGATTGCGGTGATGAGCGTGCTTCGTCACCAGCGCGGGCATAGGAAACACCGATGGACTGACTCGTACATGTGTCGTAACGTCGGTCTATGAAGCGCGCCGACCGGCTCTGCGCCCTAGCGGCCGAGCTGCGCGCGGCGGCACCCAGATCACGCGGCGCGCCCTGGCTCGCGCGGCGCTTCCACATCAGCGTGCGCACGGTCGCGCGCGACGTTCACGCCCTGCGCCGTTCTGGCCTGCCGATCGTCACGGATGGCGGGCGCGCCGGCGGATACGTCTTCGACCGGTCCCGCGCTCTGCCGCCGCTGCACCTCGCGCCCAGCGAGGCCGTCGCCGTCGCGGTGGCGCTCCGGCGGCTCGGCGGCACGCCGTTCCACGCGGACGCCGCGTCGGCTCTGCGCAAGCTGGGAGCGATGCTGCCCGAGGCCGACGACCTCGCCGCCCGAGAGCTGGCTGAGCGCCTGCACTTCGCCGTGGGGCATCCGGCGCCGGTGGTACCCAGGGTCATCGCCGACGCGCTGCACGGGCGCACGATCCTGCGCATCGACTACACCGACCGGTACGGGGTCGCCACAACGCGGAGCGTCGAGCCGCTCGGCTACCTGGGCAACCGGGAGTACTGGTACCTGGTGGCGTGGTGCCGGCTGCGCGACGGGGTGCGCGCGTTCCGCACCGACCGGATCGAGTCGGTGACCGGTACGGCCGAGCCCGCCCCGCCGCGCCGCCTGTTACCGAGCGACCTGGACCTACCGGGAGACCTCGTGCGGCCGCTCATCTTCGTTTGAGATTCTTACGGCCGACCTCGCCCCATTCCGGACCCCATCTCGCGCCCCATGTCGGGCCCCATGTCGGGCCCCATGTCGGGCCGGGTACCGGGCCGTCGCGTGCCGCGCCGCGTGCCGGCACGCATGCCGACCGATGCCATGACCAGGCCGAGGAGCAGGCACAGCGCGCCGGTGATGACGTTGTTGGCGATCGCCGAGTTGTCCGGCGTTGCCCCGTTCACCACCCACGGCGCGATGATCGTCCAAGCGCCGATCACCGCGGTGACCCAAGTGATGCCGTGCGTCCGGCCGTACGCGGAGGCGAAGCCGAGCGCGAGCAGCGCGACCGCGACACCGCTGAAGAGGTTGCTCGCGGTCAGGCCGGGCGAATCGCTGGTGAAGCCGACGACCCACGGCGACATCGCCAGGTAGAGGCCGGTCAGGAGGGTGAGTCCGTCGACCAACTGGGCGGTCGGCGTCTCGGCGACCCGGTCATACCGTGCCCGAAGGGCGGCAATGTCCGGATGCTCCTCGATTGCAGGTGTTTGTGCAGGGGTCTGTGCGGTCATCGCAGGCCCACCTCCCTCACGGAGAGAGCGGGTGGAAGTCTTCCACTCACTCGTAGCATGCGCCGGTTGGCAGGCCTCCGCCACCGCAAGAGTGTCTATCCGGACACCGCGGACTCTACGGTCAGCGTGCCCGTCGACGCGTCCATCGCGGCTGGCACGCCCACGGGCACCGTGAGCTGGCCGGCCCCGTGCCCGATGGGCAGCCCGCCGAGCACCGGTACGCCCAGGTCGCCCAGCCTGTCGAGCAGAACGTCGGCGACGCTCACCGACCACTCGTCGGCGCAGTTCGTGAACTGGCCCACGGCCACGCCGGCGATCCCCGCCAGCGCGCCCGCGCGGCGCAGGTGGGTCAGCATCCGGTCCACTCTGTACGGTGCTTCGTCGACGTCTTCCAGAAGCACGATGGCGCCGGTCAGGTCGGGCATGTCCGGGGTGCCGACGGACGACGCGAGAAGGCTCAGGTTGCCACCGATGAGGGTGCCGGACGCCGCACCAGGCACCGTGACCGGCGCGGTCTGCTCGCTCTCGACCCGTTTCACGACAACGGGATCGGTGCTCATGAGCGCGGCGCGCAGCGACTCGGCCGACAGCGGTGGCGTGCGGTCTTCCAGCCACGCCACGCCAGGACCGTGCACAGTGGCCAGTCGCGCGCCGCGCCACAGGGCGAGCTGGAGTCCGGTGATGTCGGAAAACCCCGCGACCACCTTGGGCTCGCGCCGCACCGCCGCCATGTCGATCACGTCGACGACCCGCTGCACGCCGTATCCGCCACGGGTGCACAGCACGCCGCGCACGCCCGGGTCGGCGAACGCAGCGTTGAGGTCGGCCGCCCGCAGCTCGTCCGCGCCCGCGAAGTACCCGTGCCGGGCGTACGCGTGCGGAGCCAGCACCGGTCGCAGGCCCCAGCCGGTCAACAGCTCGATCCCGCGGGCCACCCGCTCCGGCCGCGTCGGCCCGGACGGCGACACCAACATGACCGTGTCTCCCGTCCGCAACACCGCCGCCCGCACCCCGCTGTCCACGCGCCCGAGCGTATCGCCCGAGTAGGTTGGGGTCTGTGAGTACGGCGCTGGTGGTGGAGAACGACCCGACGGACGACGTCCGGCGGCTGGGGGAGTGGCTGACCGAGGCGGGGCTACGGCTCGAGGTGGTGCGGGCGCACGCCGGCGAGCCGCTGCCGGCCGACCTCGACGGATACGTGGCGATCGTGGTGATGGGCGGGGAGCAGTCGGCGTACGAGCCGCGCCCCGACTGGTTCGACGATGTGGAGGCGCTGCTGCGCAAGGCCGTCCGGCACGGTGTGCCGGCGCTGGGCGTCTGCCTGGGCGGGCAGTTGCTCGCCACCGCGCACGGCGGCACGGTCGAGCGGAGCCCGTCCGGCCCGGAGATCGGCCCCGCCCTGGTCGGCCGGCGGGACGCGGCGGCAGAGGACCCGCTGTTCCGGTACGTGCCGCTGGCGCCGGACGTGCACCAGTGGCACTACGACGAGATCACCGAGCTGCCGGCCGGCGCGGTGCTGCTCGCCGCCTCGACGCGATACCCGCACCAGGCGTTCCGGATGGGTGAGAAGGCCTGGGGGTTGCAGTTCCACATCGAGTGCGACACCGCGATGATCGCGAGCTGGGTGGCCGCGTCGCCGGACCTGGAGGATCCCGAAGGGCTGGTCGCCGCCTTCGACGCGATCATGGTGGACGTGGAGGAGGTGTGGCAGCCGTTCGCTGCCCGGTTCGCCGCGCTCGCGCTGGGTGAGCTGCGGGATATTCGCCGTCCGCTGCCCATCCTGGGACAGTAGGCGTGAGCGAGCGAACTGGCGCGGCGGCGCCTGGACTGCCCGCCCACCTCCCCGACCACGGCACGACGAAGTCGCTGCGTGGCGCGAGGGAAGGCGTCGCCTTCAGCGCCGCGCGAGCGAGCGAGCCAGGAGACGCAGCGTGAGCAGACCCACGAGGGCGCAGGGCCGGCTGGCGCGGTACGGCTTCGGGGCGCGCGCCGACGGCCTGCTCGGGCCGGGCGGGCTCGGGCTGTGGGACGTGACCGTCCAGGAGCCGGCCGGCGAGGTGGCGGCCGACCTGCTGACCGCGCTGTCCCGGGCGGCCGATCCGGATCTGGCACTGCGCCAACTGCACAGGCTGGCCGAGGCCGAGCGGCGGAGCGGGCCCATGCGGGTGCTGGACGCGCTGGCGGGCGACGCGGGCCTGCGGCGGCGGCTCGTCGCGGTGCTGGGTGCCTCGTCCGCGCTGGGCGACCACCTGGTGGCAAACCCGGACCAGTGGAGCGCGCTGGTGACCGAAAAGGACGGCGTCGCACCGAACGCCGACGGTGTGCTCACAGTGGACGATCCCACGGTTCCCGCGCTTCGCCGCGCGTACCGGCTGGCGCTGTTGCGGATCGCGGCGGCCGACCTGACCGGCGGACGCGCCCTGGAGCAGACCATGGAGGCGCTGTCGGCCCTGGCCGACGCGACGCTCGCGGCGGCGTACGACATCGCGGCGCACGAGGCCGGCGCCACGCCGCGGCTTGCCGTCGTAGCGATGGGCAAGTGCGGCGGCAACGAGCTCAACTACGTGTCCGATGTGGACGTAATCTTCGTGGCGGCGGCCGACGACGATCTCACGGCGGGCACCACGATCGCGGCGCGCCTCATCGACATCTGCCGGCAGGTGGCGTGGCCGGTCGACGCGGCGCTGCGCCCCGAAGGCAGCCGCGGCCCGCTGGTGCGCACGCTGGCCAGCCACCTGGCGTACTACCGGCGCTGGGCGCGTACGTGGGAGTTCCAGGCGCTGCTGAAGGCGCGGCCGGCGGCCGGCGACACCGCGCTCGCACAGGAGTGGATCGACCAGCTCGCGCCGCTGGTGTGGCACGCGGCCGAGCGTCCCGAGGCGGTCGACGACGTGCGCGCGATGCGGCGCCGCATCATCGACAACGTGCCGGCCCGCGAGCTGGACCGGGAGATCAAGCGAGGGCCGGGCGGGCTGCGCGACATCGAGTTCGCCGTGCAGCTGCTCCAGCTGGTGCACGGCCGGATCGACGAGTCGCTGCGCACACCGGGCACGCTGCCGGGGCTGCGGGCGCTCGTCGCGGGCGGCTACGTCGGTCGCGCGGACGGGGAGGCGCTGCTGCGCGGGTACCGCTTCCTGCGCAACGTCGAGCACCGGCTCCAGCTTCAGGCGCTGCGGCGTACGCACACCGTGCCGACGGACCCGGACGCCGTGCGCTGGCTCGCCCGCGCGCTCGGCTACACGGGCACCCCGGACCGCGACGCCGTCGAGGCGTTCCGAGCCGACTGGGTCGCCCACGCCGCCGAGGTACGCCGGCTGCACGCGAAGCTGCTCTATAGGCCGCTGCTGGAGGCGGTGGCCCGGGTGCCGGCCGAGTCGTTGCGGATGGTGCCCGAGTCGGCGCGGCGGCGCCTGCAGGTGCTGGGGTTCCGCGATCCGGGCACCGCGCTGCGGCACCTGGAGGTGCTCACAGGCGGGGTGTCGCGCACCGCCTCGATCCAGCGCACGCTGCTGCCGGTGCTGCTGGAGGAGTTCGCCGACGCGCCCGAGCCCGACCTCGGGCTGCTCAGCTACCGCAAGGTCTCGGAGAAGCTGGGCAGCACCCCCTGGTACCTGCGGCTGCTGCGCGACGAGGGCCCGGTGGCGCTACGGCTCGCGCGGGCGCTGGGGCTGTCCCGGTACGTGACCGACCTGCTGGTGCGCGACCCGGAGGCGCTGCGCCTGCTCGCGGACGACGCCGAGCTCACCCCGCGTCCGGTCGAGGTGCTGCGGGAGGGGTTCGCCGCCGCGGCCGACCGGCACGCCGAGCCCGCGCAGGCGATCGGGGCCCTGCGGGCACTGCGCCGCCGGGAGCTGTTTCGCCTCGCCAGCGCCGACGTGCTGAGCCGCGCCGGCACGCTCGCCCCGCCCGAGCCGCTCGACGTGGTCGGCGTCGGCACCGCCCTGTCGGCGGTCACCGACGCGACCCTCGCCGCCGCACTGCGGGTGGCGACCGCGGCGCAGCCGCCGATGCCCGGCCTGCGGTTCGCGGTGATCGGCATGGGCAGGCTGGGTGGGTACGAGATGAGCTACCCGTCCGACGCCGACGTGCTCTTCGTGTACGAGCCGCCGACCGGCACACCCGACGACGGGGCGAGCGGGGCGGCGCACGCGATTGCTGAGGAGATGCGCCGGTTGCTGGGCGCCCCCGCGCCCGACCCGCCGTTGGGCGTCGACGCCGACCTGCGTCCCGAGGGCCGGCAAGGGCCGCTCGTGCGGAGCCTGGCGGCCTACGAGCAGTACTACGCGCGCTGGTCGAAGGTGTGGGAGGCGCAGGCGCTGCTACGCGCCCGATTCGTGTGCGGAGATCAGCTGCTGGGTGCCCGGTTCGAGGCGCTGGCCGACCGGGTGCGGTACCCGGAGGGCGGGCTGAGCCGGGAGCAGATCATCGAGATCCGCCGCATCAAGGCCCGGGTCGAGACCGAGCGGCTGCCGCGCGGCGCCGACCCGGCCACGCATGCCAAGCTGGGCCGGGGCGGGCTTGCCGACGTCGAGTGGGCGGTGCAGCTCACCCAGTTGCGGCACGCCCAGCGGGTGCCGATGCTGCGGCGCACCCGCACGCTCGACGCGCTGGTGGCGGCGCGCGACGCCGGGCTGGTGGCGCCCGCCGACGCGTCGGCGATGGCGGCCGGGTGGACGCTGGCCGCGCGCGTGCGCAACGCTCTCACGCTGGTCCGCGGCCGCCCGACAGACCAGCTCCCGAGACATGGCGTTGACCTGGCCGGCGTGGTGAGACTCCTGAACGCCGGCGACGGCGGCGCCTTCCTCGACCACTACCTACGCACGACCCGCCGCTCCAGAGCCGCTGTAGAACGCGTTCTCAGCTCTTCCTAGGCGACGCGCCTCAGGGTATGAGCGAGCTCTTCAAGGCATAGCGCCCAGGCCGCGGCACCGTCACGACGAGCCAGTCGCCATCAGGAGCCAGGCGGGCGCTACCGGTCACGGTGAGCCAGCGGCTGTGGCGAATCTTGACGGGTATGTCGCCCGATACTAGAGCGTCGAAGGTCAGGCTCGCGGCGTCGTGGGACACGAGGGTCGCGGGCATGGCGACCAAGGGGACCGGGCTGGGGACCTCGTAGAGCCGCCAGTGTTCATTGCTCCAGACCTCCGTCAGGGTGGATCTGACCAGGGCGGCCTCGGCTCGGCCCACCCAGGAGAGCTGAGCGTCGGGTACCGCCACGTAGGTCACCGCGTTGTCGGCGAGCCAGGCGCGGTACGCGGGCTCGGTCAGCGCCACCCCGGTGCCGGGCGCGCCCGGCACGGTCTCGAAGAAGAGCGGGTTGCGCGCGATGTCGACCTGGCGCATCCAGCCCCGCGCGAGCGCGAAGCCCTCCATGTACGCCGCCTCCCAGTAGTCGCGGGTCGGCGGCACCTCGATACGGCCCGCGGGGCGGCGGGCGCGCAGCTCTGCGAGCAGGGGCGCGAAGTACTCCCGGTCGCTGGTCGGGTTGCCCGCGTCCCGCAGGTCCGCCCAGACGACCGGCGGTTGCCACCAGTACCCGATCGTCAGGACCGCGACGAGCCCGGCGGCCGCCCAGCGCGGCCGGATGCGGTGGGGGATGCGCACCCGCGCGGTGATCCTGGGTGTGCGGGCGCCGGCCGGCGGGCGGGGCAGGCGGGCGCACGCCGCGAGCACCGGGAGCGCGAACATCGTGACCAGCCGCGTGGCGTTCAGGCCGACGGGCGTGTGCACGAGCGCGGCGAGCAGCACGCCCGCCGCCGAGAGCAGGGCACCCGCGCGCACCGGGCGGTACCCGACGAGGAGCGCCACTGCCAGGCTGGTCACGACCGCGTGGATCGTGTCGGTGCGGCTGATGTTCATCCAGCCGCCCTCGCCGAACAGCAGCGACGTGACCGCGAGCGGGACGGCCGCGCCCGCCGCCAGTACGGCGCCGTCGCGGCGCCTGCTCAGCAGGAGGGCGACGCCGGCGAGGCCGGTGAAGAGGCCAGCGACGGGGCTGGTGGCGGCGGCGAGCAGGGCTCCCGCGGCGGCGCCGCCGTACCGCAACCACGCGAGCCGGCCAGCAGGCGGCACTGTGAGCGCCGCAAGCGCGCTCAGGGCGAACGCGACGCCCAGCGCGTAGGTGACGCGGCCGGAGACCAGGTTGCCGGCGATGCAGACCGCGCCCACCAGCCCGCCGAGCAGAGGGCGCCGCACGCCGGTGCGGAAGAGCAGCGCGGCGAACGCGACCGCCGACCCCACGAGCGACAGCGCGCCGGTCACCCGAACGCCGATCAGCGCCATCACCGCCGGCGAAACCAGGCTGTATCCGAACTGGTTGGTGCCGCCGTACCAGCGCAGGTCGATAGGGGTCAGGCCGTGCGCGGCGAAGAAGTCCGCCCGGGCCACCTGGGCGGAGAGGTCGGAACCCATGATGGGAAGGGCGAGATATACGCCCGCGAGCAGAACGGCGAAGAGGCCCACGACACGCACGCGCACACGGTACTGGCAGCATGGTGACCGTGCGCAGGAACCTCACCGTCGTCGTGGCTCTGGCCCTCGCGGTGACGGTGTTCCTCTATTTCACGATGATTCGCCACGGGTTCTTCGACCTGCAGGTCTACTACGGCGCGGTGAACTACTGGGTGCACGACGGTGGTGAGATCTACGACTGGCTCAAGCTAAACAGCCGGTACGGGTTCACCTATCCGCCGTTCGCGGCGCTGGCGATGCTGCCGATGGCGTACGTGTCGTGGCCGCTGGCCATGGTGATCAGCGTGCTCGCGGCCGTGGTCACGAGCGGGCTGCTGCTGTGGTGGCTGGTCGACTCGATCGCCCGCCGGGAGGGCTGGACCCGCTGGTACGCGTTCGCGATCGCGGTGTGCCTGGCCGCCGCCTTCGAGCCGATGCGCGAGACGGTCACGTTCGGGCAGGTCAACACGCTGCTGCTCTTCCTGGTGGCCGCTGACCTGCTGTGGTTGGTGGCGCGCGACAGCCGCTGGGCGGGTGTGGGGGTGGGGCTCGCGACCGCGATCAAGCTGACGCCGGGCATCTTCATCGTGTACCTGCTGATCACCGGGCGGTGGCGCGCGGCGCTCACCGCGAGCGGCACGGCGGCGGGCGTGACGGTACTGGCGGCCGCGGTGGCGCCGGACTCGTCGCGCGAGTTCTGGACTCAGGCGCTGTGGAACACCGACCGGATCGGCTCGCTGTCGTTCGTGTCGAACCAGTCGTTGCAGGGCGTCGTGGCGCGGCTCGACCCGACGCATCCGAGCCGGGCGCTATGGCTCGTGCTGGTGCTGCTCACGCTGGCGGTGTGGGCGTGGCGGGTGCGGGGCGCCGACGCGAAGACGGGTCTGGCTTTGACCGGCGTCGTGGGGGCCCTCATCAGCCCGGTCACCTGGGTGCACCACCTGGTGTGGCTGCTGCCGGCGCTGATCGTGCTGTTCGACCGGGCGCTCGCCGCCAGGGACAGGCGCAGGTTGGGCTTCGCTATTTTCGCGTATGGGCTTCTTATTAGCCGCTTTGTCTGGATTTGGGAGCGCGGCTCGGGTGGGGTGATCGGTTTCCTGGGCAGCAATGCGTACGTCTGGGTGAGCATCGCCTTACTGTTTGTCGTGCCCGCCCGCGATCCGGTGGAGCCGCCGCTTTCCGATTGGTCCTCCGCCAGCGGGCAGCGCGAGCGCATTGTGAAGGCATGAGTGATCCGCTGCTGGATACCGAGACCGACGTCGTGCTGCACGAGGTCTACGCCGCCGCGACGCCGTACCTGGAGGCGCTGACCGACCGGCCGGTGCACGACCCCGCCACCGCGCCGCTGCTCGCGAACCTGTCCGGAGACCTGCCGGACAAGGGGGAGGGCTCAGCCGCCGCCGTACGCAGGCTGCTTCGCATCGGCACAGCCACCGCCACGAACTCGGCCGGTCCCCGCTTCTACCACTTCGTGATCGGCGGTTCGACGCCTGCCGCGCTGGCCGGCGACTGGATCGCGTCGATGCTCGACCAGAACGCCGCCTTCCGCGCGTCGTCCGCGTTCGCCACCGAGGTGGAGACGGTGGCGCTGCGCTGGCTGCGCGAGCTGTTCGGGCTGCCCGAGGGGTACGGGGGAGCGCTGGTGGCGAGCGCGACGTTCGCGAACTTCACCAGCCTCGCCGCGGCCACCCACTGGTGGGGCGAGCGGCACGGCGGCGACGTGGCGGCCGATGGCATCGCCGGGTTGCCCCGGATGCCGGTGCTCTCCGGCGGGTACCTGCATCCGAGTGCCCGGAAGGCGCTGCAGATGCTCGGGCACGGCGGGCAGAGCGTCGAGGTGTACGCCCGGGATGCCGTGGGCCGGGTGGACGTGGGCGCGATCGAGCGCCGCCTCGCGGCGTACGGTGGGCCTGCGGTGATCATCGGAAACGCGGGTGAGGTGAACGCCGGTGACTTCGACCCGGTCGACGAGCTCGCTGACCTCGCCGAGCGGTACGGCGCCTGGCTGCACGTGGACGGGGCGTTCGGGATCTTCGCGGCGCTGTCACCACGCTCGGCGGGGCTGGTGCGCGGCGTCGAGCGGGCCGACTCCATCGCCTGCGACGCCCACAAGTGGCTCAACGTGCCCTACGAGAGTGGGTTTGCGTTCCTGCGGGACCCGGCGCGGCTGGGCAAGGCGTTCGGGATGCCGGGTGCGGCGTACCTGCCAGGGCCGGACGACCCAGGTGGCGGGTACGCGATGCTCGGGCCGGAGTCGTCGCGTCGCGCCCGGTCGCTGCCCATCTGGGCCACGCTCGCGGCGTACGGGCGGGCTGGGTACCAGGCGATGGTGGAGCGCCACCTCGACCTGGCCCAGCGCCTCGCCGGCCTGGTCGACGAGGCGCCCGACCTGGAACGCCTCGCCGACGTGCCGCTGTGCATCGTGTGCTTCCGTGCCCGCCCGCCGGGCGTACCGGACGCGGCCCTCGACGGCCTGAACAAGCGGCTCGGCGAGGCGCTGATCGCCGATGGCCGCGTCTTCGCCGGCACCACCGTGTACGGCGGCCGGGTGGCGTTGCGCCCCGCGATCGTCAACTGGCGCACCACCGAGCAAGACATCGACGAGTTCGTGGCCGTCGTCCGGGGCCTCCTCGCAACGCTGACCTAGGCGTGTGCTCCGAGGAACGTAGGACCATGGTCCGGTCCTGGGTGCTCATCGCGCGACCCCGCCCCCACGGACCGTTGCCGAATCATGAGCCACGCAAACGTGAGGGCCGGTGCACCGAAGTGCACCGGCCCTCACGACCCGGACTCGAACGCAGTCTCAGACGTCGTAGGCAGTTATACGTCGTAATACATGGCGAACTCGTGCGGGGTCGGCCGCAGGCGGACCGGGTCGACCTCGTTCTCACGCTTGTACGAGATCCAGGTCTCGATCAGGTCGGGCGTGAACACGCCGCCCTCGAGCAGGAAGTCGTGGTCGGTCTCCAGCTTGTCGAGCACCTCGGGCAGCGAACCCGGCACCTGCTTGACGTTGCCCCACTCCTCCGGAGGCAGGTCGTACAGGTCCTTGTCGATCGGCTCCGGCGGCTCGATCTTGCTCTTGATGCCGTCGATGCCGGCCATCATCATCGCCGAGAAGGCGAGGTACGGGTTGCTCGACGGGTCGGGCACCCGGAACTCGACGCGCTTGGCCTTGGCGTTGCTGCCCGTCACCGGGATGCGGGTGCAGGCGGAGCGGTTGCGCTGCGAGTAGACCAGGTTGACCGGAGCCTCGAAGCCCGGCACCAGCCGGCGGTAGGAGTTGATCGTCGGGTTGGTGAACGCCAGCAGCGACGGCGCGTGGTGCAGGAGGCCGCCGATGTACCACCGGGCCGTGTCGGAGAGGCCGGCGTAGCCGGTCTCGTCGTAGAACAGCGGCTCGCCGTTCAGCCACAGGCTCTGGTGGGTGTGCATGCCGGAGCCGTTGTCACCGAAGAGCGGCTTGGGCATGAACGTCGCGGTCTTGCCAGCGTGCCAGGCGGTGTTCTTCACGATGTACTTGAACAGCTGGAGCTGGTCGCCAGCGTGCAGCAGCGTGGAGAACTTGTAGTTGATCTCGGCCTGGCCGGCGGTGCCGACCTCGTGGTGCGCCCGCTCGACCGTGAAGCCCACCTTCAGCAGGTTGGTCACGACGTCATCGCGCAGGTCGGCGTAGTGGTCCTGCGGCGGCACCGGGAAGTAGCCGGACTTGTAGGCGGTCTTGTAACCGCGGTTGCCGCCCGGCTCGTCGGTGCCCGTGTTCCACGCGCCCTCGATCGAGTCGATGTAGTAGTACGCGGCGTTGGCGCTGGTGTCGTGCCGGATCGAGTCGAAGATGTAGAACTCCGCCTCGGCGCCGAAGTAGGCGGTGTCGGCGATGCCGCTGGAGGCCAGGTAGGCCTCGGCCTTCTTGGCGACGTTGCGCGGGTCACGCGAGTAGGCCTCGCGGGTGAACGGGTCGTGGATGAAGAAGTTCAACGCCAGGGTCTTCTGCGCCCGGAACGGGTCGATGAAGGCGCTGGCGACGTCCGGCAGCAGCAGCATGTCGGACTCGTGGATCTGCTGGAAGCCCCGGATCGACGAGCCGTCAAAGGCGAGACCGTCCGTAAAAATGCTCTCGTCGACCGACTCGACCGGGGTGTTGAAGTGCTGCATGACACCCGGCAGGTCACAGAACCGTACGTCGACGAACTTCACGCCCTCGTCTTTGAGGTACCGAAGGAGTTCCTCGGGATTGGCGAACAACACGTCCTCCTGGCACGTCGCTGAGCTAAATGGCGGCATGGCCGCTGGTATGGCTGGCTGGTCGCGACGGTATGGCTGTGCCGTTGCCCGGCCATGTCTCCATTGTTTCCGCCGTGTTACGTCACGTCAGAACCCGCACGTCCTCACCAGTGCATCCGAGGGGACCATACACCCGCGCGGTCTCTCTGTGACCGGTCGCTTTCGGTACGTCCCGAACTGCGGACTACGCTCGCTCGACATGGCCACCGAACCGGTTTCCCCGCCTTCCGCACCGGCCGGCAGATTCGAGCCGCCGAGCCTCGCGAAGCGGTTCGGCGCGCTCGTGATCGACTGGGTGCTCTGCCTGCTGGTGTCCAATTTCTTCGGCGACCCACTACGCGACGGATGGCCACCGGTGGCCGTGTTGATCGCCGAGTACGGGTTCTTCATCGGCCTCTTCGCGCAGACACCCGGAATGGCGATCACCAAACTGCGGTGCGTCTCGTTCTCCGACGGCGGGCGGATCGGCGTCGTGCGCGCTCTGGTGCGCGGCGTGCTGCTGAGCCTCGTGGTGCCGGCGCTCATCATGGATCCCAACCGGCGCGGGCTGCACGACAAGGCGGCCGGCTCGGTCGTCGTGGACGCTCAGCCCAGGTCGTAGACCCGCCGCGCGTTGCCGTACCCGATCATCTCGGCGACCCGCCGAGCGTCCGCGGCGGACCACTCGCCGCCGTCGACCCGCTCGCCGAGCACCGCGCCCAGGGCGCGGCGCCACAGCTCCGCGCCGAGGTAGTGCAGCTCCGCGGGGCCGAACGCGTCCGAGGAGTACAGCAGCTTCGCGAACGGGGCCAGCTCCAGCGCCTCGGCCAGCACGGTGGTGGCGGCCGCGCCGACATAGTTCAGCGTGAGCCCCACGTCGAAGTGCACATGCGGGTACGCCTGCGCGAGATACGCCGCGTGCCGGTGGAACGGGTAGCAGTGCAGCAGCAGGACCGGCACCCCGTGCGCCTCGACCAGCTCGAGAAACCCGGTCAGCAGCAGCGGGTCGACCCGGTGCAGGCGCAGGTCGGGGTCGCCGAAGCCGGTGTGGATCTGCAGGGGCAGGCCGCGGTCGACGCCCGCCCAGATGACGTGCCGCAGCAGTACCGGATCGGCCAGCCGGCCACCGCCCGCGCCGAGCCAGCGGCCGGCCGCCTCGGTAACCTCGGCCACGCTGGGACGAGCCGGGTCGAAGTCCAGGCCGTACCGGTACGCGACGACGGTCTTGAGGCCCACCGCCGCGACGGTGCGCTCGGCCAGGCGCTCGGCGTACCGGATGGCAAAGTCCGCGGCTGCGACGCCGGTTAGCTCCTCGGCCACCGACTCCAACCGGACCACCTCGCCCGCGACGGCGCCGGAGGCCGCGGCCATGCCGGCGGGGTCGAGCAGTTCGGCGGCCCGGAAGCCGGTCTCCACGAGGAAGTGCTTCACCCCGCTCGCGGTGAGAAACCGGCGGGTGACCTCGGCGGCGCCCAGCTCGTGGCGGCGGGCGAGGTAGTCGTCCGGGTCGGCGTGCGGCGGCAGGCCGAGCAGCGGGGCGCACCAGCGCCGGATCGCGAACCCGAGCGGCGAGTCGAACGTGCTCATCCACGCCGGCACCGGCCGGTCGGACTCGGTTATCGCGTCTTCGAATTCGGCTCGCGTCAGATCGTCGCGCCGCGCGCCGTGCACGTGGTGGTCGACCAGCGGCAGCGCCGCCAGGTCCACGGTCAGCGGCCGCGCATCTGGCGGAAGGCGCCCTTCGACGGCCGCATGTTCTTCGGGATCGCGCCCTTCGGCATCTGCGGACGGGCGGTGAGGGCCTTCATGCGCTTGTCGAGCGCGTTGACGTCCTTGCCCGTGAGGTTGCGCGGCAGCCGCATGAGCGTCATCCGCAGCTTGCGGACGGACAGCTCGTCTTCGCCCTGCCCGACGACGTAGTCGTAGAGCGGCGCGTTGCCGATCACCTTGGAGAGCCGCCGCTTTTCCTGGCCGAGCAGGCTGCGCACCCGCTGCGGGTTGCCCTCGGCGAGCAGGATCACTCCGGGGCGGCCGATCACCAGGTGCACCATGTCCATCTGCGTGGTGGAGCTCATGGCCGGGGTCACCCGCCAGTCGCCGCGCATGT
Organism: Micromonospora sp. CPCC 206061; assembly: GCF_036906915.1. Lineage (NCBI taxonomy): Bacteria > Bacillati > Actinomycetota > Actinomycetes > Micromonosporales > Micromonosporaceae > Micromonospora > Micromonospora sp. CPCC 206061. Next base: position 53,379 of record NZ_JBAKHX010000038.1, read on the forward strand.
TCTCCACCAGTTGGGCCGCGGCGCCCGGCTGCCCCTCGGCGGCGTTCATCATCGCCGCGTTGGAGCGCAGGTTGAGCACGATGAGCACCGCGAGCAGTGTGAGCAGGATGCCCACCGGCAGCCACAGCCAGCCCCAGGTGATGACGGCGACGACCGTCAGCGCGATGGGAATGAGCACCGCCCCGGCGACCAAGGGCATGAACCACTTGTCGCGTTTGGCGGTGAACGAGAACACCATCCCGATCTGCTTCAGCCGCTGGCCGAACGAGACCTTCTCCTCGGGCTTTGCCATGCCCCGGAGTCTAGTGGCCGCGGTCAGTAAGTACCTTACCGGCGTAGGACGATCGGGTAAGGACCCCGCAGGACCTGGATATGCGGCATCGCCCTCATGCGGCGGGGGTGCCTTCAGGCGAAGTGTGTAAGACATGAACACAGCAGATGTCCACTCCGTCCTGACCCTTCACCGCTACCGCACCGCCGAGCTGTACGCCGAGGCCGACCGCGAGCGGCTTGCTCGCGAGGTGCCGCGGTCACGCTGGCTGCCGCGGATCGGGCGGCGGCAACGCGCCGCAACCCGGGCACCGGCGATGTCCTGAGTCCCGGGAAAACGCGTGCGGAATCGTCGGAGGGGCGTGTCATGCTCGATCTCGTGACCGCCCGTGCGACCAGCACTGTCCTTGTAGGCCGAGACGCCGATCTCGCCGCCCTGCGCGAAGCGCTCAAGCGCGCGCGGGGCGACGAGGCGGCAGCCGTGCTTGTCGGTGGCGAAGCGGGGGTCGGCAAGACACGGCTGGTCGAGGAGTTCCGGCGGGTCGCGGTGGGCGACGGCGCTCAGGTGCTCACCGGCCAGTGCCTGGAGCTGGGCGAGGAGGGGTTGCCGTTCGCGCCCTTCGCCGCCGCGCTGCGCGATCTGCTGCGCCGCGACGGGCCCGGGGTCTTCAGCGGGCAGGAGAGCGAGTTCGCCCGGCTGCTGCCTGAGCTGGGCCCGGCGGGGCCCGAGCGCGTCCCCGATGCCAACAGGGGCTACCTCTTCGACATGGTCGCGAGCCTGTTCGGTCGGCTGGCCGAGCAGCGACCGCTGGTCCTGATCGTCGAAGACCTGCACTGGGCCGACCGGTCCACCCGCGACCTGATCGCCTTCCTCATCCGGTCCGCGCGCACCGCGCGGGTGCTGCTCGTGTGCACCTACCGCTCCGACGAGCTGCACCGCGGGCACCCGCTGCGGCCGTACCTGGCCGAGCTCGACCGGGCTCGTGGGGTCGAGCGCGTCGACCTCGACCGGCTCGACCGCGACGGCACCGCCGAGATGCTCACCGATCTGCTCGGCACCGAGCCCCGGGCGTCGGTCGTCGACACCATCCACAAGCGCGCCCAGGGCAACCCGTTCTTCGTCGAGGAGCTGGCCGCGATCGGCGACGGCAGCGGCTGTTCCGACCTGCCCGACACGCTGCGAGACCTGCTCCTCGCGCGGGTCGACCGGCTGCCCGAGCAGGCCCAGCGGGTGCTGCGGATGGCCGCCGCGGGCGGCACCCGCATCAGCCACGACCTGCTCGCCGCAGTCGCCGACGTGCCCGACACGACCCTCGAAGAGGCGCTCCGGGCAGCGGTCGCCGCGCAGCTCGTCGTGGCCGATCAAGAAGGCGGATACGAGTTCCGGCACGCGCTCGTGCGCGAGGCGGTGCACGAAGACTCGCTGCCCGGTGAGCGGGCCCGGCTGCACGCGCGGTACGCGGCGGTCATCGAGGCCCGACCGCAGCTCGTGGGCGCCGGCCGCGCCCCTGCGGAGATCGCCCACCACTGGTACAGCGCGCACGACCACGCGCGGGCGCTCACCTCCGCGATGGCGGCGGCCACGGCAGCGGGCGAGCGATACGCGTACGCGGAGAAGAGCCGCCTGCTCGAACGCGTCCTCGAGCTGTGGGACCAGGTGCCCGACGCCGCCGAACTGCTGGGCATGGACCACCTCGCGCTCCTCGAACAGACCTCCAGCGCCGCGTCCACAGCCGGCGACTTCACGCGGGCCATGAGCCTCACCCGTGCCGCGCTCGCCGAGGTCGACAGCGACGCCGAGCCGCTGCGCGCCGCGCGGCTGCTGGAGCGGCGTGGCCGGATGATCCGGGTGCTGGGCAAGGGCAACGGCGCCGACGAGATGCGCAAGGCGTACGAGCTGGTCAGGCGGGTGCCCGACGACCCCAGTCGGGTGCGGCTGCTGTCCGACATCTCAAGCCAGCTCGGCCGCACCGATCCGGAGATGGGCGCCAGCATCGCCCGCGAGGCGCTGACCGCCGCGGAGACGCTGGGCGATGAAGCGTCCTGGATATCCGCCACGCTCACATTCGCCCGGGTGCGCGGCCGGCGGATCTCGGTCGAGACAGGCATGGCCGAGATGCTGCGCGCCGCCGATAGGGCCCGCGCGTCGGGCGACGCCGACCGGCTGGTGCACTCCCTGGTCAACATCTCCGACGCGTTCTTCGAGGTGGGCAACTACAGCGAGTCCGCCCGGGTCGCCGAGGAGGGCACCGCGGAGGCCAAACGGGTTGGCATCAGCCGGTCCAAGGGCGCCTTCCTGCTCTCCAACCACGCCGAAGCGCTGGTCGCGCTCGGCAAGTGGGACCAAGCCGACGCGCTCTGCTCCGAGACCGCCCGGGTCGACCCACCCGGCACGCTCGGGCTGCACTGGCTGGAGATCCGCGCGCGGCTGCGGCTGCGCCGCGGGCACCCGCGCGCCGACGAGCTGATCGCGCGGGCCCTCGGCTTCCAGACCAAGCCCTACCTCGACCACCAGCTGGGGCTGCCGCTGCACGAGCTGCGTATCGAGGCCGCCCTCGCCGCCGACAACGTCGCCGACGCGGTCACCGCGGCCCGCGAGGCGGTCGCACTCGGTGGCCTCGACGACGTGCCGCGATACGTCTGGCGGATGCTCATCGTGGCGGCACGGGCCGCCGCGCTGGCCGACGACGACGAGCTGCGCGCCCGGATCCAGGCCCTGGCACCCACCATCGAGGCACGGCACCCGGCCGAGCTTGCCGGCCGCGCGGAGGTCGAGGCATTGCTGGGGTCCGACACACTTCCCGCGTGGCGGGCCGCCGTGGCGGCGCGGCGGGCCGATGGGCAGCCCTACGAGCTGGGGCGCGCCCAGCTGTGGCTGGCCGAGGCGGCAGCGGCCGCCGGCGAGCGGGCGGTCGTGGCCGAGGCGGTCGAGGAGGCGGGCGCCATCGCATCAGAGCTCGACGCGCGCCTCCTGCGGGACGAGCTCGACACACTCGCGCGGCGGGTCGGGCTGCGGGCCGCCGGCCGGTCCAGCACGGTCACGGAGACCGAGCTGCTGACCGAGCGGGAGCGCGAGGTGCTGCGGCTGGTCGCCGCGGGACTGAGCAACCGGCTGATCGCCGAGCGGCTGTACATCTCGCCGAAGACGGCGAGCGTGCACGTGTCGCGCATCATCGCGAAGCTCGACGTGGCGAATCGCATCGAGGCCGCGGCGGTGGCGCACCGCCTGGGCCTGCTGGAGTGAGCGCCTTCCGGCGCGAGAGCCCGAGAGAAGCGAGGGCAGCAGACCCTGCCTAAATCTCGCGGGCGGCCAGGGCCTGCTGATACAGGCGACCCGCACGGTATGACGAGCGCACCAGGGGGCCGCTCATCACACCGGCGAAGCCGATCTGCTCCGCCTCCGCGCTCAGCTCCACGAACTCCTCCGGCTTGACCCACCGCTCCACCGGGTGATGGCGCGGGGTCGGCCGCAGGTACTGCGTGATCGTCACCAGCTCGCACCCGGCGGCGTGCAGGTCGCGCAGCGCCTGCGACACCTCGTGCCGCTCCTCGCCGAGGCCGAGGATCAGGTTGGACTTGGTTACCAGCCCGGCGGAGCGCGCCTGGGTGATCACGTCGAGCGAGCGCTCGTATCGGAACGCGGGCCGGATGCGCTTGAAGATGCGCGGCACGGTCTCGACGTTGTGCGCGAGCACCTCGGGCTGGGCGTCGAACACCTCGCCCAACTGGCGCGGGTCGCCGTTGAAGTCAGGGATGAGCAGCTCGACGCCGCACCCCGGCTGGAGCTTGTGTATCTGGCGGACGGTCTCGGCGTACAGCCAGGCGCCGCCGTCGGGCAGGTCGTCGCGGGCCACCCCGGTGACCGTCGCGTAGCGCAGGCCCATCGTCGCCACCGACTCGCCGACCCGGCGCGGCTCGTCGGCGTCGAACTCCGCCGGCTTGCCCGTGTCGATCTGGCAGAAGTCACACCGCCGGGTGCACTGGTCGCCGCCGATCAGGAAGGTCGCCTCGCGGTCTTCCCAACACTCGTAGATGTTGGGACAGCCCGCCTCCTGGCACACCGTGTGCAGACCCTCGCGCTGCACGAGGCCGCGCAGCTCGGTGTATTCAGGGCCCATCCTGGCCTTGACCTTGATCCACGGCGGCTTGCGCTCGATCGGCGTTTCCGCGTTGCGCGCCTCGATGCGCAGCAGACGCCGTCCCTCGGGAGCGATGGTCACGATTTCGAGCGTACGCTGACCGTGGTCAACCTTGAACCGTGGGCGACGAGCCTCACCCCCGTCGTTATTGTGATGCCGCCCACGTGCCGTGCCTGGTAGCGTGGCCGGCCAACGGCGACGACGGAACCAAGTACCGCCCCGATCCCGCCGGCAAAGAGAGCCACCAGCAGCTGTGACGGTGGCCCGGCGCCGGGGCGTGAAGACACTCCTGAGCCGATGTGAAATGAGGCCCCCCTCGCGGGGGTGAAGGCGCGGTGGCACCGCGAGTTCCCCACTCGCCCGCGCCCAATCGGGGATCGCGTTGCGCGATGACGAGGAGGTGCCCAATGCAACGCATCCTTTCCACGCGACTGTCTGCCCACGTGGGCCAGCCCGTGCGTATCGCCGGCTGGGTGCACCGCAGGCGGTTGCTGAAGTCCGTGGCGTTCCTGATCGTGCGGGACGCGGGCGGGCTCAGCCAGGTGGTGGTCACCGCGCCCGAGGTCCGGGCGCAGATCGAGCAGCTCACGGAGGAGACGGCCGTCGAGGTCACCGGCGAGGTGGTCGCGAACGCGGCCGCCCCCGCCGGGGTCGAGGTCGTGGCTCCTCGGGTACGCGCGCTCGGCCCGCCCGCCGAGCCGCTGCCGTTCGACCTCTTCCGGCCCGACCTGGCAGCCACCCTGCCGACACAGTTGGACCACGCGCCGCTCTCGTTGCGGCACCACACCCGCGCCACCGCCCTCCGGGTGGCGGCGGCCACGGTCGCGGGGTTCCGCTCCACACTGGACGGCCTGGGCTTCGTGGAGGTGCAGACGCCGAAGATCGTGGCCTCGTCCACCGAGAGCGGGGCGAACGTGTTCGCACTCGACTACTTCGGGCGCCCGGCGTACCTCGCACAGTCGCCCCAGTTCTACAAGCAGCTCATGGTGGGCGTGTTCGAGCGGGTGTACGAGGTGGGGCCGGTCTTCCGGGCCGAGCCACACGACACCGGCCGGCATCTGGCGCAGTACACGTCGCTGGACGTGGAGTTGGGCTTCATCGACGACCACCGGGACGTGATGGCGGTGGTGCGCGAGGTGCTGGCTGGGATGGCGGCTTCCTGCGCCGCGACGGCGGCTGTCGAGGTGCCGGACCAGATTCCGTCGGTGCGTTTTCCCGAGGCATTGGCGATCGCGGGCGCGCCCGCCGACGAGCCCGACCTCGCACCCGCGCACGAGCGGGCGGTCGGCGAGTGGGCGCGGCGCGAGCACGGGTCGGAGTTCGTGTTCGTGACGGGGTACCCGATGGCGAAGCGGCCCTTCTACACCCACCCCGACCCGGCCCGTCCCGCGTACTCCAACGGGTTCGACCTGATCTTCCGCGGTGTCGAGCTCATCACCGGCGGCCAGCGGCTGCACGGGTACGACGACTACGTGGCGGCGCTCGCTGCCCGCAGCGAGTCAATCGAGCCGTACGCGTCCTATCTGGACGCGTTCCGGTACGGCATGCCGCCGCATGGCGGCTTCGCCATCGGGCTGGAGCGGTGGGTCGCACGCCTGCTCGGCGTGGGCAACGTCCGGGAGGTGGCAGCGTTTCCCAGAGACCGCAACCGCCTAACCCCGTGAGCTGGCTATCGCGGGGGTTAGAGAAGGGTTTGCAGGTGGCGTTCGACTACCGGGAGGGCGTCGGTCACCGTTACCGGGCGGCCTAGCTCGGCGGTCAAGGAGGTGACACCGGCGTCGCTGATGCCGCACGGGACGATGCGGTCGTAGGCCGACAGGTCGCAGTCGCAGTTGAGCGAGAACCCGTGCAGTGTCGTGCCGCGCGCCACGCGGATGCCGATCGCGCCAACCTTGCGCGCCGGGCCACGGGTGTCTTCGGGCACCCAGACGCCGCTGCGACCCTCGATCCGACCAACCGCTAGGCCGAACTCGGCGCACACGTCGATCAGCAGCTGCTCGACCCGGCGCACGTAGGCCACCACGTCGACGGGCTCGGCCAGCTTGATGATCGGGTACCCGACGATCTGCCCCGGCCCGTGCCAGGTGATCTTGCCGCCACGGTCGACGTCGACGACCGGGGTGCCGTCCATCGGGCGGTCCCACGGCTCGGTGCGCTTGCCCGCGGTGTACACATCGGGGTGCTCAAGGAGCAGGACGGTGCCGGGCTCGTCGCCGCCCGCCACCAGCTCGTGGACGCGGCGCTGCTCATCCCAGGCCGCGACGTAGTCGATCAGTCCGAGGCGCTGGGCGTGCAGGCGCGGAATCGTGCTGGTCACGTAGGCCAGCGTAACCCCGCGCCTGCCCGGCCTCGACCCCGTGGCGGTCGTCACGCCACCTCTCACCCGCTTAGGGGGCACGCCAGAGCCACACGTCGTCCACGCGCTCTGGCGGACCGAGCAGTTCGGTGGTGGCGCGCAGGAGCGCCTCGGGGTGCGCCGGCCACTTCGCGCCGTGTACCCGGTCGGCGAGCACGACCACCTCGGCGTCCCAGTACCGCAGGTCGTCGCGGGCGGCGGCCCGGTCTGCGTCGGTGATCGGCGGTACAACGCCGGTGCGGGCGACCTCGAATAGCAACTCGGCCGACGGGCGCGGCACGGGGCCGATGCGTCCCTTGCCGTCGGGGCCGCCGGGGCCGAGGAAGAAGCCGGCCGGGATGGCGAACTCGCCCTGCCCATGCGTGAGCGCGTACGCCTGCCAGCGCTGACCGTCGGGCAGGACGTCGGACGTCGGCGGGACCGGAGCGATCACGCCTCCCTCGCTGACATACTCACGCCAGGCGCCCGACGTGATGAACCGCGGCACCGGCTCGTACTCGACGGTGGTCAGCGGTATCGGCACGAGGGGGAGCAGTGCGACGGCGAAGGCCGCCGGCCAGAGGCGGGACGGCCGGGGCAGGGCGTCGACGGCGTACGCCAGCAGGACGCCGATGACGGGCGCCACGACCAGGGCCAGGCGGGCGGGCAGCGCGGCGTTGAAGATCGGCAGGCTGCCGACCACCTTGTACGGCAGCAGGATCTCGGTGATCTCACCGAACACCTTGAGCTGAGGGCCGAGCGACAGCACCGCGAACACCCCGGCGGTGACCGCGAGCGCCCGCAGGGTGGCCCGCCGCGCGGGAGCGGTCCGCCACAGCAGCACGAAGCACATCACCGTGAGCACGAGCAGCGGAACGCCGAAGAACGAGTTCTCCTCGGTGGGGTTGGGTGCGAGGCTGGTGCGCAGCCCGGCGATGCCGGCGAGCGAGCGGTCCGGAAACGCGCCGTACGCGGCGAGGTCCTCGGCGTGGACGCGAGGGTCGAAACCGGTGCCGTGAAAGCGTTGCGGCCCGAAGAAGTGCAGCCACAAGGGGTACGACAGCAGCGCGAACGCCACCCCGGCGGTGACCGCCAGGCCGCGTACGAACGTGGGCAGCGCGGCGCGCGCCTCGTCCCGGCGGCTGAGTGCCCAGGTGCCGAGGAAGACGCCGCAGGCCAGTGCGGTGAAGAACAGGCCCTCGGCGGCGATGGAGAACGCGGCCGCGACGAGCGCGCCGAGGATCAGGCCGTTGCGCAACCAGCGTCCAGGCTCGCGGAGCATGAACACGCGCCACACGATGAGCGGCACCAGCCAGCCGGCGGTCCAGTTGAGGTGGGCGTTCGCGTGCGAGACCATGCCCGGCGCGAAGCCGCAGAACACGCCGCCGACCGCCGCGGCGAGCGTGCCGACCCCGAATCGGCGGGACAGCAGCAGGTACCAGCCGAAGCCGGTGGCGGCCAGGTTGAGCGTCAGGATCACCACGAACGACCACTGCGGCCCGGCGATCAGGGTCAGCGGTGCGAAGAGCACGGCGTACACCGTGATCGAGGTGTTGACCGCGAGGTTCACGCCATCGGGGACGTTGAGCAGGTGGGTGAAGAGCGGGTTCTCGGCGTGCGTGATGGCGTGCGCCCCGTATGACAGCAGCCACTCGAAGAACGCCTGGTCGCTGGAGTTGACCTTGATCGCCCGGTGGTTGGGATCTGCCCACAGGCCGCCGGTGACCAGCACGGCGAGGCCGAGGCACAGGCCGGCGACGATCAGGTCTGGGCGCCGCCGCGCGGGCACCGGCTCGGCCTCCGCGGCCACCGTCTCGGTCAGCGTCACGGCCGCACATTACCAATCGGTGGGCGACACGCCCGGAAGTGCTTGCGCCGCTAATGGAAATGACTTCCAATGCTGAGTAGCAGACTGAAACGCATGAGGAGCCCTCTACCGTGAAAATCGCACTTGTCGGAAAGGGCGGAAGCGGCAAGACCACGCTGGCCGCCCTTTTCGCCCGGCATCTGGCCGGCACCGCGCCGTTGCTCGCCATCGACGCGGACATCAACCAGCACCTCGCCGCCGCGCTCGGCGCGTCGGACGAGGAGGCCGTGATGCTGCCGGCGCTGGGTGACCACCTGGCCGACATCAAGGAGTACCTGCGCGGCAGCAATCCGCGGATCTCGTCCGCCGCCGCGATGGTCAAGACCACGCCGCCCGGCCGCGGGTCGCGGCTGCTCTCGGTGGCCGGCGCCAACCCGATCTACGACGCGCTGGTGCGCGAGGTCGGCGGCATCCGGCTGGCGGTGACCGGACCGTTCGCCACCGAAGACCTGGGCGTCGCGTGCTACCACTCCAAGGTCGGCGCGGTCGAGTTGCTGCTCAACCACATGGTCGACGGGCCCGGAGAGTACGCCGTCGTGGACATGACGGCGGGCGCCGACTCGTTCGCGTCCGGGCTGTTCACCCGCTTCGACGCGACGTTCCTCGTGTGCGAGCCGACCCTGCGCAGCGTCGGCGTCTACCGGCAGTACGTCGGTTACGCGCGGGACTACGGGGTGCGGGTCCACGTGGTGGGCAACAAGGTGGACGACGCGTCCGATGTGGAGTTCCTGCGCGAGCACGTCGGCGATGACCTGCTGACCTGGGTGCGACGCTCGGCGTACGTGAAGGCGGCGGAGCGCGGCCGGCCGCAACCCATCTCAGCTCTTGAGCAAACTAACCGTGACGCTCTGGACACGATGCGTATCGCCGTCGATGCTTGTGCGAAGGACTGGGCCACGTACACCCGGCAGGCGGTGGAGTTCCACCTGCGCAACGCCAGCGCCTGGGCCAACGACAAGGTGGGCGAAGACCTCGCTGGCCAGGTCGATCCGGAATTCGTGCTCGGGCCAGACGTGCTGGTCCGCTGAGAGGAGTACCGCATGTCCCTTGACGTCCCCGCCGCCCTGCTGGAGCGCGCGGAATCCGGCCGGGTGGACGACGCCGAGTTCGTGGCCGTGGTTCGCGACTCGCTGCCGTACGCCTGGGCCGTCGTCTCCGAGGTGGCCGCCAGGTCCACGGAGACCACCGACGAGTTCGCCGACCATGCGGTGCCGCCGCCAAGCGAGGCCGAGCGCGGCCAGTTGCTGCGCGCGCTGGCGAGCGACTCGATCCGCGGCGCGCTGGAACGCCACTTCGGGGTGAAGCTCGCGTTCCAGAACTGCCATCGGGTGGCCGCCTTCAAGCTGTCGGCGGTCGGCGGCGAGACGTACCAGGAGTTCATCTCGCCGGTGGCTCAGATCCGCAACCAGTCGCCCGAACTCCGAGACTGCTAGCTGTGTGACCGCCGATTTATTCTTGCTCTCGGCACACGGCGCCGCGGCGACCGTGGAGTACGCGGTCGCTGCGGAGACCGCCGGCTTCGGCGGCGTCTGGCTCGCCGAGCACCACTTCATCGAGTACGGGCGGTGCCCGTCGGCGACCGCGCTCGCGGGAGTGGTGCTCGGGCGCACCCACCGGTTGGAGGTCGGCACCGCCGCGTGCGTGCTCTCCAACCGGCATCCCGTCGCGCTCGGCGAAGAGGCCGCGCTGCTCGACGCGGTCTCCGGCGGGCGGTTCCGGCTCGGCGTGGGGCGTGGCGGGCCATGGGTCGACCTGGAGGTCTTCGGCACCGGGCTGGAGCGCTTCGAGCGCGGCTTTCCCGAGTCGCTCGACGTGCTGCTGGAGTGGCTCTCCGGTACCCGATCCGTCTCCGCGGACGGCGAGTTCTTCGCGTTCCGCGACGTGGCGGTCGTGCCACGCCCCGCGGTGCGGCTGCCGGTCTGGGTCGCGGCGACCTCAGCGGCGACCGTGGACGTCGCGGCCGCGCGCGGGCTGCCGCTGCTGCTGGGCGTGCACGACGAGCCCGGGCCGCTGCTCGACCGCTACGGCCCGTCGGCGGCGGAGCACGCCGTCGCGCGCCTGGTCGCGCTGGGCGACAGCCGGGCGCAGGCCGAGCGCCGCCTGCGCCGCACGCTGCCGCGGTGGCTGGCCACGACCGCCGGATACATCCGCATCGACGGCTCGTCACCGCCCCGGCGGGATTTGGACGCGTACGTAGACCACCTGCTCCGGATCAGCCCGATCGGCCCGCCGTCCGAGGTGGCCGCGGCGCTCACCGACGCGGGCGCCGGCCGGCTGCTGCTGATGGTGGAAGGATTCGGCGACCGCCGCGCCACGCTGGAACAGATCGACGCGCTGGCGGCTGAGGTGTTACCGCTTCTCTAGCGCCTTCTTCAGGGCTTCCCGCAGGTCTGGGTACTGGTGCGTGAAGCCCTTGTCGAGGAGCACCTTCGGAACGGCGCGGATGCTCGACAGGGCCTCGCTGCTCAACTCGCCCAGCAGGATGCGGAGGGCGAACCCGGGCACCGGCATGACGGTCGGGCGATGCAGGGCGGCACCGAACGCCTTGGTGAACTCGTCGTTGCGCACCGGCTCCGGCGCGGCCGCGTTGACCGGGCCGGCGATGTCGTCGCGCGCCAGCACGAACTCGACCACCGAGAGCCAGTCGTCCATCGCGATCCACGGCATCCACTGCCGGCCGCCGGCCAGCTTGCCGCCGATGCCGAGCCCGAACGGCAGCATCTGCGGCTTCAGGTATCCGCCGCTGCGGTGCAACGGATAGCCGACGCGCAGCCGCACCACGCGTACCCCGGCATCCTCCGCCGGGCCGGTGGCCGCCTCCCACGCGCGGCACAGGTCGGCGAGGAAGCCCTCGCCCGCCGGGTCGCTCTCGTCGACGACGCGGTCACCGGTGTCGCCGTACCAGTTGATGCCGCCCGCGTTGACGAAAACGGGGATGCCCGCGTCGGCGGCCGCCTGAGCGAGTGTGCGCGTGGAATTGACGCGGCTGTCCCGCAGCTCGCGCTTGTAGCTCTCATTCCAGCGCTTGGCGTCGACGGCCGCCCCGGCGAGGTTGATCGCCGCGTCGGCCCCGCTCAACGCGGCCGCGTCGAGCCGCCCGGTGCGCGGGTCCCACTGGACCTCGTTCTGCTGTGTCGCTGGCCTCCGCACGAGGCGGACAACATCGTGTCCGCTCGTGCGGAGCCTCCGCGTGAGGTGCGTTCCGAGGAACCCGGACGCACCGCTGACGACAACGCGCACGGGTGCCTACAGGCCGAGGTCGGCCTCGAAGGCGCCGGCCTCCAGTCGCTCCTTGACCGCCGTGAGGAACCGGGCGGCGTCGGCACCATCGATGATCCGGTGGTCGTACGAGAGGGCCAGGTAGGCCATCGACCGCGGCGTGATGACCTCGCCCAGGTCGGGGTCGTCGACCACGACCGCCCGCTTGACCACGGCACCGGTGCCGAGGATCGCCGACTGCGGCTTCGGCACGATCGGCGTGTCGAAGAGCGCGCCCCGGCTGCCCGTGTTGGTCAGCGTGAACGTCGCACCCGAGATCTCGTCGGGGCTGATCTTGTTGGTGCGGGTGCGCTCGGCCAGGTCGGCGATCCGCCGGGACAGCCCGGCGAGGTTGAGGTCACCGGCGTCGCGGATCACCGGCACGAGCAGACCCCGCTCGGTGTCGACCGCGATGCCCAGGTGCTCGCCGTCCGGGTAGGTCACCGTGCCCGCGTCGAGGTCGAGCGAGGCGTTGACGATCGGGTACCGGCGCAGCGCCTCGACCGCCGCAACCGCGAAGAACGGCAGGAACGACAGCTTGACGCCGTGCTGGGCCTGGAACTGCCCCTTGGCTTGCTGGCGCAGCCGGGCGACCTTCGTGACGTCGACCTCGACCACGCTGGTGAGCTGGGCGGAGGTCTGCAGCGACTCGAACATGCGCTTGGCGATCGAGATGCGCGTGCGGGTCAGCTTTTCGGTGCGGCCGCGCAGAGGGCTCGGAGCGACCGGCGCCGCCGGGGCCTTCTTCGCCGCGGTGCCCGCGCTCGGCTCCGTGCGCTCGGCGGCGGCCGCTTGCTCCCGCGCAGCGGCCTTGGCCTTTTCGGCGGCCTCGAGGACATCCTGCTTGCGGATGCGGCCACCGACGCCGGTGCCGTTGACGCCGGACAGGTCGACGTTGTGCTCGCTCGCGAGGCGCCGGACCAGTGGCGTCACGTATCCGACGTCGCCGCCACCGCCGTTCGTGCTCTGCTCCGCCCTGGCGGGCGCAGCGGGCGCGGCGGCCGCAGCTGGCGCGGTCTGCTGTGCGGCTGGGGCCGGTGCCTCCTGGCGCGGCGCCGGAGCTTCTTCACGCGGCGCGGGGGCCGGCTTGGGCGCCTCTTCGGCGGCCTTGGGAGTTGCCTCTTGAGCCGGCTGCGGGGCGGGGGCCTCACCTTGGGAAGGCGCGGCTCCGGACGACCCGATGACGGCCAACTCGGCGCCGACCGGGGCGGTCTCGTCCTGCGCCACCTTGATCTCGAGGATCGTGCCGGCGGCGGGGGAGGGGATCTCGGTGTCGACCTTGTCGGTAGAGACCTCCAGCAGCGGCTCGTCCACCTCGATGGTCTCGCCGACCTCCTTGAGCCAGCGGGTCACCGTGCCCTCGGTGACGCTCTCGCCCAGCGCCGGCATGGTCACGACCGTGGTGTCACCGGAGGAGCCCTGCTGGGCCGGGGCCTCGTCCTGATCGGTCGGCTGGGCGGCCGGCGGCGCGGCTTCCGCCTGGGCGGGCGCCGGCTCCTCGCCATTGTCGGATGACGCCTGGCCCGACGCGGACGCCGAAGAGGAGACCTCGCCCCCGGCGGCGCCCGACCCCTGTGGCGAAGCCGCCTCATCTTGGGCGGCGGGTGCCGGCTCGCCGCCACCCGCGCCGTCGTCGTCACCGGAGATCACGGCTAGCTCGGCGCCGACCTCCGCCGTCTCGTCTTCGCCGACCACGATCCGGGTCAGCACGCCGGCCGCCGGCGACGGGATCTCCGTGTCGACCTTGTCGGTGGACACCTCCAGCAGCGGCTCGTCGACCTCGACTCGGTCACCCTCTTGCTTCAGCCAGCGGGTGACGGTGCCTTCGGTGACGCTCTCGCCCAGCCGAGGCATGGGGACCGATACCGGCATCTCTCCAGACTCCTTCGTGGGTTGGTCAGGCGTGCGCGTGCAGGGGTTTGCCCGCGAGCGCCAGGTGTGCCTCGCCGAGCGCCTCGTTTTGTGTCGGGTGAGCGTGCACGAGCTGGGCGACCTCGGCCGGGTACGCCTCCCAGTTGTAGATCAGCTGTGCCTCGCCGATCAGCTCGCCAACCCGGGCGCCCACCATGTGAACCCCGACGACCGGCCCGTCGGCCACCCGGACCAGCTTGATGAAGCCCTGGGTGCGCAGGATCTGGCTCTTGCCGTTGCCGCCGAGGTTGTAGTTGTACGCCTGCACCTTGTCGGCACCGTACTGCTCCTTGGCCTTCGCCTCGGTGAGGCCCATCGAAGCGACCTCGGGGTCCGAGTACGTGACTCGCGGGATGCCGGCCTCGTCGATGACGGCGGGCTGCTTGCCGGCGATCTCCTCGGCCACGAAGATGCCCTGCTGGAATCCGCGGTGCGCGAGCTGGAGCCCGGGCACGATGTCGCCGACCGCGTAGACGTTGGGAACGCTGGTGCGCAGCCGCTCGTCGGTGATCACGAAGCCGCGCTCCATCGTGATGCCGTGCTCCTCGTACCCGAGGTTGGCGGTCGTGGGGCCGCGCCCGACGGCGACCAGTAGCAGCTCGGCCTCGAGCGTCTCGCCGCCGGCGATCGTCACCCGGACGCCGGAGTCGGTCTGCTCGACCTTCTCGAACGGCTTGCCGGTCTTGAAGCCGATGCCGCGCTTGCGGAACGCCCGCTCGACCGCCTTAGAGACCTCTTCGTCCTCGGCGGCGACGAGGCGGGGGAGCGCCTCGACGATCGTGACCTCAGCACCGAGCGAGCGCCAGGCGCTGGCGAACTCGACGCCGATCACGCCGCCGCCCAGCACGATCGCCGACGCGGGGACGCGGTCGAGGTTGAGGGCGTGCTCGCTGCTGATCACCCGGCGGCCGTCGAGCTCCAGGCCGGGGAGCGTGCGCGAGTACGAGCCGGTGGCGAGCACGACGTTGCGGCCGGTGTACCGCCGGCCGTCGACCTCGACCGTGGTCGGGCCGACGAGCTTGCCTGCGCCCTCCACGTATGTGATCTTGGCGCTCTTCACCAGGCCCTGCAGGCCCTTGTAGAGCTTGGCGACCACGCCGTCCTTGTACGAGTTGACGCCCGCCATGTCGACGCCGATCAGCTCGGCCTTGATGCCGAAGTGCCCGGCGTCGCGGGTCTGGTCGGCGACCTCGCCGGCGTGCAGCAGCGCCTTGGTGGGGATGCAGCCGCGGTGCAGGCACGTACCGCCGAGCTTGTCCTTTTCGATAAGGGCGACCGAAAGGTCTAGTTGTGCGGCGCGCAAGGCCGTCGCATACCCCCCGCTGCCGCCACCGAGAATGACGACGTCGAAGGTGCTTGGCTCGCTCATTTCGTCTCCCAGCCAGATCCAGTCGGGCGCGACTACCTGGGCCATCTTGTCACTTGTGGAGTCTGCCCGCGTCACGAGGTGCCCAATGACACGTCACTGGGACGTACGCTTGCCACAGCCGTCGATGACGGTGTGCGAAAGGAGACGGTTGGTGGGCTGGTTTCGGCGGCGTAAGCAGTCTGCGGGTACGCCGGGTCGCACGGGCAATCGTGCCGATCTTGAGCACCTTGAGCAGTTTGTCCGGTCGCGCAGGGGTGTCGAGGCGTTCATCGAGCCGCGCACCACGGTCACCGAGACGACCGTCCTGCTGATCGCGCACGACGGTGAGTGGACGCGGCGGCGCATCGACAGCCCTGAGGGCGCCCGTCGGTTCGCCCACCGGCTGGCGATCCCGATCTACGACGTGGCCCTGGTCGGCTACCCCAAACGCATGCGTGACTTCAACGAGCGCCGCAAACGCGCCGCCGGTGGCGCCGCTTAACCGGCGCCTCACCCGTCGCACCCGCGGCCCGCGTGTGGCAATGCCGGCCCAGCCGGACGATGCGCCGCGCCGATCAAGTGCATCTCGATCGATCAAGGGCAAAGGCACGTGGAAATGAGATCGAACCACGTGCCTTTGCCCTTGATCGACGGTCAGAGGGGTGAGGCGGGAAGGGGGAGGAAAGGAGGAGGGAAGGGGGCTAGCCGGTTGTTTCGATGTCGTCTATGAGGGCTAGCAAGGTGCGGATGGGGACGCCGGTGCCGCCCTTGCTCCAGTAGCCGGTCGGCTCGCCGGAGTGGTAGCTGGGGCCCGCGATGTCGATGTGCGCCCACGCCACGTCGTCCGCGACGAACTCGCGCAGGAACACTCCGCCCTGCAGCATGTGCCCGGCCCGGTCCATGCCGGCGTTGATCTGGGAGATGTCGGCGACGTCCGAGTCCATGCCCTTGCGTACGTCGTCCGGCAGCGGCATCGGCCACACCAGCTCGCCGACCTGCTCACCCGCGGCCTTGACGCGCTCGCACAGCTCGCGGGTGCCCATCACGCCGGACACGCGCTTGCCGAGGGCCACCACCTGCCCACCGGTGAGCGTGGACGTCTCCAGCAGGTAGTCGCACCCCTCTTCGCAGGCGCGGGCGATCGCGTCGCCCAGGATCATGCGGCCCTCGGCGTCGGTGTTGAGCACCTCGACCCGCTTGCCGTCGCGCATCGTCACCACGTCGCCGGGCCGGTACGCGCTGCCGGACGCCATGTTCTCCGCCATCGGCACGTACGCGGTGACCGCCACGTTGGGCTTGAGTTCGGCGATGGCGATCATCGCGGCGGCGACCGCCGCGGCGCCCGCCATGTCGGACTTCATCTCCCACATGCCCTGCGCCGGCTTGATCGAGACCCCACCGGTGTCGAACGTGATGCCCTTGCCGACCAGGGCGACCCGGGTGGACGACGACGGCGGCGTGTACGACAGGCGCACCAGCCGCGGCGGGGCGGTCGAGCCGAGCCCGACGGCCAGGATGCCGCCGTACCCGCCGTCTCGCAGGGCGTCTTCGTCGAGCACCTCGACCTGCAGGCCGGCCTCGCGCGCGGCGCTGGCCACCTCGTCGGCGAACTGCGGGGGCCGCAGCTCGTTCGGCGCGGTGTTGACCCAGTCGCGGGCCAGCGTCACGGCACGGGCGACCACGCCAGCACGGGTGATCTCCGCCACGGCGGTGGCGTCGGAGGCGTCGGGGACGTGTACGGACACCGCACCGACCGGTGCCCTTCGCCCAGGCTGAGGCTTCGTCTTGTACCCGGTGAACCTGTAGGCGCCGAGTAGCGCGCCCTCGGAGACCGCCCGCAGCGCGGCCGGCGCGTCCTCGTCGTCGGGTACCGGCAGGCTGAGCGCGACCGTGCTCGCCCCCGCGAGCGCGCGCACCGCGGCGCCGGCCGCCCGCCGCAGGGTCTCGGGCGGCGGGGCGGCACCGGTGGGCTCGGCGCCGAGGCCCACCGCGACGACCACCGGTGCGGTGATCGTGCCGAGCGTCGCCAGCTTGGTCACCTCGCTCGGCGCGCCCGTGGCACCGAGCAGCGCGAGCGTGCCCGTGAGTTGGCCGTCGAACGCGGCCACGATGCTTTCGGCGCCGGTGGCGAGCAGCAGCGTGCCGCCGTCCGCACCCGCCTCGTCGCCGTTGACGCTGTGCACACCGATGACGATGGCGTCCACGGCGAGTTCCGCTGGGTCTGAGTCGACCAAGCTGAGGGTGGGGAGTGGTGAAGTCACTAGCGGCTCCGGCTCGAGTGCGGGTGGCTCGTTGTCCCGCCGATGCTAACCACCTGGTGAACCCCCGGTAAGTTGCCACCCATGACGATGGAGTTGCGCCGGTCCCCGTTGCACGAGCGGCATGCCGCGCTGGGCGCCAAGTTCGCCGCGTTCGGTGGCTGGGACATGCCGCTGGAGTACGCCGGTGGCGGCGTCCTGCGCGAGCACGCGGCGGTCCGCGATGCGGTCGGCGTCTTCGACGTCTCGCACCTGGGCAAGGCCCGCGTCACCGGCCCGGGCGCGGCCGACTTCGTCAACTCCTGCCTCACCAACGATCTCGGCCGGATCGGGCCGGGCAAGGCACAGTACACGCTGTGCTGCGACGATGCGACCGGTGGCGTGATCGACGACGTCATCGCCTACCTGCACGGTGACGACCACGTCTTCCTCATCCCGAACGCGGCCAACACCGCCGAGGTCGTCCGGCGCCTGCGCGGGGCGGCGCCGCCGGCCCTCACCATCGAGAACGAGCACGAGGCCTACGCCGTACTGGCGGTGCAGGGGCCGCGCTCGGCGGAGCTGGTGGCGAGTCTCGGGCTGCCGACCGAGCACGACTACATGGGCTTCGCGACCGCCGGCGACCTGACGGTCTGCCGCACCGGATACACCGGGGAACACGGGTACGAGCTGGTGGTGCCGGCCGGTCGGGCGGTAGCCGTGTGGGACGAGCTGTTCGCGGCCGGTGAGCCGTACGGCCTGCGCGCGTGCGGGCTGGGCGCCCGCGACACCTTGCGCACGGAGATGGGGTACGCCCTGCACGGGCAGGACCTGAGTCCGGAGATCACGCCGGTGCAGGCACGGTTGGGCTGGGCCGTCGGTTGGGGCAAGCCCGCGTTCTGGGGGCGTGACGTGCTGGTCGCCGAGAAGGCCGCCGGTCCGCGCCGCACACTGCGAGGCCTGGAGGCGCAGGACCGCGGCATCCCGCGGCCGCACATGACGGTGTACGCGGGCGAGCAGGCGGTCGGCGAGGTGACCAGCGGGACGTTCTCGCCGACCCGCAAGGTGGGGATCGCGCTGGCGCTCGTCGAGACCGCGGCCGGCCTGGAAGACGGGGCAACTGTCGAGGTCGATGTGCGCGGGCGTCGCGCGGCGATGCGCCTGGTCAAGCCGCCCTTCGTAAAACCGCAGGTCAAGTAGGGCAGGCGTTACCGGACCGGCTCGGCGAAGAGGGTGGCGCACACGCGTGCGTAGTACTCGCTTGCTGGGCCCGAGTAGTGCAGCGGCGGCGACACCGTCAGAAACGAGTCGGCCTCCGGGTCGGTGGCCGGATCGAGGCTGAGCAGCAGCTCGGCCGCCCGGTCGCTGCCGCGCTCGGCCGGCGCGCCGTACGCCGCCGCGATGTCGTGGCCCGTCACCGTCACCGTGGACGGCATCGGCAGGAACGCCGGCTCGCCGGGGGCGTCCAGCGCGTCGCTCCAGATCCGCAGCAGTCGCCGGGCCACGCCTGTCAGCGTCGCGCCCCAGCCCCGGGCCAGGCGCGAGGGGACGTCGATCGTCTGGAGCTCCAGGTGCCCGAAGCGGCCAAGCCCCTTCGTGGTGAACCACATGCTGCTGTCGTCGTCTTCGTTCGGCGAGTACGGGATCAGGATCCAGTCGGTGAGCCTGACCCGCCCGTCAGCGTCGGGCAGTGACCGCAGGGCCGCGTCGGGGGTCAGCACCTGCGTCTGGAAGCCGTCGATCAGGTCGGCGCCGTGCAGCCGTGCGATCGCGGCGGCCATCGCACGGGAGCTCCACTCGTGCGCGGGCGGCCACCCGGGCCGGAAGCCGGCTGCGACCGTGACCACATGCGTGGCGTCAGCCGCGCGGCTCACCTGCTGCTCGTTGGCGCCGAACGCGGTCAGCAGGTCGAGCGGCAGCGACGGCAGGTCGTCGACGTCGTGCGTCTCGACGGTCATCAGCGGGCCGGCGTACATCTGCTGGGCCAGGTCGCGAGCGGGGCCGGTGAGGATCTGGTCGAGCAGCTCGACCGCCTGGTCGCCGATGGTCACCGGGTCGTCGGGCGGCGCGGTGAGGGGCACCAGGTAGGTGGCCGACACCGCCTCGGGCACGGGCAGGATGAGCGTGTCGTCGGAGTCGGGCACGGCTGCGACGTTACTCCGGAAGGGTCCACCCGGCCGCCCCATGACCCCTACCGGAACGCGAGAGCGACGTACGCGACGGTGGCCGCCAGCTCGACCGCGGCGCCCAGTACGTCGCCGGTCACGCCGCCGAATCGGCGTACCGCGTGGCGCACGAGCAGCACCGCGGCGGCGAGCGAGGCGAGCACGGCGACCGGCCCCTGCCACGGGCGGCCCGGCACCGCCGGGATCGCGACGACCGCGACGGCGGCCGTGGCGACCGCGAGCGTCAGGGGCCCCACCGTGCCGGCGACGAGCGCGCCGAGTCCGTCGGGGCGGGCCGGCGGCACGCCGCGCCGGCAGGCCCACGTGGCGGCCAGCCGGGCGGTGGCGGTGGCCGCCACGACGGTCGCGAAGACAGGCAACCAGCCGTGGCCGGCGAGCCCGGCCAGCGCGGCGGCCTGGATCAGCAGCACGAGCACCAGCGCGGCCACGCCGAACGGGCCGACGTCCGGCTTCTTCATGATCTGCAGGGCGGCGTCGCCGGAACGGTACGAGCCGAGGCCGTCGGCGGTGTCCGCGAGCCCGTCGAGGTGTAACCCGCGGGTCAGCAGCGCGCCGGTGGCGAGCGTCACGCCACCGGCGACGAGCGGCGGCGCGCCCGCGGCGCCCAGGCCGAAGAGCACGGCGGCGAGCGCGACTCCGAGGGCCCCGCCCACAGCCGGCGCCATCGCCATCGCCACGCCGGCGGCCGCCCGGTCGACCCGGCCGGGCCGCAGCGGGACGACCGTGAACGTGGTCAGCGCGAGCCGGGCACCGTCACGCACTGTCGCTGGCGAGCGTCGGATGCGCCGGCAGTCCAGCGGCCAGCGTCAGGGCCGCGCGCAGCAGCGGCAGCGCGGCCAGCGCGGTCGCGCCCTCGCCGAGGTCGAGCCGCAGGTCCAGCAGTGGGCTCAGGCCGAGCACGTCGGCGGCGAGCCGTACGGCGGGGTTGCCGCCGTGATCGGGCAGCAGGCACCAGTGCCGTGCCTGGCCGGCGAGGTCGCGGCTCACCAGCCCGGCGGCCACGCCGACCGGGCCGTCGATCAGCACCGGCGTGCGGCGTGCGGTCGCGCCGAGCAGCACGCCGGTAGCGATGGCGATGTCGCCGCCGCCCAGCTCGGCGAGCATGTCCTTGGCGCCGCGCGGGCTGTGCCGGGTGCGGTGCACGGCGTCACGCACGGCGGCGCAGCGCAGCATCCAGGCCGGGTCGTCGACGCGCCCGCCGGGCGCGATCACGCGGCCCAGCACGGCCGCTGGCTCGGCGCCGGCGGTGACCGCGAGCACGGCGGCGGCAGCGGCCTCGGTGCCCGCGCCGCAGGCCGCGAGCACGATGACGTCGACGCCGCTGTCGGCTGCCTGCTCGGCCAGGCGCCATCCTTGCCGGAGGGCGGCCTCCACGGCGTCGGTGGTGAGCGCGGGGCCCAGTTCCATCGGCGCGGCGGTGGGCGCGTCGACCACCTGAAGGCTCGCGCCGGCCTCGGCTGCGAGGCGCGCGAGCGCGCCTTCGCCGGCACGAGCCAGATCGGCCCGGCGTGTCGACTCACCGGGCGTGATGCCGGCCGCGGCGCCGCCGTCGTGATCTGCCTGCAATAGGAGTACGCGGACAGAGCCCCACGGCACCGGAGAACCCGTGCCCTGGGTGGCGGCCGCAAAGGTGACGACCCGTTCCAGAGCGCCGAGCCCGGCACCGGCCACGTCGAGCGTGGCGAGCAGGCCGCTTGCGGACGGGCCGGCGTGCTCGTCGGGCATCGGCAGGTCCATGCCGGGCTGGATGACGAGGCCGGTCGCCACCATGGGCAGGGCCATCGTGGGCGCGGTGAGCGCGTCGCCCGGCGCCGGCTCGGCGCCGTTGGCTGGCGTCTGTCCGACAGCGGGCGCGACCGTCGGCGTCAGTACCTGCGGCAGCGGCTCCTCGCGCGGCTTGGCGACCGTGTTCTTGAGCCACGTGGGCTGGCCGGCGACGACCAGTATCACGGCGTCGCACGCGGAGGCGACGGCCTGGTTGGCGATGCCGAGGGTGTCAGCGAACGCCCGTCCCAGGTCGGTGGTCGGCACCAGCGAGAGCCCGACCTCGGAGCTGACGACGATCACCTGGGCCCGGCAGTCGCCGAGCGCCCCGGCGAGGTCGGCGATCGCGGTGGCGGCGTCGCCCGTCAGCAGGGCGCTGACCCAGCCGCCGAGGTCGTCGACCAGGAGCGCCTCATCCGGGCCGGCGGCGGCGACCAGTTCGGTGAGCCGGGCCGGGTCGGCACCCGTCTCCTCGGTCGTCCACGCCTCGGGCCGGCGTCGCCGGTGTGTCTCGATCCGCTCGGACCACTCCGGATCGTCGTCACCCAGCGCGCTGGTCGCGACATAACGAACATTTGCCTCGTCGGCGACCAGCGACTCGGCGAACTCCGACTTGCCGGACCGGATCCCACCGAGCACGAGGACGGTACGCCACCCCTCAACGGACATGCCCCGTACCTTAAGCGGCTGGCCCCACTACGCTTGCGGGGGTTGCACGCTGGTGTGGTGGGAGGGGCAAGTATGCCGTGGAGCTGGCGGTACGAGGGCACGGACGGTCAGGCGGTATCTGGTCCTGCCGAGCAGTTCGGTAGCCAGGCCGACGCCGAGTCCTGGATCGGCCAGACCTGGCGTGAGCTGGCGTCAGCCGGCGTGACGTCGGTGAGCCTGGTGGAAGACGACCGGGTCGAGTACCGGATGAGCCTGCTGCCGGGGGCCGAATGAGCACTGAGCGCGGCAGAGACCTGGTCATCGGGGTCCCGAAGGACGCGTTCCGCCCGAGCGGGGTGTTCCTGTGCCTGGTCGCCCTGTTCGTGACCAGTGGGTGGATGGCGTGGGCCGAGTTCGGCAACGTCCGGCTCGACGTCTTCCTCTTCGTGGTCTCGGGGTGGCTCGTATCACTCTGCCTGCACGAGTACGCGCACGCGATCGTCGCGTTCCGGGCCGGCGACGTAGGCGTGGCGCACCGGGGTTACCTGAGGCTCAACCCGCTCAAGTACAGCCACCCGCTGCTGTCGATAGTGCTGCCGATCGTGGTGGTGCTGCTCGGCGGCATCGGCCTGCCCGGTGGCGCGGTGTGGGTCGACCGGCACGAGATCCGGGGGCGGCTGAAGCACAGCCTGGTCAGCCTCGCCGGGCCGGCGACCAACGTGGTCTTCATGGTGCTGCTGGTCATCCCGTTCGCGGTGGGTGTCGACGTGGCCGCGCACGAGCAGTTCTGGGCGGGGGTAGCGCTGCTGGCGTTCCTCCAGCTCACCGCGAGCCT
Source organism: Micromonospora sp. CPCC 206061 (assembly GCF_036906915.1). Lineage (NCBI taxonomy): Bacteria > Bacillati > Actinomycetota > Actinomycetes > Micromonosporales > Micromonosporaceae > Micromonospora > Micromonospora sp. CPCC 206061. The sequence goes on from NZ_JBAKHX010000038.1 coordinate 76,177, forward strand.
GCTCAACATGCTGCCGGTGCCCGGCCTCGACGGCGGCAACATGATCCAGCCGTGGCTGCCCCCGCAGTGGCGGCGCGGCTACGACCTGATGGCGCCGTACGGGTTCATCCTGCTCTTCGCCCTGCTGTGGCACCCGCGGATCAACGGCTGGTTCTTCGACGCCGTGTACTGGCTGGGCGACCTGCTAGGCCTGCCGTCGTGGCTGTACGTCATCGGCCTGGATCTGATCCGCTTCTGGCAGGGCTGACCTTGCTTGCTGGGGCCGGGTCGGCCCGGCCCCAGCAACGAACTACGGGCGCTTGGAAGGGCTCTCGGTCTTGCCCGGGTCGCGCTCGACGATCGGGTCGAGGATCTCGTCGATCGCCTTCAGCAGGCCCTGGTCGAGCTTGACGCCAGCGGCCTTGACGTTGTCGCGCACCTGCTCGGGGCGGCTGGCGCCGACGATCGCCGACGACACGTTCGGGTTCTGCAGGACCCAGGCGACCGCGAGCTGGGCCATCGACAGCCCGGCCTGCTCGGCGATCGGCTTCAGACGCTGCACAGTGGACAGCACTTCGTCGCTCATCCAGCGGGCGATGAAGCCGGCACCAGACTTGTCGTCGGTGGCGCGGGAGCCGGCGGGCGGCGCCTGGCCCGGCACGTACTTGCCGGAGAGAACGCCCTGTGCGATCGGCGACCACACGATCTGGCCCAGACCGAGCTCCTCGCTGGCGGGCACCACCTCGGCCTCGATGACCCGCCACAGCATCGAGTACTGCGGCTGGTTGGAGATCAGCCGGATCTTCAGCTCCTTGGCGAGCGCGTGCGCCTCGCGGATCTGGCCGGCGGTCCACTCCGATACGCCGATGTAGTGCGCCTTACCGGAGTGCACGACGTCGGCGAAAGCCTCCATCGTCTCCTCCAGTGGCGTGCTGACGTCGAACCGGTGCGCCTGGTACAGGTCGACGTAGTCGGTCTGCAGTCGCTGAAGCGACCCGTTGATCGACTCCATGATGTGCTTACGGGACAGGCCGCGGTCGTTCGGACCGGGGCCGGTGGGCCAGTAGACCTTCGTGAAGATCTCCAGGCCCTCCCGGCGCTCACCGGAGAGGGCGCGGCCGAGCACGGACTCCGCCCGCGTCGCCGCATAGACGTCGGCCGTGTCGAAGGTGGTGATGCCTTCGTCGAGGGCGGCGCGGACACAGGCGACCGCGGCGTCCTCCTCGACCTGCGAGCCGTGGGTGATCCAGTTGCCGTACGAGATCTCACTGACCATCAGGCCGGATCGGCCAAGGTGTCGGAACTCCATGCCTTCGACCCTATGGCATGGCTAGAGCACCGGTTTCGTGTCGGCCAGCAGCCGATCTATCTCGTCCATCACATCCGCGCGGCTCGGATGTACGACGTCGATGAGCGCCTCACCCCGGCGGTCGAGCGCGCCCCACTGGCCGGTACCGTTGCCGATGAGGAACGCCACCGGGTGGATCACCACGGCCGGGTGCACCGGCGGCACGATCATGCGGCCAGCGCGGTCGACCACGCCCTTGCGCCCACCGCCGTCCACGATGGCCAGGCCCTCGTCGGTGAAGCCGTCGACGTACCGGCCGTCGGTGAGCGCGGTCACGAATCCGGAGAACCGGGTCGGGAGCACCACACGGCCGGTCTTGTCGACCGCGCCCCAGCCGCCCTTGCGCACCGCCGCGATGCCCCGACGGAACGGCCGCACGTCGTCGAAGCCGGCCGGAATGATGATGCGGCCGCTCTTGTCGATGGCGATCCACACCGCGGTGCCGTCGCGGGACACCCAGGCCAGCCCGTCCGAGAACGAGCCCACGCCCAGGTATCCGGCCGACGGTGTGATGAGCAGCTCACCGGTGTCGTTGATGAGCTCCCAGGTCTGCTGCTCCGGCCTGCGCACCCAGGCCACCCCGTCGCGGAAGGGCTGCACGTCCGCGTACTCGGGCGGCACCACGAACTCGTCGTCGGCCGTGGCGAAGCCCCACTTCTGCTTGCGGTCGCTGAACTTGGGGGCCGGCGGCCTGCGGATCTGCAGGATCTCGTCGGTGCTGCGGGGGTACGGGCCCCAGCCGTTCTCGGCGACCTTGTTGAAGACCGCGTCCAGCGCCAACTCAGTGCGCGCGATGAGGTCCGGGTCTTCGACCTTGCGCAGCTCCAGCGCGCGCTCGAAGTGGTTGCAGGCCTCCATGTACCGGCCCTGGTCGTAGCAGGACCGGCCGGCGTGCTCGTGCATGGTGGCGCGCAGCCGGTCGGGCAGCTCTGACGAGTTGGCCTCGGCGAAGAGCCGGTCGGCTTCGGCGAAGTCGCCCCGCCACTGCAGCACGTGCGCGAGCCTGGCCTGCGCGATGGCGATCCGCCGTAGCTCGCCGGTGGCCTCGGCGTGGCTGAGCGCCATCTTGGCGTCGCTGAGCGCCTTGCCGAGGTCGCCGAGGATGCGCGACACCACGGCTCGCAGGCTGAGCAGTCGGGCCCGGGCCCGGTTGTCGGTGGCGGCCTCCACCTTCTCGGTCAGGCGGTCGCGGATCTCGCGCAGATCGTCGGGGTTCTCCACCAGCTCGCGCAGCGTCTCGTGGTGGAAGCGCCATTCGTACGACGCGAGCAGGTGCTCCGGGTCCGGCGCCGCCGGCTCGGCGGGCGCCGTGTCCGCGGGCGGCTTGCTCGGCGCGTCGGAGTCTGGGCGCACCAGCGGGGCGAGCATGGTGGGTGCGCGCAGCGCCGTGGCCGCCCCGGCCGCCGGGCCGGCGGGGGCGGGCAGCACCGTGTCGGGGCTCGCGGCGACGCGTGGCTCGGCGTCGGGTGGCGCCGAAGCCGACGTGGGCGGTTCGTCGGTGAGCGGCGGTTCTTCGATCCGCGACAGCCCTTCTGTGAGCGACGACCCCTCGCCGGTGGTGGCCCCGCTCCCGCCCGTCTCGTCCGGATCCTGCTCGCGTGGCCCGCCGGCCGCCTCGACGCGAGCCGGGTCACCGTCCAGGGCGCGGGTCGGACCGTCGCCCGCCAACCCTTCGGCGGGCGACCCGGGTGCCGGGCCGCCGGACACCGGCGCGGCCTGTGGCGCGGGGGAGACCGGCATGGCCTGTGGCGCGGGGGAGACCGGCGTGGCGCTGAACCATCCGTCGGCCCGCGACGGGCCGCGATCCGGCGCTGCGGGCGGCCCTGGCTCCGATCCGGTTTCGAGGTCGGCACCGCGCAAACGCGCACCAAGGCCGGGCTCGGGTGGACGGGCCGCCTCTCGCGCTCCGGCGGTCTCACGGTCGCGCTCCGGCCGGTCGTCGCCGACCGGTGCGTCGAGGTCTGGCTCGGCGGGGCGGACGCCGGGGCCGGCCGGCCGTTCGCCCGTCGTCGGGCGGCGGCGCGAGTCAGCTTCCGCGGCAGGACGGACGCGGCCCGGCGGCTCCCAGCGCAGCGGACTCGGCGGCTCCAGCGGCGCCTCCGGCGCACGCGCGGCCTCGGCGGCGCGTGCCGCTTCGGCTGGCCGGGCG
>NZ_JBAKHX010000039.1:0-77816 GCF_036906915.1 Micromonospora sp. CPCC 206061
CCGACCGCGCTGACTGGGCCGCGCCGACCGGGCCGCGCCGACCGGGCCGCGCCGACCGGGCCGCGCCGACCGGGCCGCGCCGACTGGGCCGTGCCGTGTGCGCTAGCCGCGAAGCCGCCGGAGAACGACCGCGACATCTCCTCGGTCAAGCGCGACTGACGCCGGGCAACGGCTCGTCGATCAAGGGCATTCGCATCGATCAAGGGCAAACGCACGCGGAAAGAGATCAAACCACGTGCGTTTGGCCTTGATCGACGGAAGGGGGAGGCGGCGCGGGCCGCCGTAGGGCGAGGGGAGAAGGCGGAGCGGGGACGGTTACGCCGGGGGCTGTGCGGATCGCGTCCCTCAGGTGTTCGTTTGGGGCTACATAGGCGCCGGGCCAGACCACGGCCCGGGTCACCCTGCCGTGGACGATGGCGCCCTCGCCGATCACGGCCTGGTCGCATGCGCCGGTCACGGTCGCGCCATTTGCGAAAAGGTTTCGGAAGCCGGCCGCGTCGAGGTTTGCCGCCAGGTAGTCGCCCGGCGTGCCGGTATCCAAGAAGGTGCCCTCATACGTCACGACCGTCAGCTCGCCGGCCGCTTCCGCGGGTCGCCACGCCGCCTTGACCAGTTCGCCGGGCTCCGGACGAAGATCGCGCACGTACCGCCACGGCAGCAGCGAGAACCCGGCGAACTGGTGACCGTTGAATCCGTACGGCTCGTCGGGCGCCCAGCGGCCCAGCAGGCGTACGCTTTCGCCGTCCCAGCCGGCCAGGAGCGGTGCGATGTCGCCGGTGAGGTACGCGTCGGCGTTGCCCACCAGCACACCGCGGCCGTCGATCCACTCTCGCAGGTTGCCGATGCCGCCCGCGGTGCCGAGCGGGTCGCCGGGCTCGACCGAGACGTGGGCCCGGTCGCCGACGTGCTCGACGATCTGTTCGGCGAGGTAGCAGGCGTTGACGGCGACGGATGGCGGGCCGGCGATGCCCAGGGCGGTCACGTGTGCGAGAGCCCGGTCGAGCAGTGGCACGTTGCCGACGGGGCAGAGCGCCTTTGGCCGGTACCCGGTGAGCGGACGAAGGCGCGTGCCCTGACCAGCGGCCAGCACCACCGCGCAGAGCGCGGTCATCTGTCCGCGGGGTCCGCGGGCGCCCATGGCCCCGGCGTGCCCGCCAGCGGCCCGATGCCGTAATAGGCGAGCAGCCGCGCCGTGGCGGTCGTCAGCCGGGGCAGGTCGTCGATCGGATGCCACGCCGCTTCCAGTACCTCGGCACCGTCCACAATGAGCTCGGTTGTGGACGCGGGCACCGACGCTTCAAAGACCATGTCGACCCAGCCCTTGGCGTGCACCACGGCGTTGGGCACGGCCGGTGCGAGCTCCGATGGATCGAGATCGACACCGGACTCCTCCTCCAACTCGCGCGCGGCCCCGACGACGGGTGGCTCGGCGCGTTGCAGCAGGCCAGCGGGGAGTCCCCAGCCACGGCCGGGCGGCTGCCGCAGCAGCAGGAGACGGCCGGGTGCGGCCGCTTCGGAGTCGCGTACGAGGGTCACCGCGCCCACGATGTACTTGGGGACGAAGGTCCGTACGATCCGCCGGCGTACCCGGTGCGGCAGGCGATAGAACATTCCGTAGACGACGGCACGCAGGGGAGAGCGGCGGAGAGTCACCAGCACAGGCTAGAGCTTCAGTCTCGACGGTCGACCAGCGCGATGAGCTGTTCGACCACCTCATCGGGGGAGATCGTGCGGTCGACGATCGCCACCAGCATGGTTTCCAGATCGGGGTATCCGAGGTCGTCGGCCAGCGTGCGCAATGGCATCTCGCTGGCCAGGCCGCGATCGTGCTTGCGAAGCGTGAGGCCGATCGTGGCGCGGCCGAGGCGTACCTTGTCGGCGATGCTGATGCCCGGCTCCTGGTGGTCGGCGAACCACCGGTTGATCTGCATCTGCGCGTGCGGCGACTTGACGAACGTGAGCCACTCGCGCTGCGGCTCCTGCCCGTCTTCGGTGAAGAGCTCGACCACGTCGCCGTCGTCGAGCTCGGAGGCGAGTGGCGCCAGGCGACCGTTGATCTTCGCGGCGAGGCAGTGGTCGCCTGTCTCGGTGCTCAGCTCATACGCCAGGTCGACCGGGGTCGCCCCAGCCGGCAACAGCACCTGGAGGCCTTCGGCGAACACCTGGATCTGCGTCTCGGCGAGGTCGCAGCGCAGCGATTCGAGGAACTGGGCCGAGTCGGACGTCTCCTGCTCCCAGTCGAGCACCCGCCGTAGCCAGGCCAGCTCGTCGGCGCGGGCCCGATCGCTCTGATCGGAGGGGCGGCGGTAGCGGAAGCTGGCGGCGATGCCGTACTCGGCGGAGCGGTGCATCGACTCGGTGCGGATCAGCACCTCGACGCTGCGGTCGTCGGGGCCGATCACCGTGGTGTGTAGGGAGCGGTAGAGGTTGTTTTTCGGCGAGGCGATGAAGTCCTTGAAGCGCCCGGCCACCGGCCGCCAAAGCCCGTGGATCGCGCCGAGGGCGGCGTAACAGTCGGTCTCCGGCCCGTCGACCACCACCGCGATGCGGGGCAGGTCGAACGGCTCGCGGTGCCCACCGGCCACTGTGTCTTTCCAGATCGAGTACAGGTGCCGGGGGCGCGGCGCCACCGCGGCGGTGACCTTGCTGCGCTTGAGGGCGGTGCGGGCGCAGGCGACGACGTTGTCGAGGTAGGTGGCCCACTGCGGCCGGTTGCGCACGTGCCGCTCGATCCGCTCGTACTCCTCGGTGTGCAAGTGGTACAGCACGATATCGTCGAGCTCGCGCTTGAGCGCCTGGATGCCGAGGCGGTCGCAGAGCGGCACCAGCACCTCTTGTGTGGCCCGCGCGATGCGGGCCCGGGAGGCGGCGGAGCGGGCGTCGAGGGTGCGCATGTTGTGCACACGGTCGGCCATCTTGATGATCAGTACACGTACGTCCTTGCCGGCCGCGATGATCATTTTTCGGATGGTCTCGGCCTCGGCGGCCTTGCCGTAGTACGCCTTGTCGAACTTGGTCACGCCGTCGACAAGGTGCGCCACCTCGGGGCCGAAGTCGCCGTCGAGCGCCTGCAGCGTGTAGGCCGTGTCTTCGACCGTGTCGTGCAGCAGGGCGGCGACCAGCGTGGTGGTGTCCATGCCCAGCTCCGCGCAGATCTGCGCGACCGCCAGCGGGTGAGTGATGTAGGGCTCGCCGCTCTTGCGGAACTGTCCTCTGTGCATGTTTTCCGCGATGGCGTAGCCGCGGCGCAGGACCGTGACGTCGGCGTACGGGTGGATGGCGCGGTGGGTGCGGGTGAGAGTCGTGACCGGGTCGTCATCGGACGTCTGCCAGGACAGCAACGAGCGGAGCCGCGCGGTGAACGGCATGTCGCTCACGTCGGTTGAGAACGCGCGTCCAAGTGCGGCGCCGTGGCCGGCGTCGACGTCCACTCGGACACCTCCCTCACCGAAGGCCCCGAAATCGGGCGTTGGCTGTCAGGAATGCACTTGCCTAACAGCCTATGTGAGCAACCGTAGTACGAATGGTTACTTACTCATGAGCTTTCGGTCGAGTCTTTACCGGAAGATGCCCTTTCGGCCAGCGTGAGCAGGTTCCGGTATCGAGCTGCCCCCCGGACGGGTGACCCCCAGCCGGACGACGTCTCGACCAGCCGGGTGTCGGCCCGTTCGAGCCAGGCGAGGACCCGCTCGGTCTCCTCCGCCGAAGCGGCCGGGAGCGGCCCGGGTGCCGGCTGGACCGTCTCGGCCGTCGCCTTGAGTGTCTCAAGGACCGGCCGAGGATGCACCTTGGGCGCCGACACGCCGGCCGCCGCGAGCCGCCCGTGGCGCACGACGGCGAGTTCCCAGCCGCCGTCGGAGGCGCGCCGGGCGGCGGCCAACTCGGCGATCTGGGTCAGCCCGACAAGCCGCTGGAGCCGCACGGTCGAACGCAGAACCGCGGCCAGCCGGGCCCGCACGACCGCGGCCTCCTCGTAGCGCTGGGCGTCGGAGAGCACCTCGATGCGAGCCATGAGGGCGTCGACCAGCGGCGCCGGGTCGCCGGTCGTGGCTCGCGCGAACGGGGCGGCCGCGCGCTCGCCGTACTCCTCGACAGAGATGCGGTGTTCGCACGGCGCGGCGCATCTGCCCAGCTCAGCTAGCGCGCATGCCGGCGTGGTCGTGCGTGCGGAGAGCCGCAGCGTGCAGGGGCGCAGCGGCAGCGCGTCGTGCACCCCCGCGGCGGCCAGATCGGCCGCCCGGCGCGAGGTGAAAGGCCCGAGATAGGCGCCGTCGAGCTCACCCAGCGCGCGGACCAGAGACAATCTCGGGTACGCCTCCGCGGTGAGCTTGAGCCACACGGCGCGTTCGGGGTACTTGGACCGCCGGTTGTACGGCGGTGCGTGTGCGGCGATCAGCCGCAGCTCGCGCACCTCGGCTTCCAGCGAGTGCGCGCACTCGACGGCCTCGACGCGCTCGGCGGCGGCCAGCATCTCCGACATCCGGGCCCGCTTCTCGGCGGCGGTGAAGTAGCTGCGCACCCGGGTGGCGATGTCGCCCGACGTGCCGACGTAGAGCGGCCGGTCGTCGGCGGCTCGGAAGATGTAGACCCCCGGCGCGTGCGGCAGACCCTCGGCGAGGTGCCGCTTGCGCCGCTGCGTGGGCGTGACTGCCTTGGCGAACTCGATTGCGTCGCCCAGGGTGTGCACCTTGTAGCTGCCCAGGCGCCCGATGAGTGCGTGCAGAACGTCGACGGTGGCCTCGGCGTCGGCAAGCGCCCGGTGGCTGGGCTGGCGGGGCGTGCGAAAGTACGTCGCCAGGGTGCCGAGCTTGTGGTTGGGCACCTCGTCGCGGACCAGGGCGCGTCGGGCCAGCGCCACCGTGTCGAGCACCTTGGGCTGCGGCCAGGGATACCCGTGCTTGGCACACGCCGCCTTGAGGAACCCCACGTCATATGCCGCGTTGTGCGCCACCAGCACGGCACCGTGGATGAACTCCAGAAAGCTCGGCAGGACCTCCTCGATCGGCGGCGCCGGGGTGAGCATCGCCTGCGTGATGCCGGTCAGCACGGTGATGAACGGCGGTATCGAGGTACCCGGGTTGACCAGCGTGGCGAGTACCCCCAGCTCCTCGCCGCCGCGGACCTTGACCGCCCCTATCTCCGTGATCCCGCCGCCGTCGGGCGCCGCGCCCGTGGTCTCAAGATCGACCACGACGAACGTGGTCTCCCGCAGCGAGAGGGCGCCAGGATCGTCGAGCAGCGTGTCGAAGGTGCCCTGGACGTACTCCACATCTGCCACGCGCGGCACACTAAGACTCAGGTATGACATGGCACCCCACGAAACGCTCCGCGTCACTCGACGTTTTCGCGGGGCCCGCCGGTCACCATCGGGAAAAGATCGTCATCGGACCTGGGCAGCGACGCCTCATGTGGTGGGAGACTTGACTGATGTCGGACCCGGTTCCGCACGACGACCACCGCATCGGTGACGATGCGGCGGCGGCGCATGCGCCGGAGCCGATCCTTCCCGAGCCCGTCCGGCAGCGCGTCGTCGCCCTGACCGCCGCCGCCCTGCCCAGCGTGCCGGTCGACGAGCTGCCCGTGCCGCTGCGCCGGGTGGCGAAGTTCGCGCCCAACCGGCGGGCCCGCCTCGGCGGCCAGGCCATCGCGGCCCAGCTAGCCGCCGACCCGCTCTTCCGCCAGCGCGTCACCGGCCGGATCCTCGACGAGGCCGGTGAGCTGGGGGTCGCCGTGCTCGAAGGGGTGTGCCCGGCCGCCGCCGACCCCGTCGAGGTGGCCGCCCTGGCTTACCTCGCCCGCCCACAAAACTGGCGCGACCTGGTCGAAGCCGCCGGTGAAGCAGTCCGCGCCGAGGCCGACAGCGCAATGGTCACCGAGCTGATCCGCGAGGCCGAGCAGCGCGCCACCCGCGCCGAGCACGACCGCGCCGTCGCCAAGGTCGAGGCCGACAAGCTCCGCGACGAGCTGGCCAGGGTCCGCGAAGAGCTCGGCCAACTCCGCGAGGAGGCCCGCCAGCTCTCCCGGTCGCTGCGCGAGACCCAGGGGCGCGAGCGCAAGGCCAGCGAGATGCTGGCAACCGAGCGTGGCCGGGCCACGCGCGCAGCCGCCGACCACGACGCGGAGCTTCGTCGGGTACGCGCGAAGCTTGCCGAAGCCGAGGCTGCCGCGGGCAGCGTCCGAGCGACCGCCAAGGAAACGCGCGCTGTCGACGACGCCCGGCTGTGGCTGCTCCTGGAGACGATCGGGCGCGCCGCCGTGGGGCTGCGCCGCGAGCTGGCCCTCGACCCAGCCGAACGCAACCCCGCCGACTTCGTGGCCGACACGTACGCCGACCGGCCCGAGTCCGTGTCAAGCTCCCGAGGGCTCGACGCCGACGACCCGGCGCGCCTCGACCAGCTGCTCGCCCTGCCCAGGGCGCATCTGATGGTCGACGGATACAACGTGACCAAGCGCGGGTTCGGTGAGATGTCGCTGGAGCAGCAGCGCAAACGCTTGATCACCGGGCTCGGCGGGATCGCCGCCCAGACCGGCGACGAGGTGACTGTGGTGTTCGACGGGGCGGAACGCGTCCACGGGCTGCCACCGGCGCCGCGCGGCGTGCGGGTGCTCTTCTCCCGCAAGGGCGAAACCGCCGACGATCTGATCCGCCGCCTGGTCCGCGCCGAGCCGACGGGCCGCCCCGTCGTGGTCGTCTCCTCCGACCGCGAGGTAGCCGACGGCGTCCGCCGCCACGGCGCCTACCCCTTGGGCGCCGACGCGCTACTCCGCCGCCTAGCCCGCTCCTAACCCCCTGCTCCCCGCTCCGCCCCATGCCAAGCGCCCCGCGCCGCCCGGACCGCGACCCCGCCCGGAGCACACGCCGCGTCCCCGAGCACACGCCGCGCCCCCGAGCGCGGGTCGCGTCCCCGAGCGCGGGTCGCGCGCGAAGCGCGCTCCCGGCACGTCGATCAAGGGCAAATGCACGTGGTTTGATCTCATTTCCACGTGCATTCGGCCTTGATCGATGCGAATGGCCTTGATCGCCGTCGCTCACGCGCCGTCGCCGCCACGCCCACCGGGTGTGGGCGTGGCATGTCCGGGTGAGGGCGCGGTTTCGGGGATGTCGTGGCCTCGACCCGCGTCCGATGCCGCAAGTTCCGGGACATTGCGCGCCGGCCCGGCGTCCCACCAGGTCACGACGCGATGATGGACATGGATCTTGCCGGGTTGCGATTTTGTCATACCCCTCACATAGCGTCAGGGCATGCTTATCGATTGCGACAGCTGCGCCGTCCGGGGCAACGCGTGTGGCGGGTGCCTGGTGAGCGCCCTGATCGACACGCCGCCGCGATACGGCGAGCTCACCGAGGCGGAGCGCCAGGCGATCGAGGTGTTCGCGCGCGCAGGCTTCGAGGTCGAGGTGATTTCCGAGCCGGCACGGCCGCCGCTGCGGCTCATGCCCGGTGGACGCCGCAGGCGGCACGTGGCATGACCACTAGTATCGGCTCGCATGACCCCTAGGCTCTGGGCGGTCGTGGCACTGGGCGGGCTTGTCATCGCGCTCCTCGTGGCCGCCGCGCTCCTCGTGCCGTGGCACCGCCCGCCGGCGCCGCGCCCCGATCAGCTCGCGGCGCTGCGCGACCTGCCGGCCGCTCAGGTGAGCCGCGGCCGGGCATTCCACGCGGCGCTGCGCCCTGGCTCGTACGGTGCGCTGGCCGTCGGCCTGCTGGTGGCGCTGGTCCTGGGGCTCACCCCGTTGGGCGCCCGCCTGGTCGAGCTGGGCGGCCGCCCGTTCGGCGACCACTGGGTGGCGCGGGCCCTAGTCGGCGGGCTCGCGATCGTCCTGGTCGCCGAGCTGGCCACGCTTCCGTTCGCGGCTTGGCGGCACACCGTCATGGTGAAATACGGGCTCTCCACGCAGAGCTGGAGCGGATGGGGCGTCGACGTCCTCAAGTCTTACGCGGTCAGCGCCGTCATCGGCGCCGTCGCGCTTCTCGGCTTCTACACGATCACTCGGTTCGCGCCGCGCTGGTGGTGGGCGTTCGGCGCCGCAGGGGCGGCTGGCCTGGTGGTGCTGCTGTCGTTCGTGGTGCCGGTGCTCATCGAGCCGGTCTTCAACAAGTTCACCCCGATGGAGCCCGGGCCGCAGCGCACCGAGCTGATGGCGCTCGCCGAGCGTGACGGCGTGCCGGTGCGCGACGTGCTGGTGGCCGACGCGTCGCGTCGCACCCGAGCGGTCAACGCGTACGTCTCGGGGCTCGGCCCGACCCGCCGCATCGTCGTCTACGACACCCTCCTGCGCGAGGCGCCGCCCGCCGAGGTCGCGAGCGTGGTGGCGCACGAGCTCGGCCACGCCAAAGACCGCGACGTCTTCACCGGCACGCTGATCGGTGCCCTCGGCGCGGCGGCGGCCGTGATCGCCCTGTACGTGCTGGGCGGTTGGGGGTGGCTGCTGCGTGCGGCCGGTGTCGACTCGATGGGCGAGCCACGGGCACTCGCCCTGATGGTGGCGATCGTGTCGGTGGTGGGCCTGGCCTCCGCGCCGGTGCAGAGCCTGGTGTCCAGGCGCGTGGAGGCGCGCGCCGACCAGCACGCGCTCGAGCTGACTGGTGATCCGGCGACCTTCGAGGCGATGCAGCGTCGTCTCTCCACGGTCAACCTGGGCGACCCAGACCCGCCCCGCTGGGAATACCTGTACTCCGCCTCGCATCCGTCCACGGTGGAGCGGATGGCGGCGGCGCGTGCCTACGCCCGGGGAGAGCGATGAGACACCCCGCATGACCACGCTTCTGGTCACCAACGATTTCCCGCCGCGGCCGGGCGGCATCCAGTCCTTCGTGCACAACCTCGCGATCCGGCAGCCGCCCGGTTCGCTCGTGGTGTACGCGTCGACCTGGCGCGGCGCGGCCAAGTTCGACGCGGAGCAGCCCTTCGAGGTGGTCCGAGAGTCGACGGGGATCCTGCTGCCGACCCGCCGGGCCGCGCGCCGCTCGGCCGAGCTGGCGAAGGCGTACGGCTGTGACTCGGTGTGGTTCGGCGCCGCCGCCCCGCTCGGCCTGCTCGCCGCCGGGCTGCGCCGCCGGGCGGGTGTGGAGCGGGCGGTGGCGCTCACCCACGGCCACGAGATCGGCTGGGCGGCGCTGCCGGGCGCGCGGGGCCTGCTGCGCCGGATCGCGCGCGGCGTCGACGTGACGACCTACCTGACGGAGTACCAGCGGGTGCGCCTCGACCGGGCGCTGCACGGCCTCACCGAGCTGCGCCGGCTTCCGCCGGGGGTCGACGTCGACGCGTACCACCCCCGGGTGGATGGTGGTGAGATCCGCCGCCGGCACGGCCTCGGCGATCGGCCCGTCGTGGTCTGCGTCTCGCGGCTGGTGCCTCGGAAGGGCCAGGACGCGTTGATCCGGGCCCTTCCGCTGATCCGGCGTCGGGTGCCAGACGCGGTGCTGTTGCTGGTCGGCGGTGGGCCGCACCGTTCCCGCCTCGCGAAGATGGCTGGCGAGGGCGTGGTGTTCACGGGTTCGGTGCCGCACGAGGAACTGCCCGCGCACTACGCCGCCGGTGACGTCTTCGCGATGCCGTGCCGCACCCGCAACGCCGGCCTCGACGTGGAGGGCCTCGGCATCGTCTATCTGGAGGCGTCCGCGAGCGGGCTGCCTGTGGTGGCCGGCGACTCGGGCGGCGCGCCCGATGCGGTCCGCGAGGGCGAGACGGGATACGTGGTGGACGGCCGCGACATCCCGCGGATCGCCGACCGCGTGGCTACCTTGCTGTCGGACCGCGCCTTGGCCACCCGGATGGGTGAAGCGGGCCGCGCCTGGGTGGAGCGCGAATGGCGCTGGGAAACGCAGGCGACCCACTTGTCGGAGCTTCTCAACCCCTGACCCGGCGCGCGGCGAGGCCGTCGATCAAGGCCGTTTCCATCGATCAAGGGCAAACGCACGTGGAAAAGAGATCGAACCACGTGCATTCGCCCTTGATCGACGGAAGGGGACGCAGCGCGCGGGCGCGCCGGCGGGGGCGGCGGCGCGGCGGGGCGGGCGTGGCGGCTGGGCGGGCGCGGCGGGTGGGTGCGGTGGGGGCGGGAAAGGCTTGGACGGTATGGGGCGTCGTGCCGTACGAAGGAAGGCATGGAGTCGCCCTCGGACGACGAGCTGAAGGTGCCGTACTGGTTGACCGCCACCGCGGAAGCCGCCAACGCCACGTTCTGGCGGATGCTGCGGCGCCTCCCGAGCCTGCTGGCCCAAGCCTGGCGGCTGGCCTGGCGCGCCAGCCCCGGCACCACCCTGGCTCTGGTTGGTTTCCAGGTCGCGGGCGGTGTCGCGAGCGCCGTGAGTCTCGTCAGCGTCGTCGGTGTCCTGGATGGACTGTTGCGGGCCGGCCCGACGCCCGACCGGATCCGCGCGGCCGTGCCGTCGTTGCTCGTCATGGTGGTTGCGGGAGCCTTGAAGACGCTGCTTACGTCGGCGGCCACGGCGGCGCAGGGACGGCTGTCGCCGCAGGTGCTGCAGGCCGCCGAGATGGAGCTGCTCGACCTCACCACCAGGGTCGACCTGGCCACGTTCGACGACCCGGACTGGCGGGACGCCATGCAGCGGGCCCGCGACCGGGGGATCGACGCCGCCCAGCGGATCGTCGACCATGGCACCGAGCTGGCTACGAACCTGATCGGCCTGGCGGCGGTCGGAAGTGTGCTGGCGGTACTGCATCCGGTGCTGCTGCCGCTGCTGGTGCTGGCGGTGGTGCCGCGGGGCTGGGCGGCGGTGCGGGCGGCGCGGTTGGGGTACTGGCAGGAGCTGCGCCTGGTGGCGGTGTGGCGGCGCAAGTGGATGCTCTCGAACCTGCTCGCAGAGCGTGAGCCGGCGCCGGAGGTGCGCGCGTTCACGGTCCGGCGGTACCTGCTCGCCGAGGTGCGGCGGTTGCTCGATGTGGCGACCCGGGAGTACATGAAGGTCTCCACCCGGCAGGTGCGCACCAACCTGGTCGGCACCGCGCTGGGCAGTGTGGCGACCGGCCTGACGTACGCCGCTCTGCTCGCCCTGCTGCTGACCGGCCGGATGGATCTCGCAGTCGGCGGCGCGGCGGCGTACGCGATCAGCACCGGCATCGAGCGGCTGACCCAGGTGGCCTTCTCCGTCAACCACCTCTACGAGCAGGGCCTGTACTTCAGCGACTACGAGGGGTTCTGCGCACTGGCGCAGGAGCGGGCCGAGGCGGCGCCGCCACAGCGGGCCCCGCTCGGCCCGGACCGGATCGAGCTGCGGGGCGTCACGTTCGCGTACCCGGGTGCCGAGCGCCCGGCGGTACGTGACGTGTCGCTGACCGTCCGATGTGGCGAGACGATCGCCCTGGTGGGGGAGAACGGCTCGGGCAAGTCGACGCTCGCCCGGCTCCTGGCCGGCCTCTACCACCCCGACCGCGGCACCGTTTTCTGGGACGGCGTCGACCTCGCGGGCGTCGACCCGGTCAGCGTCCGCGATCAGGTCGCGGTGGTCATGCAGGAACCGACGCGGTGGCCGCTCTCCGCGCGCGACAACATCAGCATCGGCCGGTACGAGCGACCGGCGGAACAGTCCACCGTGGAGGCGGCCGCCGAGCGGGGCGACGCGCATGAGTTCATCGTGGAGTTGACCCGCGGGTACGACACACTGCTGTCGCGGCACTTCACGGACGGCGCGGACCTGTCCGGCGGGCAGTGGCAGCGGCTGGCGGTGAGCCGGGCGTTCTACCGGGACGCGGCGCTGCTGATCTGCGACGAGCCGACCGCCAACCTCGACCCGCGCGCTGAGCACCGGGTGTACCGCCGCCTGCGCGAGCTGGCCGCCGGCCGCACCGTCGTGTTGATCACGCACCGGCTGGCGAGCGTGCGCGAGGCGGACCGGATCTACGTGCTCGACCACGGCGCGCTGATCGAGGAGGGTTCGCACGACGAGCTGATGGCGCGCGACGGCACCTACGCCAGCCTCTTCACGTTGCAGGCCAGCGCCTACCAGACGGCCGCGCTAGAGGAGGAGGGCCTCGACGTGTGACGGCGAGCCGGGTCGGCCGAAGTGCCAGCCCTGCGCGGCGTCGCAGCCGATCGCCCGGAGCCGGTCGGCCTGGTTGGCGGTCTCGACGCCCTCGGCGGTGACGGTGAGGTCGAGGGTGTGCGCCAGCGACACGAGCGTGGCGAGGATGCGCTCGTCGGTGAGGCTGGCTGGGTCGGCGGCGGGCGCGCGCAGCCCTTCCACGAACGAGCCGGCCACCTTCAACTCGCACACCGGCAGCTTGCTCAGGTACGCGAGGTTCGAGTACCCCGTGCCGAAGTCGTCGATCGCGACCCGTACTCCGAGGTCGGCCAGCGAGCGCAGCGCGCCCACCGACTCGTCGGCGGTGCTCATCATCGCGCTTTCGGTGATCTCCAGCTGGAGCCGGTCGGGCGGCAGGCTGTGCTCCTGGAGCAGGGCGGTGACCTCGTCGACGAGCTCGGGCTCGCGCACCTGCCGGACGGCGAGGTTGACGCTCACGAACGGCGCGGTCGGGCTCAAGTCGGCCCACCGCCGGGCCTGACGGCACGCCTCGGCGAGCACCCAACTGCCCAGCCGCACGATCAGCCCGGTCTCCTCGGCCAGCCCGATGAAGTGGTCTGGGCGCAGCACGCCGAGCTGCGGGTGGCGCCACCGCACCAGGGCCTCGACGCCCAGCAGGGCGCCGTCGGTGAGCGACACGAGTGGCTGGTAGTCGAGGCAGAACTCGCCACGGTCGAGCGCGGACGGCATCGCCGACGACAGCGCGTACCGGGTCAGCTCGCGCTGGTTGCGGCCTGCGTCGAACAGCGCCCACCGGCCCTTGCCGGCGGTCTTGGCCCAGTGCAGCGTGATGTCGGCGTCGCGCATGACCTCGCGCGGGCTGGTGCCCTCGACCGGTCGCTCGACGATGCCGACGCTGGCGGACACCCGCAGCTCGTGACCGTCGACAGTGGACGGCTCGGTGATGGCGGCGAGCGCCGCGTCGGCGACCTTGAGCACGTCGTCGGTGCAGGTGGTGTCTTCGACGAGGATGACGAACTCATCGCCGCCCATCCGGGCCACCAGGTGGGTGCCGAGGCCGCGGCGGAGGCGGTCGGCGACCGAGACGAGGAGCAGGTCGCCGACGTGGTGGCCGAGCGTGTCGTTGACCATCTTGAAGCCGTCGAGGTCGACGAAGCACAGGCCGAGCCGGCGGCCCGTGCCCTGCCGGCCGAAGACGGCGTCGAGGCGTTCGGTGAAGAGCGTGCGGTTGGGCAGGTCGGTGAGCGGGTCGTGGGTGGCTTGGTGCCGGAAGCGCGCCTCGCTCTCCCGTAGGGCGTGCTCGGCCTGCTCGCGGGCCACCAGCGCGGCTCGCCGGATCGACTCCTGCTCGTCCAGCGTGCGGTCGCGTAGCGCGCGGGCGTACCCGATCGCGACCGTGCCCAGCACCCGCGCCATCCGGTCGCGCACATCGTCGCCGGACAGCCCGAGGTCGCGCAGCAGCCGCAGGTCGATGACCTCGATCGTGCGGCCCAGGCCCTCGGCGGAGGCGATGTGCGCGGCCACCAGGTCGGCGCCGATCTGGTATCCATGTCGCAGGCTGAACGGCTCGGCGAAGAGCGCGTCGACCAGCCGCACGGTGAGGCTCTCCAGGAACGCCTCCAGCTCGGCCTGGGTGACCGGCATGTAGCTGGTGCCCGTGATCGCCTTGGCCCAGGCTCGCGCGAATGTGGCGTATCCGGCCCGGGCGGCGAGCGTGCCACGGGCCGGCGCGGAGTCGGACGGCCCGTTCACGTCAGCCTGCCCACGCCACCGATGTAGACGGCACGCTCGGCGTCCTCCGCGCTCTCTGGTGTGTCTGGGCGCCACTCGGGCACCCAGACCAGCCCCGGCTCGACCATCTCGAAGCCGTGGAAGAACTGTGCCACCTCGTCGCGCCCGCGGTACGCCAGCGGGCTGTCGGTCTGTTCGTAGATGGCGATCGCCTGCTCCCGCTCCTCGTCGCTGCGCCCTTCGTGGCTCGCCTGCGACAGCACCAGGTAGCTGCCGGGCACCAGCGGACGGCGGAGGGTCTTGACGATGTGTGCGGGCTGGGCGTCGTCCGATACGAAGTGCAGAACAGCCACGATCATCAGCGCCACCGGCTGGTCGAAATTGATCAGCTTGTGTATGTCGGGGTGGTCGAGGATGCGCTCCGGGTGCCGGATGTCCTCCTGGATCACCACTGCCTGGTCGTTGCCGGACAGGATCTCCCGGCTGTGCGCGACCGCGACCGGGTCGACGTCGACGTACGCCACGCGGGCGTCCGGGGCGACCTCCTGGGCGATCTCGTGCACGTTGCCGACCGTCGGGATGCCGGAGCCGATGTCGAGGAACTGCCGGACGCCCGCCTCGACGAGGTATCGCACTGTGCGGCGCAGGAACGCCCGGTTGGCCTGGGCCATCAGGGGAGCCTCGGGGATGGCGGCGATGAGCGCCTGCGCGGCGGCGCGGTCCACCGCGAAGTTGTGCGACCCGCCGAGGTAGTAGTCATACATGCGGGCGACACTTGGGCGCTCGATATCGATGCTTTCCGGTGCCCAGTCCGGACGTCGCATGCCCGTCCCTTCTGCCCGTGGCCGGGTGTTTGGTGGCTCCCTGGTGGGTCGCCGCCATTCTGCCCGTCGTATGCCCGGCCATCCAGACCGGACGCTATGCGCCGGCCGTAACCGGCAGCGTACGCCGTGATCGGCCAGTGTGAGGTTCGCCCAGCCGGCGGGACATCATGGTCATTACGGCGGGGCACATGTCACCGTGGTGGATATGGACATGGGGGCGCTGACGGGACTGGGCGTGGCCGGGGTGACGATCGTCGCCGCGACCGCGTTCGGGCTCTGGCGCCGCGCCCGCGACGGCCGCTTGCGCGCCGAGCCTGCCGCACCCGCCGAGCCCGCCGAGGCGGGACACCCGGCGCTCGCCGCGCTCGGCGTCGAGGCGGGCACGCCGGCCACGCTGCTCCAGTTCTCTTCCGCGTTCTGCGCACCGTGCCGGGCCGTCCGGCGCGTGTGCGCCGACGTCGCACAAACCCTTGACGGGGTACGCCACATCGAGGTCGACGCCGAGAGCCACCTTGAGGCCGTCCGCGAGTTGGGCATCTGGCGTACCCCCACCGTGCTGGTCGTCGACCGCACCGGCCGGATCGTCCAGCGGGCCTCGGGTGTGCCCGCCAAGGGCCAGGTCATCGCCGCGCTGGCTCCGCTTCTGGAGCCGGCGGCATGAGGCGACCGCTGTTGACTCGCCGCCGCGCCGTGGACCACGGGCGGCTGGCGGCGAGCCTCTGTCGCGCCTGAAACGCACCAGGCCCAGCAGTCACCCTGTACCCGAAAGGCCCTTTCATGCTCGATCCACGCGGTCCGCGCTTCGCCGCGGCCCTGACCGTCGTCGTCCTCGTCCTCGTCCTGATTACCGGCTCAGGCTGGCTGGCCCTCGCGCAGGCGGCGGTCTTCGCCGTCACCGCCGCCGATCCCCGGCGCGGGCCTTACGGCCTGCTGTTCCGCGCGCTCGTGGCGCCGCGGTTGGGTCGCCCCACCGAGTGGGAGCCGGTCGCCCCGGTGCGTTTCGCGCAGGCGGTCGGGCTGGTGTTCACGCTCGTGGCCGCGGTCGGCTTCCTGGCCGGCGCGACCGTGCTCGGTGTCGTGATGACCGCGTTCGCGCTTGCGGCCGCGTTTCTCAACGCGGCGTTCGGGCTGTGCCTGGGCTGCGAGGCGTACCTGGCGCTGCGCCGGACCACTCCATGATCAAGGCGTCCTTCAAGTCGTTGGAACCAACTTGAGGGACGCCTTGAGCGTGTTAGGGCTAGAACTTCGGCGCGTCGGGCGCTTCGAGCAGGCCGAGCCGCAGCGCGGTCATCAGGGCTTGCGCGCGGTTGGCGGCGCCGAGCTTCTCGTACAGCTTCGAGATGTGCGTCTTGGCCGTCGACTCGCTGACGAACAGCTGCTTGGCGATGCCGGCCACACTCATGCCGTCGGCGAGCAGGCGCAACACCTGGCCCTCGCGTGGGGACAGCTGCGGACCCGACGGCGCGAGGCGACGCTTCATAGCCTCGGCGAGGTCGGCGGCCGTGAACGCGCTCGGCGAGGAGGCGGCGTGCCGGGCCGCGGCCACGACCTCGTCTGCCGGGGCGGTCTTGGGCACGAACGCGCTGGCCCCCGCCTCGAGCGCACCGAAGAGCTGGTCGTCGCCGGCGTACATGGTCAGGACCACGATGCCCATCGTGGCGCTCGACTTGCGCAGTGCCCGGGTCGCCTCCAGGCCGCTCCCGTCGGGCAGCCGCAGGTCCATGATCACAACGTCGGGCTGGAGCGCGCCCGCCTGGCGTACCCCTTCGGCGGCTGTCGCCGCCTCGCCCACGACCTCGAACTGCCGGTCGCGCTCGAACGCGTGCCGAAGACCCTTGCGGATCAGGTCGTGGTCATCGACTAGAAGCACCTTCGTACGCGTCGCGGGCGGCGTGGTGGGGCTGGTGGTCATGCTCGGGTTACTCCCCTTCTGGTGCTGTCACGCTATCGCGCACCGTATCGCGTCGGGGCGAGGTTCCCAGCACTACCGCAACAGTGGTGCCGCTGGGGTCGCGTGGCCTGATCTCTAGCCGGCCCCGGATACGTTCCGCTCTCTCTGCCATGATCGCAAGACCGTACCTCCCGTCCGGCCGCTGGTCAGCTATGCCCTGACCGTCATCCGACACTTCAATTTGAGCGTATGGCGGATCGACCGCACACGTGACCCAGAGATTCGCCGCGCCGGCGTGTTTGCGCGCGTTGGTGATCGCCTCCTGAGCGATGCGGAGAAGCTCCGCCTCCGTGGCGGCCGGGAGGCGGGCCGTCGACTCGTCCAGGGTGTAGTGCACGCGCAGCCCCGCGGAGGCGCCGACCTGCCGCGCGTACTCCGCGATCGCCGCCGCCAGCCCACCGTGCCGGTCGACCTCGCTGCGCAGCTCGAAAAGGCTAAGTCGCAGCTCAGTGATGACGCGGGTGACCTCGGCGCGCAGCGAGCGCAGCTCTTCCGAGGTCTCGTCGGCGCCCTCCGGGAGGGTCGCGAGAGCGTTGTCGATGCCGTATCCGACCATGACGA
Organism: Micromonospora sp. CPCC 206061; assembly: GCF_036906915.1. Lineage (NCBI taxonomy): Bacteria > Bacillati > Actinomycetota > Actinomycetes > Micromonosporales > Micromonosporaceae > Micromonospora > Micromonospora sp. CPCC 206061. The sequence continues at coordinate 17,076 of NZ_JBAKHX010000039.1, forward strand.
GCTCCTGCGCGACGCCGTCGTGAATCTCGCGTGCGAGGCGCTGCCGCTCCTCGTTCGTGGCGAGCGAGCGCACCTCGTCGAAGAGCAGGGCGGCCTCCAGACGCAGGGCCGCGGGGCCCGTCAGGGCGGTCACGCTGGCGACCACGGAAGACGGGTACGCCCCCGTGACGTCAGCTTCCAGAGTCACTAATCCGACAGTGCGTACACCCGCCACAAGGGGGACCACCAGGGCCGAAACGTCGCCCGCCCGGCGGGACCGCGCCTGCGAGCGGTGGGCGGTCTGCGGCTGCTGGCTCGCCCACGCGTCGGCGATCGCCGAGTCGGCGTCGAGCGTCGTCTCCCAGTCGACCCGGTCCGCTCCGGACTGGGCCAGGACGACCAGCCGCCCGCCCCCGCTCGCGGTGAGCACGGCCGCGCGGTCGGCCCGGGCCACCGCCCGCAGATCCTCCAAGAGGTGCTCGGCGATGCCGCCCGGGTCGAGGGTGGCGCCGGGAAGCTGCCGTGCCACGCTGCGCAGCTGGGTGAGCAGGCGGGTTGCCTCGGCGTACGGCTGGGGTTTGGGCTCTCCGCGGGCCTGCATGACGCGCTGTAGGGTGCCGGCGGCGACCGTGCCGACCGCGGCGAGGATCAGCCACTGCGCCGACACCACCAGGTATCCGACCTCGGTGATCTGGCGCCGGCCGTCGTCGTTGGTGACCAGCCCGCCGAGCGCCAGCGTCGCCGCGGCCACGGCGAGCAGCGCGCCCCCTTCCCGCGCGCGCCGGTGCAGCGCCGCGACGGTGAGGGGCACCGCGAGGTACGGCAGGATCGCCGAGGCGCCGAGGCCCGGGTTGAGCGTGTCTTCGAAGCTGGCGGCGGCGGCGATCGCGCTCGCGGCCAGCCCCACGACGATCACCTCGGCGAAGCGGCCGATCGGCGCCAGCCACCGGTGCTCGGGAGCGACCACCGCCGGGACGGCGGCCAGCGCGAGCAGTGCGATCCAGCGCAACTGGCCGACGTCTTCGGTGGTGATGAGCGTTAGCACAGCCACCAGCGCGAGGACGATCAGCCGCGCCGCCAGCGCCAGTGGATGGGTCACGTCAGCCTCCGTAGATCGCGGCGATCTCGTCGGCATACGTCTTGTGGACCACGTTGCGTTTGACCTTCAGGGACGGCGTCAGCTCGCCGGTCGCCTCGGTGAAGTCCTGGGGGAGTACCCGGAAGACCTTGATGGCCTCGGCGCCGGACACGGCACGGTTGGCCTCGTCGACCGCGCCCTGGACCTCGGCACGCAGGGCCGCGTCCTCGCGCAGTTCGCCCACGGTGGCGGTCTCGGGGTGGCCGTTGGCCGCCAGCCACTTGGGCCACGCCTCCTCGTCGATGGTGACCAGGGCGGCGATGAACGGCTGCCGGTCACCAACAACCACGCACTGGCTGATCAGCGGGTGCGCGCGGAGCCGGTCTTCGAGCACGGCGGGAGCGACGTTCTTGCCCCCGGCGGTCACGATGATCTCCTTCTTGCGGCCCGTGATGGTGAGGAAGCCGTCGCCGTCGAGCTCCCCGATGTCGCCGCTGTGGTACCAGCCGTCGTCCTGGAGCGCCTCCGCGGTCGCGTCCGGGTTGTTCCAGTACCGCTGGAAGACCAGGTCACCCTTGATCAGGATCTCGCCGTCGTCGGCGATGCGGACGGTCACACCGGGCAGGGGTCGCCCGACGGTGCCGATTCGCGCGGCGTTCTGGAGGTTGACCGCCACCGCCGGCGAGGTCTCGGTCAGCCCGTACCCCTCCAGGACCGTGATCCCGATGCCCCGGAAGAAGTGCGCGAGCCGCGCCCCCAGCGGCGCTCCGCCCGAGATGGCGTCGCGGCACTGCCCGCCGAGGGCGGCGCGCAGCTTGCCGTACACCAGGCGGTCGAAGAGCGCGTGCTGGAGCTTGAGCGCGAGGCCGGGCCCGCCGCGGGAGTCCACGGCCTCGCTGTACGCGATGGCGACCGCCTCGGCACGGTCGAAGATCGCGCCCTTGCCGTCGGCGTGTGCCCGCTGCTTGGCGGTGTTGTACACCTTTTCGAAGACCCGGGGCACGGAGAGCACGAAGGTCGGCTGGAACGTCTGGAGCTCGGGCACCAGGTTCTTGATGTCGGCCGTGTGGCCCATCTTGGCCCGGGCGCAGACCACGCCGATCTGGATCAGCCGGGCGAACGAGTGCGCCAACGGCAGGAACAGCAGCGTCGACGCGCCCTCGCGGAGGATGTGCGAGAGCCCGGGGAGGGCGTTGGCTACGTCCGCGTACAGGTTGCGGTGGGTCAGCACGCAGCCCTTCGGCCGGCCGGTGGTGCCGCTGGTGTAGATGATCGTGGCGGTCGCGCCGGCGCCGGTGGCCCGCCGGCGCGCCTCGACCTCGTCGGCCGCGACGGAGGCGCCGTGCTCGCGGAGCCGGTCGAGGTCGTCGAGCTCGATCTGCCACACCTCGCGCAGCTCGGTCAGCCCGTCGCGGATGCCGCTAACCAGCAGGGCGTGGGCGCTGGTCTCGACCACGCAGGCCACCGCGCCCGAGTCGGACAGGATCCACGCCACCTGCTCGGCGCTCGACGTCTCGTAGATCGGTACGGTCACCGCGCCGGCCGCCCAGATGGCGTAGTCGATGAGCGTCCACTCGTACCGGGTGCGGCTCATCAGACCCACCCGGTCGCCCGGCTGGATGCCGGCGGCGATCAGGCCGCGGGCCAGGGCGATCACCTCGTCGCGGAACTGCGCGCAGGTGACGTCGACCCACCCGGTCCTGGCGCGCCGGGCGAACTGGACCGCGTCCGGCGCCTCGGCGGCGTTGTCCCACACGGGGTCGGTGAGGTTGGCGCTGTCGCCGATCGTGACGACCGGCGGGACGGAGAACTCGCGTATCTTTGTGGGCACAGCGCTCCTTACGTTTGTGCTTTGAGCAACCTATCGCGACCAGATCGCTGGCGGAGCGCCCGGTACGGGTAGCCTGCCCAGCATGGCGGACTCCTCCACCCAGTCGATCGTCATCGCCGCGCCCGCCGAGCGGGTAGCCGCGGTGATCTCCGACTTCGCGAGCTACCCCGAGTGGACCGAGGCGCTCAAGCGCGTCGAGGTGCTCGAGGAGTACGAAGACGGGTACGCGAGCCAGGTGCGGTTCACGCTCGACGCCGGGGTACTGGCCGACGAGTACACGCTGGCCTACGAGTACGCCGAAGACATCTCGCGTATCGAGTGGAGCCTCGTCGAGCCCTCGAAGATGCAGAAGTCGCAGTCCGGGTCGTACGACATCGACGACAACGGCGATGGCACCACGACCGTCACGTACACCCTCTCGGTGGAACTGGCCGTCGGCATGTTGGGGATGTTCCGTCGCAAGGCCGAGAAGATGATCATGGATACGGCATTGAAGCAGCTCAAGCGGCGGGTAGAGGCCGGTTAGGGGGTACCCCATGCGTGTGGACGAGCCGGCGTCGGCCCGCGAGGAGGCCGAGCGGCTGGTAGCGACCGCTCTGGCGGCGCTGTCCTCGGGTCGGTCGTTCTTCGGCGGGCAGTTCGCCACCGGTGACCCCGAATGCTGCGTCTGCCCGATATGCCGGGTCGTCGCGTCGGTGCGCGACCCGAGCCCCGACTTCGCGGAGCGCCTGGCCACCGGTGCGGGCGACTTCGCGGCCGGGGTGGCGAGCCTGCTGCGCTCGCTGTCCGAGCCGCCCCCGCCTGCCCCGCCCTCTGACCAGGGTGATTCGCATGATGATCCCTGGCGCGCGGCCACCCGTGCCAGCGATGATTCCTGACTGCGGGTTCTGAGAGGGGAGTGGCGGCGTGACGCTGACCATCGGAGTCGACGTCGGCGGCACGAAGGTCGCCGCTGGTGTCGTCGACCTGGCCGGCGAGGTGGTGGCGCAGACGCGCCGCGACACGCCGGCCGACGACGTCGCCAAGACCCGCGACGTGATCGTCGAAGCGGTGGCCGAGCTCGCCGCGGCGCACCAGGTCGAGGCGGTCGGCATCGGTGCCGCCGGCTGGATCGACGCCAGCCGCTCCACGGTGCTCTTCGCGCCCAACATCGCCTGGCGCGACGAGCCGCTGCGCGACTACGTCAGCGAGGCCGTCGGGCTGCCGGTCATCGTCGAGAACGACGCGAACGCCGCCGCGTGGGCCGAGTTCCGCTTCGGCGCAGCCCGGCACGCCGACGACTCCATGATCATGTTCACGATCGGCACCGGTGTGGGTGGCGCGATCGTCTTCGGCGGCGAGCTGGTGCGAGGCGCCCACGGCATCGCCGCCGAGTTGGGACACATGCTGTCGGTGCCCGAGGGTCACCTGTGCGGCTGCGGGCGGCACGGCTGCCTGGAGCAGTACGCCAGCGGCAACGCGCTCGTGCGCTTCGCCCGGGCGGGCGCGCGGCAGGAGCCGCGGCGCGCCGTCGTGCTGCTCGATCTCGCGGGCGGCGACGCGGAGGAGATCAGCGGACCGATGGTCACCGCCGCCGCCAAAGAGGGTGATCCGGTATCCCGGGAAGCGTTCGCCCAGATCGGTCACTGGCTCGGCATCGCGCTCGCCGACATGGTGCAGATCCTCGACCCGCAGATCCTCGTCGTGGGTGGCGGCGTCGTTGAGGCCGGCGACCTGTTGCTCGGCCCGACTCGGCAGTCCTATGTAGACGCCCTTGCGCAGCGCGGCCGGATAGCCGTCGCAGACCTGGCTCCGGCCCAGATGGGTAACGCGGCCGGCGTGGTGGGAGCGGGAGACCTCGCCCGCCGCCGTTAGGGTTTTGACTGTGAAGCTGCGGGTGTTGTCGTACAACGTGCACAGCCAGCGTGACGACCAGCAGGCGCTGGCCGGCGTGGTCCGCGACGTCGCGCCAGACGTGGTCGTGGTGCAGGAGGGGCCGCGCCGCTTCCGCTGGCGCGCCAAGGGCGCCGCGCTCGCTCACTCGTTCGGCATGGTGGTCGCTGCGGGCGGCCTGCCCTCGCTCGGCAACCTGCTGCTGACGACGCTCCGCGTGCGGGTACACCGGGCGTGGTGCCTGCGGTTTCCGCTGACGCCCGGGCGGCACCTGCGCGGGGCGGCGTTCGCGGAGTGCTCTGTGGGCCCGGCGCGCTTCGTCCTGGTGGGCTCGCACCTGTCGACCGACGCGGCCGAGCGCCCCGCTCAGGCGGCGCTGCTGCGCGCCGAACTGTCGAAAGTGGACCTGCCGGTGATCGTCGGCGCCGACCTCAACGAGAACTCCGGCGGGGCGGCCTGGCGCACGATCGCCGACGGCCTCACCGACACGGCGGTCGCCGCCGACCAGGCCGACCGGCTCACGTTCTCGTGCGCCAACCCGCGAGACCGCATCGACGCGCTCTTCGTCGACCCGCGCATCCAGGTGTTGGAGTACGACGTGGTCGACACGCCAGAAACCCGACAGGCCAGCGACCATTTCCCCGTACTGGCCGACCTTCTGCTCCCATAAAACCCCCAGGGGGTTGTGATGTAGAGATGTTCATCGATCTGATGGAGGTATGTCCGCATCTCCCACCATCCGTACGATCTTTGACCTGTCCCCCGCCCCCCGACCTCCGCTACGCGCGCTACCGCGCAGCCTCGTCGCGTTCTACCGTGATCCGGCGTCCCAGCTCGCCCTGCTCCTCACCGCCGTGGTCATGTGCTACGTCGGCGGCGCGGCGATGTTCTGGTTCCACGCCGTCTACCTCGACGAAGGCGGACCGGCAATTAGCTGGGTCGTGCACTGGCTGCTCGACTCGTCGTTCGCGTTCGTCGCGCTGACCCCTGCGCTCGCGCTGATCCTGCCGTTCTCGGTGTGGGCGGCCAGTGCCCTCGCGCCCGCGTCAGCCCGCCTCATCCCCTGGTTGTACGCCGCCGTGGCCGGCACCATGTTCGCGCTCGTCACCACGCCGGGCCCGATCGCGCACGACATGATCGTTGGGCGCGGCACCTGGGTCGCCAACCGCGTGACCGACATGGTCGGCGACTCGTCCGCCCCCCTGACCCCGGTGGCCGACTACCCACCGCTGGCCGCGATGAGCCAGCAACTGGGCGCGGGCGTCCCGTTGTACATCGGCCTGATGGCCCTGTCGGTGGTCCTCCTCCGCGCAGTAGTCCTCCGCCCCCTCTCGCCCCCCGCCTAGCCCCCGCGCCGCCCCCGCCCCGCGCCGCCCCCGCGCCCGCCCCCGCCCCGCCCCGGCGCCGCCCCTCACGCGCCGGGGAGAACCTCCTCTCCCGTCGATCAAGGGCAAACGCACGTGATTCGATCTCAAAACCACGTGCATTTGCCCTTGATCGATGCGGATGCCCTTGATCGCTGCGTCCCCCTTTCTCCGCCGCCCACTGCCGTCGCCCGCTGCCGGGCCATGTCTGGAGGCCGCGCCGCTTCCGGCGCCGACCCTGGCTCACCCGCCGCGGCGTCGTTCGCTCGCCTGTTGACCCGCGTCGTCCGGCTTGTCGACCGGCCTTGGGTGGCGGGGCAGGGTCACCGGAGGCTGATGCGACGGCGATCCGGAGGTCGTCCCAAGCGTGCGCGCCACGTGAGCCGCGTCGATCGGCGGCCTGGGCGCCGCACTTCGAGGGACAGTGCGGCATCAGCGTGCCCCGGAGGGCGCGATTTCGGGGAAGTTGCCCGCCGCCGGCGCGGCTGCCGCCGGCCCGGCCGCCGGCGAGGCGGCTGCGGCGCGGTGTCGGCCAGCGTCGGACCGAGACCGCGGTCGGCGATCAAGGGCATCTGCGTCGATCAAGGGCAAATGCACGTGGTTCGATCTCAAAACCACGTGCATTTGCCCTTGATCGACGGGAGAAGGGGCGGAGAGGAAAGGGCGGGAGAACGGTGGGGGGAGGGGCGGAAAAGTGGGATGGCCGGGGGGCGAGCGGTATCGGATGGGGTGGGGGGTGGACAAAGGGGGCGCACAGTCGAGAGGATTTCGCAGCCACACAAAAGGAGAATCTCGGTGCCCACCTCCACCGATCATGACGGCGCTACCCTCTGGCGCGACGGGCGGCCGGTCTACGACCGCGGTGAGACCGTGTGCGTCATAGGCGCCGGGGTCAGCGGCCTGGTCGCGATCAAGAACCTCAAGGAGCACGGCTTCGGCGTCGACTGCTACGAGCGCGAAACGGGCGTAGGCGGCGCGTGGAACTGGCGGCACGATCGCAGCCCCGTCTACGCGAGCGCGCACCTGATCTCGTCGAAGCCGTTCACCCAGTACCCGGATTTTCCGATGCCGGACGACTGGCCGGACTATCCGCACCACAGCCAGGTGCTCGCCTACCTGGAGCGGTACGCGGACCATTTCGACCTGCGCCCGCACGTCTGGTTCGGCACCGAGGTGGTCAAGGTCGAGCCTGCCGACGAGCAGAAGTGGGATGTGACCACGCGCAGCACGGGCGGGTACGGCGCGGAGCGCACGCACCGGTACGCGGCGGTCGTGGTCGCCAACGGGCACAACTGGTCGCCGAACATGCCTGAGTACGAGGGGATCGACGGGTTCCGCGGCAAGATCATGCACTCGTCGGCGTACCAGGATCCGGCCCAGTTGCGGGGCAAGCGGGTGCTGGTCGTCGGTGGTGGTAACACCGGGTGCGACATCGCGGTCGAGGCCGCGCAGCAGGCGGCCCGCTGCTGGCACTCGACCCGCCGCGGATACTGGTACGCGCCCAAGTACGTGTTGGGGCGCCCCGCCGACCAGGTCAACGACGCGATCCTGGCGCTGCGGCTGCCTCTGCGGGTGCGGCAGTGGCTGTTGCAGTGGACGCTGCGGCTGGCCGTGGGTGACCTGACCCGGTTCGGCCTGCGCAAGCCCGACCACAAGATCTACGAGACGCACCCGATCGTCAACAGCCAGGTGGTCTACCACCTCGGGCACGGCGGGATCAGCCCGGCGCCCGACGTGAAGCGGTTCCGGCAGTACAGTGTCGAGCTCGCCGACGGCACCGAGATCGAGCCGGATCTGGTGGTGTTGGCTACCGGATACCAGCCGCGGTTCGAGTTCCTGGCGCCGGAGCTGCTCGGCATCGGCGCCGACGGCCGGCCGAAGCTGCACATGCACGCGTTCTCCCGGCAGCACCCGACGCTGGCCGTGGTGGGCCTGCTGGAGTCCGACTCGGGCCTGCCAACGCTCACGCACTGGCAGAGCGTGGCGGTCGCGCGGTGGTTGCGGATGCGTGAGGCGGCACCGCAGCGGGCGGGCGAGTTCTGGGCGAGCCGGGTGGCGAAGGCGCCAGAGCGCCGCTTCCTCGGTGCGAACGTCAAGGACACGCCGCGGCACTGGTTCGAGATCGCGCACGTGGACTATCTGCGCGCGTTGCAGAAGACCCTGAACGAGATGGCGACCGCATGAAGCACCCCACGAAGTCCTTCCGCTTCGCTCCACGACTCCGCGGGGGCCCCGCATGAAGCACCCCACGAAGTCCTTCCGCTTCGCTCCACGACTCCGCGGGGGCCCCGCATGAAGCACCCCACGAAGTCCTTCCGCTTCGCTCCACGACTCCGCGGGGGCCCCGCATGAAGCACCCCACGAAGTCCTTCCGCTTCGCTCCACGACTCCGCGGGGGCCCCGCATGAGCACCAGGATCATTCGTTTTCGTGACTGGGCGCGTCCGGTGCGGCCGGTACGCCGTGAGGTGTTGTCGGCGACCCCGGAGTCCGACGAGGGCAAGCCGCCGGTGCTGTTCGTGCCCGGGTTCGGGCACGGCGCGTGGGTGTTCGCCGAGCACTGGCTGGAGCATGCCGCGTCCCGCGGGTTCCCTGCGCACGCGGTCAGCCTGCGTGGGCATGGCGGCAGCGGCCCTGGGCCGAAGGCCACGCTTCGGGCGTACACGCATGATGTCGTGCAGGTGGCGGCGAGCCTGCCGCGCCAGGCCGTGCTGGTCGGGCAGGGGGCTGGGGCTCTGGTGGTGGAGCGCGCCTTGGCGCGCTACCCGGCGCGCGCCGCGGTGCTGGCGGCGCCGGTGCTCGGCGGGTGGGTGACGCTGGCGACGGCGCTGCGGCGCAATCCGGCGGGGACGGCGCCGGCGGTGTTCGGCGGGCGGTTGCGGATGGGGCGCCGCCAGCTTTTCAGCCGCGAGGTCCCGGAGGCGACGGCGAAGGCCTACACAGCGCGGCTCGGCCGCGCCTCGGCGCGCGCGCAGTGGCAGCTGCTCGCGCATCGCGCGACCGAGCCGCCGGTCGGTGATCCGCCGGTACTGGTGGTAGGCAGCCCCGACGACCGTGTGGTGCCGGCGTCGGCGCTGACGAAGGCGGCTCGCCGGTACGGTGGTGCGCCGTTGATGTTTCCCGGTATGGGTCACGACCTAATGCTCGACGCGCGCTGGCGCGAGCCGGTCGACGCCATCCTGGACTGGCTGGACAAGGGCGCCACCATGTGAGCGCATCCGGTCCACTGTAGACATAAAGCGGTCCTGGGGAGGCGCTATGGCGAACGGTGATGTCCCGCTGGTGGTCTGCGTGTCGGCCGACCTCGAACTACGCAAGTGGATCGTGCAACGTATCGACCGGCGTACGCCGGTGCTGGTCTGCACCGACCTGGACGAGCTGCGTGCCACGCTCTTCCCGGCCGAGACAAGACCGGCCGGAGAGGCGCCGAGACCGGCAGGCGGCGCGGCGGAGCCAGCGGCGGCGGTCAGTCACGGCGAGTTCGTCGTCGACGTCGACGGTCACCAGGTCACGTGGCGCGGCGGCGTGGTGGCGACGACGCGGCGGGAGCGGGAACTGCTCGCCCGGCTCGCCCGTCCACCGCTTGCGGTGTGGCCGTACGAGAAGCTGTTCGTCGAGGTCTGGGGCGGCTCGTACCTGGGCGACTCGTCGATACTGCACTCGGCGGTGAAGCGGCTGCGCCGCAAGCTCCGGGGCGCCGACGGGGCACCGGGGATCGAGACGGTGCGCGGCGTCGGGTACCGGCTCAGCTCGTAAGGCGGGTCATCAGCGAGCCCGACCGGTCCAGCGCGGTGACGTACGACCGGGCCCAGGCCTGGATGTCGTGGGTGCGCAGGTGCGCGCGCATGGCGGCCATCCGGCCGCGCACGTCGCTCGGTGCGGCTTCGAGCGCGTGCATGAGCGTGAGCTTGAGCCCGTCGAGGTCGTGCGGGTTGACCAGGTACGCCTGGGTCAGCTCGGCGGCGGCCCCGGCGAACTCGCTGAGCACCAGCGCGCCGTCGCCGTCGACGCGGGCGGCGACGTACTCCTTGGCCACGAGGTTCATGCCGTCGCGCAGCGGGGTGACCATCATGACGTCGGCCGCGCGGTACAGTGCGGCCAGCTCGGCCCGGTCGAAGGGCTGGTTGAGGTAGTGGATGGCGGGCTCACCGACCCGGCCGAACTCGCCGTTGATGCGGCCCACCTCGCGCTCGACCCGGTCGCGGAGGATCTGGTACTGCTCGACCCGCTCGCGGCTCGGCACCACGACCTGGACCAGCACCGTGTCGCGCACCTTGATGTGTCCGTCGGCGAGCAGTTCGCTGTATGCCTTGAGCCGGTGCTCGATGCCCTTGGTGTAGTCCATCCGGTCGACGCTGAGGATCATGTGCTGTGGCTCGCCGAGGTCCTTACGCAGTTGGTTCGCGTGGGCCACCACGTCGGGGCGTGCCGCCAGCACCTCCATCTCGGCCATGTCGATCGACACCGGGAAGGCACCGATGCGGACCACCCGGTCTTCGACCGCGATCCGCCGGTCGGTGGCCGGCACCTGGAGCACCTTGGCCGCGAGCTGGGCGAAGTTGTGCGCCGCCTGGGCACGCTGGAACCCGACCAGGTCGGCGCCCAGCATCCCCAGCAGCAGCTCGGCGCGGCGGGGCAGCTGCATGAAGAGCTCTGGCGGCGGGAACGGCACGTGCAGGAAGAAGCCGATCAGCAGGTCGGGCCGGAGAGCACGGAGCATCCCCGGCACGAGCTGAAGATGGTAATCCTGCACCCAGACGACCGCGCCGGGCTCGGCCGCCTCGGCCGCAGCCTCGGCGAACCGCTGGTTGACCCGCTGGTACGACTCCCACCAGCGGCGGTGGTAGACGGGCTGCTCGACCGCGTCGTGGTACAGCGGCCACAGGGTCGCGTTGGCGAAGCCCTCGTAGTGCTGGCGCACGTCGTCTTCGGAGAGGGCGACGGTGCGCATGCGGACGCCGTCGATGTCGGGCAGGGTCGGCGCGGTGTCGGTGCCGCCCGCCCAGCCGACCCAGATGGCCGGCGCATGCTGGAGGATCGGGTGCAGGGCACTGACCAGGCCGCCCGGGCTGCGACGCCATTCACAAGCGCCGTCGGGCGCCACGGTGTCGTCGACGGGCAAGCGGTTGGCCACCACCACGAGGGAACTCTGCCGCATTGGGCACCTCGTCTCGGTGCGCGCGCATCGGTTGGGGTCTTCGCCTATTAGGAGTATTCCTACTGACGCGAAGTTACGCGAGTGTTACGCAGTGACAACAGAGGTCGATGAATTTCGCTGAATCCTCAAACCACCGCGCCGTCGTCCGGGTCATCCTCTTCGTCATCTCCGGAGCGCAGCCGCAGCACCAGCGTGACAAACCCGGTGAGGATCGCCGCGAAACCCAGGACGGTCGCGACGGCCCGGTCGATGGGCGCCAGGTCGGGAAACAGGAAAAGCAGGAAGCCGCCGATGATGGCGAGGATGCCGACCACGGCGTACTTGGAGATGCGCGGCAGCGGTGGTGGTGGCGGTGGCGTGTAGCTCTCGTCGTCGTCCGCCGGCAGTTGCGCGCCGAACGTGTCCAGACCGTCCAGTAGGGAGGGTTCGGGCTTCGCGGGCGCCAGCTTCGGGGGCGTGAGCGTTATGTCTGTGATATGGGTCGCGTCCGCGAGGCCGTCGCTCTCGGTGCGGACCTCAGGGGCCCGGCCACTCGGCACGTCCTCCACCGCCGGCCAGGGCGGCGTCCGCGTGTCCACGTCAGCATGGTACCCAGCCACGATGCGCGCCCACTCGGTCTCGACGTCCGGCTCCTTGGCGGCTGCCGCCTCGTCGGTCAGCCGCGTCAGGTAGTCGCGGGCCACGGCCAGATGGGCACGGTCGACATACAGGCGGTCGGTCGGCCGGGATGGCATCGTGGTGGTGCGCGTCACGGGGTTGAGGTCGGACGACGGCTGGAGGTACGCCGCGATGCCACCCGCCGCGAGCACGTCGAGCAGGTGCTCGCCGACCCGGGGATCGACGTCGCCGGCGACGGCGTACTCGGTCGCGTCGAGCCCGTTGTCCCGCCGACCCCGCCGCGCGCCACCCGCAGTCACCGCTTGTCCTCCTCGCGCGCCTTGCTCTGCTTCCCTCACGGCAACACTCGCCGTGCTCTGAATCGTGACACGGCGAGGACAGGTTCGGGGAGTGCGTTGTGGTGCGGTGTACCTGGTTCGTAGGCTCATTGCCGACAGTTCCCGGCGCGGAACTCTGCGGGAAGGACGCGCGTGCTCTACTGGTTGCTCAAGTACATCCTGCTCGGGCCATGGCTGAGATTGATCTGGCGGCCCCGGGTCGAGGGTCGGGAGCACGTTCCTGACTTCGGGCCGGCGATCATCGCGAGCAACCACCTGTCGTTCTCCGACTCGATCTTCATGCCGCTGATGGTGAAGCGGAAAGTCACCTTTGTCGCCAAAGCCGAGTATTTCACTGGTAAAGGGATCAAGGGTTGGCTCGTGAAGATGTTCTTCGTCGGCACCGGCACGATCCCCGTCGACCGGTCCGGCGGGCGAGCCGCCCAGGCCGCCCTCGACACTCAGCTCCGCGTGCTCCGCGAGGGCAAGCTGGCCGGCATCTACCCGGAGGGCACCCGCTCCCCGGACGGCCGGCTGTACCGGGGCAAGACGGGCGTCGCCCGGCTCGCCCTGGAAAGCGGCGCCCCGGTGATCCCGGTCGTCATGCTCAACCTCGACGAGATCCAGCCACCAGGCAAGATCATTCCGAAGGTCAAGCGGGTGCACATCCGGTTCGGGGCGCCCCTCGACTTCAGCCGGTACGCGGGGATGGCGGGCGATCGGTTCGTCGAGCGGGCGATCACGGACGAGATCATGTACGAGCTGATGGAGCTGTCGGGGCGCGAGTACGTGGACATCTACGCCCAAAAAGTCAAGTCCAAGCCCGCCCCCGAACCTTCGACCCCCATAGCCGCCTGACCTCGCACCGCGCCGGCGCACCGCGCCGTGGCGTGCCGGCGCGCGCGGCCGCCCGCGGCCCTTTCCGCGGCGCGCCCGCGGCCCTTTCCGCGGCGCGCCCGCGCCCCCTTGCCGCCGATCAAGGGCAAACGCACGTGGTTTGATCTCTTTTCCGCGTGCATTTGCCCTTGATCGATGCAGATCTCCTTGATCGACGAGGCGAAGCCGCGCCTGCGGCGTGCGGGCGCGGCGTGCGGGCGCGGCGTGCGGGCGCGGCGTGCGGGCGCGGCGTGCGTGCGGGACGGGCGCGGCATGCGGGACGGGCGCGGCATGCGGGCGCCGTTAGGAGGCTAGAGGCGCGTAGCGGGGGTGGGTGCCGGCCTCGGCCAGGCGGAGGAGGCCGGGCGCGCGGTTGCGGTGGGCGAACGCCCGCACCTCCGTCAGTGCCACGTCCGCGCCCGCCCGGTCGCCGGCACGCCTCAGCTCCCCAACCGCCAGCGTCAGGGCAAGTATCCGGTCGGTAGCGTCGGGGATCCCGGCATAGATCTCGGCGGCAGCCAGATACCCCGCCGCGTTGGCCGCGAGCGTGTGCCGGGCCGCGTCGACCCACGGGGTGCGGTGCCTCACCTCGGCCAGCATGCCGGCGACCCGGGCGGTGGCGTCGGCGCCGGTCAGCACGGCCGCGTACGCCGCCGCCGTCACCCATTCGCCGCTGGCCAGTACCGGAACGCGGCGCCACGAGTCGGCCAGCTCGGTGAGCAGCGCACCCGCCTCGCGCCGCCGCCCCTGGAGCGCCCGGCACAGCGCGCCGAGCCCGAGCGCGGTCCAGTGTGGCCGGTGGAAGCCGCTGCCCCGGGCCGCTTCGAGCGTGGCGTCGACGTCGTCGGCGCTCTGGTCGCCGCGCAGCACCCGCAGGGCGGAGCGCAGTCCGCGTACCTGGATGTCCCAGCGCCCGCCCGGGGTTTCGAGGAAGGCGTCGGCGGCGGCCAGAAGGGCACCGAAGTCACCGGCGAAGTACGCCCGCATGGCCTCGCCGGAGTACCCGGTGGCCAGCGTCTGCCCGGTCCCGGAGGAACTGGAGGAGGAGCGGAGCAGCTCGTCGGAGCGTACCCAGTCGCCTTCCTCGCGCACCGCGTACGCGAGGTTTTGCACGGCCCGGGGGAGCGCCCGCAGCCGCCGTTCCCGGCACAGCCGGGTGACCGCCCACAGTTCGTCGAGCCCGGCGGGGTCGCCGAGCTGGTATCGCGCCATCGCGACGGTGATGCGCGCGTTCGCCAGTACCTCGGCGGCGTCCGGGGCGGGCAGCCTGGAGGCGATCTCGACCGCCGCGCCCGCGGCGGCGATGGCTGGCTCGCCCTCGTAGTTGAGCATGTGCGAGCGGCCCAGTTCCGCGTACGCGTCGGCCTTTACCACGGTGTCGGGCAGGCTGTCGAAGAGCTCGACCGCCCGGTCCAGGCACGACAGTGCCGCGGGCCGGTCGGCGCGCAGCCAGGCGGCTTGGCCGAGCAGCGTCCAGGCGCGCGCGGCACCGGCGTGGTCGCCGGCGGCGAGGAGGCGGCCGGCGAGGTCGGTGAGGCCGTCGGTGCCGTCCAGGTGCCCGTCGCGGCGGAACGCGATCTCGGTGGCCAGCAGGTCGAGTCGCAGGTCGTCACCGGCCTCGGGGAGGCCCAGCGCTCGCTCGGCGTGGCCGCCGGCCGCGTCCAGGGCGTGCAGCGCGTACGCCCGGCGGGCCGCCCGGTGCAGCGCGTCGCGCGCGGCGGCGGCGTACCGCCCAGCGGGCAGCCCGAGGGCCCGGGCGGTCTCGTGGGCGGCCCAGCGGTGGTGGGTCAGCACGTCGGCGAGGTCGGTGTCGCGGGTGCCGGAGAGCGCGTCGAGCCAGTCGGCGGTGTGTTCGTGCCGGGCGACCCGTTCGGTGCGGGGGAGCCGCTGGTAGCAGACGTCTCGCACGAGCACGTGCCGGAACCGGAACTCGGGCTGCCCGGCGATCGTCGACTCGGGCAGCTCGTGCACGAAGTCGCGCTGGACGAGGCGGCGCAGCGAGCGCTCGACCAGCTCGACGGGCTGCCCGAGCGAGGCGGCGACGGCACCCGGCCAGAAGTGGCTGCCCACGACCGCCGCGGCGAGCAGGGCGGCGCGGTCGGTGCTGTCGAGCAGGTCGACCCGGTTGGCGATGATGGCGTGTACCCCGTCGGGCATTGGCAGGTCGCGCGCCTTGTCCAGTGACCACCCTCGCCCGGACTGGCGCAGCGCGCCCTGCTCGATGAGCATCCGCACGTACTCGTGGGCGTAGAGCGGGTTGCCGTCGGCCATTTCGATGAGCCGGTGCAGCATGTCGGCCGCGAACGCCGGCTGGCCGAACAGGTGTCCGTAGATCGCCGCGATCCCGGCGTCGCGCAGCGGCGGCAGCGTGATGCTGAGTGCCCCGGCCATCGTGCGCGCCCATGCCGGTGCGTGGTCGGCCAGTTCGGGGCGTGCGGTGCACAGGATCATCAGCGGGACGTCGCGGGCGGCGCCGGCGAGCAGGTCGAGGAAGCGCAGCATGGTCTCGTCGGCCCAGTGCAGGTCTTCGAAGACCAGTACCGTCGGCCGGCGCCCTGCCAGCGCGACCAGGAAGCGCCGCCACGCGGACTCGGCCTCTTCGGCGGGCGTCCGGGCGTTGTCGAGGTCGACCCGGCTCGGCCCGCCTCGCAGGCCGACGAGCGGGCGCAGCGCGCCCACGAGGCGTTCGGCCTCGGCGGGCGGCACGAGCTCGCGTACCGTCGCCGCCAGCCGCCGTTCGGCGGTGGGTGCGGGATCGGTGTCGAGGATGCCGGCCTCGGCCTTGACGATGTCGGCGAGCGCGGCGAACGTGACGTTTTCCCCGAACGGGGGACAGTGGCCGACGTGCCACGTGATCGGCTCGGTGACGAGGCCGCGCAGCTCGTTTACGAGGCGGCTCTTGCCGATCCCCGCCTGCCCGAAGACGGTGACGAGCTGCGGCGTGCGGTCGCGCAGGGCCCGCTGCAGGGCGTTGGTGAGCAGGCTCACCTCGTGCTCGCGGCCGGTGAGTGGGGTGGCGTCGGCAGGGCGGTCGGTCCCCGGGCGGCGCAGGGGTGCCGCGGCGAGCCAGACCTCGGTAGGCGCCGAGCGCCCGCGCAGTGTCACCGGCTCGTGCGCGGCGTATCTGATGCCGGACCGGGTCAGCGCGTGCGTGGTGCCGCAGACCAGCACGCCGCCGGGCGGCGCGATCGACTGCATCCGTGATGCGGTGTTGACCACGTCGCCGGCCACGATCGCCTGGCCGCCGTCGCGGGCGGCGGCCACGTCGACGAGTGCCTCGCCGGTCGCCACCCCGACCCGGAAGCGCAGGTCGCCGGCGCCTGGCGGGGCGAAGCGGGCCAGCACCCGCTGCAACTCAAGACCCGCCCGTACGCAGCGAAGCGCGTCTGTCTCGGTGGCCACCGGCGCGCCGAACAGTGCCATCACGGCGTCGCCGATGTACTTCTCCACCACGCCGCCGTACTGCCCGATGACCCGGCGGGCGGCGGAGAAGAAGCCGGTCTGCAGGCCGCGCACCTGTTCCGGGTCGGCGCGTTCGACGTACGGCGTGAAATCGATCAGGTCTACGAAGAGCACGCTGATGCGGCGGCGGTCCTCCTGCGGTACCGGTGTGGCTGGCGCACTGCGCAGCGCGGCGCCGCATCCGGTGCAGAACGCCGTCCCCGCGGCGTGCTGCCGCCCGCAGCGCGGGCAGGCGGCTGGAAGCTCGGCGCCGCAGGACGCGCAGAAGCGGTCGTCGAGTGCGGCTGCCCGGGCACACCGGGGACATGGGGCGGTGATGCCGTCCTCCTGAGGTGGGGGCTGCACGATCGCCGGCAACTCTGCCGAATACCGAGTATCTCGTCCCCGCCGACCACCCGGAAGCGGGTGGACGGCCCAATCATGGTTGGCAGCTCAGCGTTCGGCCATGCCCGCCCGTCGGCGCAGGGCGGCCACGTCGGTGACCACGATGCGGCGACCTTCGGTGCGCAGCCATCCTCGGCTGGCGAAGGAACCGATCGCCTGATTGACGCTCTGCCGCGAGCCGCCGGCCATTTCGGCGAGCTGGCTCTGGTTCAGCTCGATGGTGATCATCGGAGCCTGGCTCTCGCCGGCGAGGCGCACCAATGTCTTGGCGACCCGGCCCGGCAGGTCGAGGAAGACGTGGTCGGCGTTCTGCTCGGTCAGGCGGCGGATCAGCGCGCCCAGCGAGCGCATGACGGCGTCGAGGATGCGTGGGTTGGAGTGCACGAGGTCCATGAATGCGTGGCGTGACAAGGCGAGAGCGGCACAGTCCTCAATGGCCTCGGCGGACGCCGACCGGGTGGACGCGTCCAGAAGGGACACCTCGCCGAGGACGTCGGGCGGGCGGATCACGTGCAGCACGGCGCGCTCGCCGGTGGGCGAGGTGCGGAACACCGCCACCGCCCCGCGACGTAGGACGATCAGCGACTCGCCAGGGTCGTTCTCGACGAACAGCAACTGGCCTTTGCGATATGTACGGGGAACCGCGGCGGCGATGACTCGCTGCCGCACCTCCGGCTCAAGGCCGGCGAACATCTCGACTCCCGTGAGCGCGTCGCCGGGTTCCGGCAGGCGTCCCTCCACGGTCCAACCCCTCCCCGGTAAGGACCATATTCCCGTCTCGTCCGATGGGGCCGGCAGAAACAGGTCGAACACACAACAATCACCGCCGATGGCGGACCTGTCAACTCCAGATCATGGCCCGTCTGTCGGGTGGTGTACACCCCCGCAATCGCATCGGTGACAGTTATCCGTCCACCCTAAGGGCAGGCTTGCCGGTAGATCTGCTGACGGGCGGGGATGAGTACGGGGGCATCAGCTGATCTCGGCGGCAAGGCGCTGCACCAGAACCGGCCGGAGAAAGGGTGGGGGCATGCTTTCTCCGGCCGGTTGTCGCTTTTAACGGACGCGCCGCTTGCCGCCCGGCATAATCGCCGAGGTGGCATTTGTCGACCCAGTTGGCGCGACGATCCGCAGGGTGTGGCACATCAATCCGGACTCGGTCGAGCCGCTGCCCTATGGACTACAGACCACCGCGTGGCTCGTGAGCGCGGGCGGCGAGCGCTATGTGGCCAAGCGGGCTCGCGCCGACGACCGCGCCCAAGTCCAGGCCGGCCTCGCTGCCGCGGAGCACCTGCGCGTTCAGGGCGTGGATGTCGGCACCCCGGTGCGCACCGCCGACGGCGCACTCTGCGCCGACACTGACGATGGGGTACTGGCACTGCTGCGCGCGGTGCCGGGGCGCCCGCTCGACGGCGCCGACCACCTCGACCAGCAGTGGTGGGGCGACCACCTCGGCCGGGTACACCGGAAGGGAAACGGGTTCACTCATCCGGGTGTCACCCCATGGCATTGGCTCCGGCCGGACGCCGATCACCTGGAAGTGGAGCCGTGGCTGCGGCCGGCGGTCGCCGAGGCGGTGGCCGCCATGACCAAGCTGTGCGTGACCGACCGCCTGACGTACGGGGTGCTGCACGGCGATCCGATGCCCCGCGCGTTCGTGATGAACGTCGAGACCGGGCGCACCGGCTTGCTGGAGTGGGGCGCCGCCGCCTCCGGTCCGCTGGTGTACGACGTCGCCGCCGCCGTGCTGTACGCGGGCGGCGTGCCGGCGGCGGCCGACCTGCTGGAGGCGTACGCCGCCACAGCCCCGGTGTCCAGGGAAGAGCTGGACGCCGCGCTGCCGGTGCTGCTGCGTTTCCGATGGGCGGTGCAGGCCGACTGGCACGCGCGCGCAGTGGACGCCGGTGGCGCGGCGGCCCATCATCAGGACGGGCTGCGACGCGCTCAGGAGGCCCTGGCAGGATAGGCCCTCGATGGTCTACCGCTATTTCTACGACTGTGAGTTCATCGAGGACGGCCGGCTGGTCGACCTCGTGTCGATTGGCGTGGTCGACGAGTACGGCCGGGAGTTCTACGCGGTCTCGACCGAGTTCGACGGTGCCAGGGCGGTGCCGTGGGTGCGGCGCAACGTGCTCGACCGGCTGCCGTCTCCGGCCGACCCCGCGTGGCGCTCGCGCGAACGCATCCGCGACGACCTGTACGAGTTCCTCGTCGAGCCGGTTCGTGGCCGGCCGAACGAGAAGCTGGAGCTGTGGGCCTGGTACGCCGCGTACGACCACGTGGCGCTCGCCCAGCTGTGGGGCTCGATGCCGGCGCTGCCGCGCGAGATCCCCCGGTTCACCAAAGACCTTCGCCAGCGCTGGGACGACGTTGGTCGCCCGCCGCTGCCGAACGCCGAAGCGGATCGCCACGACGCCCTGGTGGACGCCCGCCACAACCTCGCGCGCTGGCGCGCGATGGGCTGAACCCGGCCACCCGGTGTTCAGACGAGGCGACTACAGTGCGCAATTGACGGCTCCGCCCCGGGCCGGCAACGACGCCGACGGGCAACTGCGCCCGCCCACGACGGCGGGTGGGATCGCAACACAATCAGGAGGATTGAGGACATCATGCGTATCGGCGTGCTTACCGGCGGCGGCGACTGCCCAGGTCTGAACGCGGTGATCCGCGCGGTGGTGCGTAAGGGCGTCGCCACCTACGGGCACGAGTTCGTCGGTTTCCGTGACGGGTGGCGCGGCCCGCTGGAGGGTGTGACCAAGCCCCTGGGCATCGCGGAGGTTCGCGGCATCCTGCCGCGCGGCGGCACCATCCTCGGCTCCTCTCGCACCAACCCGTTCAAGATCGACGGGGGCGTTGAGAAGATCAAGGAGAACCTCGCCAACCTCGGGGTCGACGCGCTCGTCGCCATCGGCGGCGAAGACACCCTCGGTGTTGCCACCAAGCTCGACGAGCTCGGCGTCAAGGTCGTCGGCGTGCCGAAGACCATCGACAACGACCTCAACGCGACCGACTACACGTTCGGCTTCGACACCGCGGTCAACATCGCGATGGAGGCCATCGACCGGCTGCACACCACGGCCGAGAGCCACCACCGCACGCTGGTCGTCGAGGTGATGGGCCGGCACGCCGGCTGGATCGCCCTGCACGCAGGCATCGCCGGCGGCGCCAACGTGATCCTGCTCCCCGAGCGGCAGTTCGACATCGACCAGGTCGCCCAGTACGTGGAGAAGCGCTTCCAGCACCAGTACTCGCCGATCATCGTGGTCGCCGAGGGTGCCCAGCCGCTCGACGGCCAGATGGTGCTGCACAACCAGGAGCTGGACTCCTTCGGGCACGTGCGCCTGGGCGGCATCGGCCAGTGGCTGGCCGAGCAGCTGGAGACCAAGACCGGCAAGGAGGCCCGCACGGTCGTCCTCGGTCACATCCAGCGCGGCGGCACGCCCACGGCGTTCGACCGGGTGCTGTCGACCCGCTTCGGCCTGGCGGCCATCGACGCGGTGCACGAAGGCGACTTCGGCAAGATGATGGCCCTGCGGGGCACCGACATCGTCCGGGTGCCGCTGAAGGAGGGCACGGGCGAGCTCAAGACCGTCCCGATCGAGCGGTACACCGAGGCCGAGGTCTTCTTCGGCAGCTGATGCTGGTGCCGTGCCGGCCCGGGAGGGCCGGCACGGCGACCCGAGAGGATGGGGTATGGCGCCCGGCGTGCACACGGTCGCGGTGATCGGCACCGGCAAGATCGGAGAGCTGGTGCTCTCCGGCCTGCTGCGGGCCGGATGGCCGGCCGACAAGCTGATGGCCACGGCCCGGCGCCCCGCGCGCGCCGAGGAGCTGTCGCAGCGGTACGGCATCCGCGTGGTCGACAACCTCACGGCCGTGGCAGAGGCAGATGTACTGGCCATCGCCGTCAAGCCGCAGGACGCCGCGGCCCTCCTCGACGACATCGGTCCGAAGGTGCCGGGCGACAAGCTCGTGATCTCGCTCTGTGCGGGCCTGCCCACCAGCTTCTTCGGGCGGCGGCTGCCCGAGGGCACCCCGGTGGTCCGGGTCATGACCAACACGCCGGCCCTGGTCGACGAGGCGATGACCGCGATCTCGGCCGGCCCGCACGCCACGGTGGCGCACCTCGCGCTCGCCGAAGAGATGTTCAAGCCGCTCGGCGCCACGCTCCGGGTGCCCGAGTCGCAGCAGGATGCGGTGACGGCGCTGTCCGGCTCCGGTCCGGCGTACTTCTACCTGCTCGTCGAAGCCATGATCGACGCGGGCATCCTGCTCGGCCTGCCCCGGCAGGTGGCCCACGACCTGATCGTCCAGACGGCGATCGGCTCGGCCGTCATGCTGCGCGATTCCGGGGAGCACCCGGTGACCTTGCGTGAGGCTGTCACCTCACCGGCCGGCACGACGATCTCCGCCATTCGTGAGCTTGAAAACCATGGGGTACGTGCGGCGCTGCTAGCCGCACTTGAGGCTGCCCGGGACCGCGCGAGGGAACTCGCGGACCAGAATAAATAGGATTCACTCACGCGCTCATCCCTTCCCGCCCCTGCCGACATCCCCGTACCTTCGTAACAGGGAGTAATGGCAAAGGCACTCTGGGAGGTACGGCCATGCGACGTCTCGCGGTAGTCCTCGGCGGTGCGGCATCGGTCCTCTGGTTCGCGGCACCGGCGTCCGCCTTCGCTCACGACAAGGTGGCCAACCCGTACCTGCACACCGTGCTGGACGCGCTCGTGCTGGCCGTGGTGACCGCGCCCGTGTGGACGGCGTACCTCTGGGGTGGGCGGCGCCGGGCGCTGCTGATGGCGCTCGTGGCGCTCGTCCAGGTGCCGGTGGCCGTGATCGCGTTCGTGCCGATCGTGGACCCGATCGTGCACCTGGTCGCGTTCCTGATCGCCCTTGGCCTGACGGGCGCCTCCCTGACCTACGTGCGCCGGTACGCGCCTTCCCCAGCGCCGGCGCAGGAGTCGGTGCGCCGGCTCTGACCCACCGGGGCGCGCCCCGGTTCAGGACCCGCTGTCGGCCGCGCATGCGGCCGGCGGCGGCACGCCAAGCCCGCCGACCGCAGGGCGTGCCGCAGGTACCCGGACCGTGGCAGGTGTCCCCACAGGCGGCGGGCTGGTCATCGGAGCGGCTGGGAGAACGTACCCGCCGAGCGTGAGGGCGGTGACCAGCCCGCCGTCGCATACCTTCGACACCGGGGGGCAGCCTGGCAGGGGCGGCCCCCATGAGCCGTCCGGCCCCCGCAGCGCCGTGTACCGGCAGTGTGCCTCGCCGACGTACCCCCAGGCCATGAACAGCTCGATCCCGGCGTAGCTGTACAGCCCGACGGTGCTGATCAGGCCTCCCTCGGGGGCAGTGCTGGCCGGGGCCCCTTCGGCGCGACGGTGGAACGTCCCGCGCAGGCCCGGCACCACGATCCCGTCCAGGTCTACATCGTCGATCACCTTATGGATTCGGTATACCGACAAATCGGGCAGTAGCATGCCTGTAAAACGAATGCACCATACTGTCGGATGTGTTCACGCTGGCCCAGGCCCGACACCTGCTCGCGACGCTCCGCCCGCGGGTCGACGAGCTGATCGTGCTCCGCGCCGACCTCGCCGAGCTCCGCGCCGACCTTGCCGACGGCGGCGCCAGCCCGCACGGTGGCCTACCCGAGATCAAAGCGCTCGAAGCCCGGATCTACGGGATCATCGATGAGCTGGGTGAGCAGGACATTCAGGTCAAGGGGTACGCGCCGGTGCTGCTCGACTTCGCGGGCGAGCGCGAGGGGCGGCCCGTGCTCTGGTGCTGGCTGGAGGGTGACGGCGACATCGGCTGGTATCACCGCCTCGAATGCGGCTTCGCGGGCCGCCGCAAGCTCTGATCCCGCCCCGCGACGCCCGCCCCTTTCCCCCGATCAAGGGCAAACGCACGTGGTTTGATCTCATTTCCGCGTGCGTTCGGCCTTGATCGATGGACTCCTCCTTGATCGGGGCGAGGGCGCGCCGAGCGCTGCTACCGCTCCTGCATGAGCGCGACCGTGTGTCCGTCGGGGTCGGTGAGGAACGACATCCACAGCTCCGTGTCGCCGTCCCGGTGCACGATGTGCGGCGCGCTCCGGGCGGGCACGCCGGCCAGGACCAGGCGAACGTGCTCGGTCTCGATGTCGTCGACGCGGAAGTACAGCACGCACTTGCTCGTGAACTCGGGCGACTCCGGTACACCCAGGTAGAGCCGCACGTCGCCGCTCGCGAAGAACGCCATCCGCTGCCCAGGCACCTCGAAGAGCAGCGGTATCCCGAGCACGTCCCGATAGAACGCTACCGAGCGGGTGATGTCGGTGACGCTGATGTGGATCTGCGCAACTGGTCCGACCACCATGGGCCCTTCCTACCACCTACGCAGGCCTCGCACCCGTCCGCCGATCAAGGAGATCTGCACGGATCAAGGGCATACGCACGCGGAAAAGAGATCGAACCACGTGCGTTTGCCCTTGATCGACGGGAGAGGGCGGGCGTCGGACGCGGGCGTCGGACGGCGGGCGTCGGACGGCGGGGCGGGGGGTGTTAGGGCGGGGTGCGGTCTAGGCGGAGGGTGGCTACGCCGGCTACGGCGTCTATGTCGTAGCGGTCGGCGCCTCGGGACCAGCCGTTCGGGGTGAAGACCGTTCCTGGGGACGGGCTTGCGCGGTTGAAGCGGTCCAGCGTCACGTTCGAGGCGCCACCGCCCACCCGCACCCGCGTCGGCACGTCTCGCGGCGCGTGCAGCGAGAGCTGGTTGACGCCGCCGGTCAGCTTGAGTGGCACGGTGCCCTTGGGTGGCGGAAGGGACAGGTCGACACGCGTCGCGCCGCCGATCAGATCCAGCCCCAGCAGCGACCCGGCGCGCAGGTCGAGCGCGTGGGTGGCGGCGCCGCCGGTGAGGCGTACCCGCCACGGCAGCTTGGAGCTGAGCTGGATGTCGATCGCGCCGGGACCGTCCTGCCCGCTGGGCACGATGTGTAGTTCGACTATTTTGCCCCGGTGTACGGGCCGGGGTGCGCCGTTGGCGCCGCGCGGGGTGCTGATCCGGTACAGGTCGGTGCCGAGATCGGCGGCCTTGATGTTGACCGTGGTGGTGCCCGTGACGAGGTCGAACTCGGCGTCGGTTCGGCTGCCGATCTGGGTCGACACGACGTCGCCGGGTGCCGCGATCATCTGCGGCGGCGGGCCGGTCAGCCTCGGCACCAGCAGTGCCGTGGCCGCTGTGCCGATGACCAGCACGATCGCGCCGAACGCCGCGACCAGCAGGATGCGGCGCGGGCGCCGGTGAGCCCGTGACCCACCCTCTGGCGGTGGTGGTTCGGGCGGCGGCACCGGTGGTGGCAGCGGCGTGAAGTCCATGGGCACGGGCGCCGGCTCCGGCCCGTCTTCGTCGAGCCACGACAGCGTGCGACCGCTTGGCTCAGCGGCTTGCCCGGCCGATGCTTCCATCGTCCCCGTCCTCCTCAGCGAGAGCCCTGCCTTACCTCCAGTGGGGAATACGTACGGTGACGCCAACCGGTTTGATGCCTACGAGAGGCATCGATATCTGACTCGCACATCTTGACGAATTCGCATGTATCTGAGTAGCGTCGCAACAACCTTTTGGAAACTTTCCTAACAGTTTGGAGGCGCGATATGAGCAGACGCGCGCTGTGGGCGGGTGTCGTCGTAGCGGTCGCCGTCGCGGCGGTGCCCGTCGCGACCTCGGCGTTCGGCGCCGGCAGTGTGACCGCCCAGTTCACGGCCACCTCGGACTGGGGCACCGGGCACGAGGTGCGGGTCACGGTGGCCAACGGATCGGACGCCAGCGTGAGCACCTGGCGGATCGAGTTCGACCTTCCAGCCGGTACCTCCATCAACAGCTCATGGGACGCGGACGTCACGCGGACCGGCGATCATTACGTGGCTGTGAAGAAGAGCTGGGCCGGGAGCCTGGCTCCCGGCGCCTCCCAGACCTGGGGCTACATCGGTGCCGGCGCCTTCAGAGCGCCGCTGAACTGCACGATCAACGGCGCGTCGTGCGGCGGCGGCGTCGTGCCGACCACCGCGCCCCCGCCGACCAGCGCGCCTCCCACGACCCCGCCACCCACCACGCCGCCGCCGACGAGCCCGCCGCCGCCCGGCGGCAAGAAGGTCGTCGGGTACTTCGCACAGTGGGGCGTCTACGGCCGGCAGTACTTCGTCAAGAACATCCACACCAGCGGCTCCGCGGCGAAGCTGACGCACATCCTCTACGCGTTCGGCAACGTCACCAACGGCCAGTGCGTGATCGGCGACTCCTACGCCGACTACGACATGGCGTACACCGCGGCGAACAGCGTCGACGGCGTCGCCGACACCTGGGACACGGGCGTACTGCGCGGCAGCTTCGGCCAGCTCCGCAAGCTCAAGAAGATGTACCCGCACCTCAAGGTGATCTGGTCGTTCGGCGGCTGGACCTGGTCGGGTGGGTTCGGGCAGGCCGCGCAGAACCCGGCCGCGTTCGCCAACTCCTGCCACAACCTGGTCGAGGACCCGCGCTGGGCCGACGTGTTCGACGGCATCGACATCGACTGGGAGTACCCGAACGCCTGCGGCCTCACCTGCGACTCCAGCGGGCCGAACTCGTTCAAGAACCTCATGTCCGCGCTGCGTAGCCGCTTCGGCTCCAGCGCCCTCGTGACCGCGGCCATCACCGCGGACGGCAGCAACGGCGGCAAGATCGACGCGGCCGACTACGCGGGCGCGACGGGCAGCCTCGACTGGTTCATGCCGATGACGTACGACTACTTCGGCGCCTTCGCACCGCAGGGCCCCACCGCCCCGCACTCGCCGCTCACCTCGTACCCGGGCATCCCGCAGCAGGGGTTCTGGTCCGACGCGGCGATCCAGAAGCTCAAGAGCAAGGGCGTACCGGCGAGCAAGCTGCTGCTGGGCGTCGGCTTCTACGGCCGCGGCTGGGCCGGCGTCACGCAGAGCGCGCCCGGCGGCACCGCGACCGGTCCCGCGCCCGGCACCTACGAGCAGGGCATCGAGGACTACAAGGTGCTCAAGAACCGGTGCCCGGCGACCGGCACCGTGGGCGGCACGGCGTACGCCTTCTGCGGCGGCCAGTGGTGGAGCTACGACACACCGGGCACGATCGGCGGCAAGATGACGTACGCGAAGAACCAGGGCCTGGGCGGCGCCTTCTTCTGGGAGCTGTCCGGCGACACCACCAACGGCGAGCTGATCACCGCCGTCAAGGGTGGGCTCGGCTAGGCACGTGTTCCCACACAGAGGCGGGGAGTCGGGAGACCGGCTCCCCGCTGGAATATCGGTTGCCTCACAGGCGTTTGCGCGTACCGTGATCGTCATGTTCGCCCCGGTTGGCTTCGCACGTCCCGCAGGCACCCGCCTGCCGGTCGTGGCCGCCGCGTGCGCGACGCCGGTCCGGCTGGATAGCTGACCCCGCTTCGCCGGGGTTCTCCAGCTGTCGTTTCCACCTTTCTCCTTTGTGGGGTTTCACCATGGCCAAGAGCCAGTTCCTGCGTACCAAGCCGCACCTCAACATCGGCACGATGGGTCACGTCGACCATGGCAAGACGACCCTGACCGCCGCCATCACCAAGGTGCTCGCCGCGCACGACCCCTCCGTCAACCGGTTCGTCGCCTTCGACGGCATCGACCGCGCGCCGGAAGAGGTCTCGCGGGGCATCACCATCAACATCGCGCACGTCGAGTACGAGACCGCGACCCGGCACTACGCGCACGTCGACATGCCCGGACACGCCGACTACGTGAAGAACATGATCACGGGGGCGGCCCAGGTGGACGGCGCGATCCTGGTGGTCTCGGCGCAGGACGGCGCGATGCCGCAGACCCGCGAGCACGTGCTGCTCGCCAAGCGGGTCGGCGTGCCGTACCTGGTGGTGGCGATGAACAAGGCCGACGCCGCGGACGACGAGGAACTGCTCGACCTGGTCGAGCTGGAGGTGCGGGAACTGCTGAGCGAGTACGGGTTCCCGGGTGACGAGGTGCCCGTGGTGCGGGTATCGGCGCTCCGGGCGCTAGAAGGCGACCCGCGCTGGACGCGCTCGATCGAAGACCTGCTCGACGCGGTCGACCGGTACATCCCGGTGCCGCCGCGCGAGCTGGGTGAGCCGTTCCTGATGCCCATCGAGAACGTGCTCACGATCTCCGGGCGCGGCACGGTCGTGACCGGCGCGGTCGAGCGCGGTGCGCTGCGAGCCGGCGAGCCGGTGGAGGTGGTCGGGCTCGGTCCGACGCTGTCCACCGTGGCCACCGGGCTCGAGACGTTCGGCAAGTCACTGGACCGGGCCGAGGCCGGCGACAACGCCGCCGTGCTGCTGCGCGGGGTCAAGCGCGACCAGGTGCAGCGGGGCCAGGTGGTGGCGGTGCCGGGCTCGGTCACGCCGCACACCCGGTTCCGGGCGCGGCTGTACGCGCTCACGACCGCCGAGGGCGGGCGGCACACGCCCTTCTTCGGAAACTACCGGCCACAGTTCTACTTCCGCACCACGGACGTGCCGGGGTCGGTGGACCTTGGGTCGGTGACCATGGTGATGCCGGGCGACACCGTCGACCTGGAGGTCGCGCTCGGCAAGCCGGTCGCGATGGAGGTCGGTCTCGGCTTCGCGGTGCGCGAAGGCGGTCACACCGTCGCCGCTGGCACGGTGACCGAGGTGCTGGGCTAGACCGGAGGTGGGGGGAGTGCTGCTCTCCCCACCTCGCCCGGCTGGGGCGTGTCAGACACGCCCTAGGTCGGACGGCTCCAGGCCGAGCTCGCGAGCGGCGGTCTGGCGTACCCACTCGGTGAGCTGGCGCCGAGAGATCACTCGATCATGAATGGTGACCTGCACCGCGAGCCCGTCGATGAGCGCCAGGATCCGCCACGCCGCGCCGGCCGGATCGTCGCATTTGAACGCGCCCGCGGTGACTCCCGCAGTGATCACTTCGGTGAGCGCTTCTTTCCACCGAAGATCGAGGTGCCGGGATACCTTTTCCAGCTCGGGTATGCGCTGCGACTCTGACCAACCGTCAATCCACATTGCCCACGACTTCGAACGGCCGGTCGGCGCGTACAGCTTAAGGATCTTTTTGAGCTTTTCCCGGGGTCTGGCCGACGAGTCCATGACCGCCTGGAGTTGCGCGAGATCTTGCTCTGCAGCGTACGTGAACGCCTGCGCGAGCAGCCGTTCCTTGGTCGCGAAGTGGTAGAAGACCAGGGCCTGGCTGACTCCCGCGGCGTTTGCCACGTCAGCCGTCCGGGTGCTGGCCAGCCCACGCTCCACGATCACGTCGCACGCTGTGCGCAGCAACGTTTCCAGGCGAACCTCCGCTGAACGTCTCGTCACAGCCGACACAGTAACTCATCAATGCGCGAGGCATTTTCCCGGAACGATTTCCTTTGTCGGACCCCGAAAACCGAAGATCACAAGATAGAAACGGATCTGTCGGAGGTGTCGGTGGCCCGTTGTATGGTCTCGTCATGCCGAGCAGCCAGGTCAGCATCCCCCAAACAGGCGATGCCCCTGAGGCTGCCGTGCAGGTTGATGACGAGGAGCGACCGGCTCGCCCGCTCTCCGGCTGGGTCGGCACGGCCGTCGCCGTGGTGGCGTTCGTGGTCGCGCTGCTGGTGCTCTGGCAGGTCTTCCGGCCACTCGCGCAGGGCAGCCAGTTCTACCTGATCATCTTCCTGGCGGGCGTGCTGCCGCTGGTCTTCCTGTCGTACCGGTCGGGGCTGCGCTGGCTCGACCGCGGCGACCAGCCGTCGTTCGCAGACTGGGCGCTGGCCGCGGTCGCGCTGGTCGTCTGCCTCTATCCGGTGCTGCCGATCGACGGGGGCTACAACGGGTTCCTCGATAGGCAGGGCCTGCTCGACCCGCGCGACGTCGCGATGGGCGCCGCGCTCCTGATCCTCGTGCTCGAGGCTTGCCGCCGCACCACCGGCTGGGTGCTGCCCGTGGTCTGCCTGGTCTTCCTCGGCTACGGCTACTACGGCGGCTTCCTGCCGCAGGGCTGGACGATCGCGCACGCCGGTCTCGACTTCTCCCAGATCGTCGACGCGCTGTACAACTCCGGCAGCGGCTTCTACGGCACCCCGCTCGACGTCGCCGCGACGTACATCGTGCTCTTCACCATCTACGGCGCGGTGCTCGACCTGTCCGGCGCCGGCCGGTTCTTCGTCGACCTGTCGGTCGCCGCCTTCCGGCGGTCGCGCAGCGCCGCCGGGCGCACGGCAGTCGCGTCCGGCTTCCTGCTCGGCACGGTTTCCGGATCGGGTACCGCCACAGCGGTCAGCGTCGGCGCGGTGACCTGGCCGATCCTGCGCCGCGCCGGCTACCCGCCCGAGCAGGCGGGTGGCATGCTGGCGGCGGCCGGGGTCGGCGCGATCCTGTCACCGCCCACGCTCGGTGCGGCCGCGTTCATCGTGGCTGAGTACCTGGAGGTCTCCTACCTCACCGTGCTCGGCTGGGCGATGATCCCGACGGTCCTGTACTACCTGGGCATCCTGCTGGCGGTCGAGATCGACGCCCGGCGGTACGGCGTGCGCCCGGTCGAGGTCGAGGCGGCGTCGGTGTGGCGGCTGCTGGCGCGGTTCGGCTACCACTTCTCGTCGCTGGTCGCGATCGTCGTGCTGCTCGCGATCGGCGTCTCCGCCACGAGGGCGGTCGTGTACGCCACCGCGCTCGCGTTCGCACTGTCCTTCCTGGACCGTCGCGGTTGGCTCACCCCGCGCCGGCTCTTCGAGGCGCTCTCCGCGGGCGTTCGTGGCGTGCTCCCGGTCGCCGCCGTGTGCGCGGCCGCGGGCGTGATCACGGCCGTCACCACCAAGACCGGGCTCGGCTCTCAGTTGGCCTCGCTGATGGTGCGCGGCGCCCGCGCGATGTCCGACAACCACACCGTCGTGCTGGCCTTGACGGTCCTGTTCGCCGCCGTCGCGCTGCTGCTCCTGGGGCTTGCCGTACCGGTCACCGCCTCCTTCATCATCGGTTGGGTGATCATCGGTCCGGCTCTGCTCGCGCTCGACGTGCCGGCGCCAGCGGCCGCGATGTTCGTCTTCTACTTCTCGGTGCTCTCCGAGGTCACCCCGCCGACCGCGCTCGCCGCCGTCGGCGCGTCCGCGATCACGGGTGGCCGCACGATCCCGACGATGTGGCAGGCGTTGAAGTACGCGCTGCCCGCGTTCCTGGTGCCAGTCGCGTTCGTTCTCACCGGCCCGGGGGAGTACCTGCTCGGGCGCGGTCCCGCGCTCAGCGTGCTGTGGGCGGCCGCCGTGGCCTGCCTGGCGGTGGCTGGGCTGGCGGTGGCCACCGGCGGCTGGGTGCTCGGCGTCGGTCCCGCCGACCCGGTCGCGCGGGTGCTCGCCGCCGCCGGCGGCATCCTGCTGCTCTACCTGCACCCGGTCGCCATCGCGACCGGCGCGGTCCTTCTGGTCGCCGCGGTGGCGGTGACGCTCATCCACAAGAGGAGACAGACATGAGGCGTACGACGATTGGGTTCGCGGCGCTGCTGATGCTCGGTGCGGGGCTGACCGGGTGCGGAGGACGGCAGGACCAGGCGAGCACCGATACTGGCGGCGACGTGACGTGCGAGGTGGCCAGCGAGACCCGGGTCGGCATCGCCACCGGCAACGCGACCGGTGTCTACTTCGCACTCGGCAACGCGTACGCGGAGCAGATCAGCGCCGCGACCGGCGGCAAGGTCAAGGCGACCGCCGCGGAGACCGGTGCCTCCGTGCAAAACATCCAGCAGCTTGTCGCCGGCACATACGCGGTGGCGTTCTCGCTCGCCGACACCGCCGCCGACGCGGTGCAGGGCACTGGCAGCTTCGACGGGCAGAAGCAGCCCGTGCAGGCGATCTCCCGCATCTACACCAACTACACGCAGGTGATCGTGCGCACCGGGGCTGGGATCACCTCGGTCGCCGACATGAAGGGCAAGCGGGTCTCCACCGGCTCCCCGAAGTCGGGCACCGAGGTCATCGCCAACCGGCTGCTCCAGTCCGCCGGCCTCGACCCGGCCAAGGACATCTCGGCGCAGCGCCTCGACCTGACCAAGACCGTCGACGGCATGAAGGACGGCTCGATCGACGCGATGTTCTGGTCGGGCGGCCTGCCCACGCCGGGCATCACCGACCTGTTCACCACGGCGAAAGACAAGGTCGCGTTCGTCGACATCACGCCGCTGCTCGCCGAGATGAAGAAGATCAATCCCGTGTACGAGGAGAGCGTGATCCCCGCTGCCACGTACGGGATGGCGGCTGACGCGAAGACGATCGTGGTACCGAACCTGCTGCTCGTAAAGGACGACCTCGACGCCAACCTCGTGTGCGCCCTGACCAAGGCCCTCTTCGACCGCAAGCCGCAGCTGGAGCAGGCGAACGCCGCCGCCAAGGGCATCACGCTGGAGACCGCCCGCAAGACCGATCCCGTGACGCTGCACCGGGGCGCCGTCGCCGCGCTCGACAAGCTGAACGCTCCACAGTAGAAAACATCGCATCGACCGGCTGGCACGATCGGCTTGCCCGAGGTGACTGCGCGGCGGATGTCGCAAACGGCCGAACGGGTCGATTGTAGGCAACGTTGTGCGTTGAACGTCGGGGCGTGCCGGCCGGTCCGCTCCGCCGTGGTGAACGGAGCGTGGCAATGGCGACAGTCGATGGCCTCACGGCGGCCGTCGCCGCCCACGAAAGCCACCGCGGCCTGTCGCGCTCCATCGGGCTGCACAGCCTTCTCTTCGCGCTTCTCGGCGCGGGCGGGCTGGTGACGGCCCTGATCACCGGGGCCGATGCCGCGCTGGCCGCGACGGGGCTGGCGCTAGTGGGCATGACGGTCATCGCGATCCGGGTCAGCCGGCACCTGCGCAGGCTCCGCGCGGTGGCCCTCGACGTGGCATACCACCAACTCCCGACGGCCGTCAGCGGCGCCGCGAAAGCGACCGACGCGGAAGCCGTCGGCGCCGCCGTCGACGAGTCGACCGCGAGGGTCGACGCTCTGCTCACCGCGCGCGCCGGCGAGGTCGGCGCGCTGGCCCGCGCCTTCGCCACCGTGCACAGGCAGGCGCTGCGGCTCGCCGCCGACGAGGCGCTCACCCGCATGGAGAGCGAGGCGACGCTGGCCGCCCTCTCGCGGCGCGGGCAGGCGCTGATCCAGCGGCAGCTCCGGCTGATCGAGGAGTTCGTGCGGCTGGAGACCGACCGGGCCGCCCGTGGCCGGCTGCTCGCGCTCGACCGGCTGGCCAGCCGGATGCGCCGCAACGAGGAAAACCTGCTGGTGCTCGCCGGTGGTGACCCTGGCCGCCGCCCGACCGAGCCGGTGTCGCTGCGCGAGGTGGTCCGCACGGCGGCGGCTGAGCTCGACGACCCCGATCGGGTGAAGGTGGTGGCCACGCCGCTGGTGGCGATCGCCGCCGACGCGGTCGCCGACGTGATCCACGTGCTCGCCGAGCTCCTGGAAAACGCCGCCAACTTCTCGCACCCAGCCAACCACGTGCGCGTCGACACCCACCAGGACGTCGACCAGGTGACCCTGACGATCTTCGACGAGGGCATCGGGATGGCGGCCACCAAGCTCGCCGAGGCCAACCGCCGGCTCGCGGAGCCGTCTGCCCTGACCAGCGCGCTGGTCGGCACGATGGGCCTGCTGGTGATCGGGCGGCTGGCCCGGCGGCACGGCATCACCGTCAAGCTGACGAGCGTGCCCGACGGCGGCACGGCCGCGTTCGTGGCGCTGCCGCATTCGGTGCTAGCACCCCTGCCCACGCTCGACCGGGTACGTCGCGGTCGGTACGAGCAGCACGCCCTGCCGGCCGTCCCCGCCCCGATGTCACTTCCGGCGGTCCCCGAGCCCGCTGGCCGCCCTCGCCGGCCGGCCGCACTCCCCGCTGCCCGCCCCGCCGCCCTGCCCAGCGGCCCGGTGGCCGGGGCGCGCCCCGCACCGGTCGTGCCACAGGTTCCCGAACAGCGGCCTCGGCGGCTGCGCTGACCGTACCCTGCGTGGGTGCGTTTCCTGGTCTATGCCCTTTTTGTCGTTTTGCTTACTGCTTGCGGGTCGCCGCCCGCTTCACCCGATTGGGTGGCAGCGCCGCCATCCGCCTCTCCCGCCGTGGCACCGACGCCGGCTGAGATCACCCTCGCCTTCGCGGGCGACGTCCACTTCGCCGGCCGCACCGAGCGCCTCCTCGACGATCCGGAGACCGCCTTCGGGGAGGTCGCGACCACGCTCGCCGAGGCGGACGTGACGATGATCAACCTTGAGACCGCCGTCACCACGCGCGGCCAGCCCGAGCCGAAGCAGTTCCTCTTCCGGGCCCCGCCGAGCACGTACGCGGCCGTGAAAGCGGCGGGCGTCGACGTCGTCTCCCTGGCGAACAACCACGCCCTGGACTACGGCCAGCAGGGCCTGGCAGACACCGTCGAGGCGGCCCGCGCCGCCGGCGTACCAACCGTCGGAGCGGGCGCGGACGCCGCGGCCGCCAACGCCGCCTGGACCACGACGGTGCGCGGCACGACCATCGCCTTTCTGGGGTTCAGCCAGGTCCACGAGCTGTGGCAGCGTTGGCGCGCGACCGACACCCGGCCCGGCATCGCGATGGCCCACGACCGCGACCGCGCCGTGGCCGCCGTGCGTGCCGCGCGTCAGATCGCCGACACGGTGGTCGTGTACGTGCACTGGGGCCTCGAGGGCAACGAGTGCCCGACGGGTGAAATGCGGGGGTTCGCGGCGGCGCTCGCGGACGCGGGAGCGGACATCGTGGTCGGTACCCACGCGCACCTGCTCCTAGGTGAGACATGGCTGGGGCGCACGTACGTGCAGTACGGGCTGGGAAACTTCCTCTGGTGGCGCGACGACGCGTTCAGCAACGACACGGGTGTGCTGCGCGTGACCCTGCGCGGCGGCCGCGTGGCCGGGACCGAGCTGGTGCCGGCGGTCATCTCCCGCCAAACCGGGCAGCCCCGCTTGGCCACGGGGACGGCCCGCACCCGGATCCTCGCCGCCTATGCCGCCCTGGCTGAGTGCGTTGCGTGAGTTGCCCGTTTTGTCGGCACGACGCGCCGGAGGGGAACCGAGTTGGCAGTTGCTTCGGGACTGGGCTAAAGTTCTCATCCGTCGCCAGGAACAAAACTGGGGGCCAGTGCGGACGTAGCGCAGTTGGTAGCGCATCACCTTGCCAAGGTGAGGGTCGCGGGTTCGAGTCCCGTCGTCCGCTCGGAGTGAGGCCGCGACACAACACGTCGGGGGTCACCTCGGTGGAGTGGCCGAGAGGCGAGGCAACGGCCTGCAAAGCCGTGTACACGGGTTCAAATCCCGTCTCCACCTCGGCACCACGCTCGGGCGATTGGCGCAGTGGGAGCGCGCTTCCTTGACACGGAAGAGGTCACTGGTTCAAACCCAGTATCGCCCACCATCTATAAAGCACGCTAAGGCCCGGTCGAGATTCTCGCCCGGGCCTTCCTCTTGCCCTCTCTCCGCTCTCCGCGCCCTCCGCTCTCCGCGCCCTCCGCTCTCCGCGCTCTCCGCGCCCTCCGCTCTCCGCGCCCTCCGCTCTCCGCGCTCTCCGCGCTCTCCGCTCTCCGCGCCCTCCGCTCTCCGCGCCCTCCGCTCTCCGCGCTCTCCGCGCCCTCCGCTCTCCGCGCCCTCCGCTCTCCGCGCCCTCCGCTCTCCGCGCCCTCCGCTCTCCCCGCCGATCAAGGGCAAATGCACGTGGTTTGATCTCAGATCCGCGTGCATTTGCCCTTGATCGATGCGGATCGCCTTGATCGACGACCCTGCCGCCGCCTTGCCGCCGCCCCGTCGGCCACGCGCCGGCGCGCGTCCTCCGCGCTGCTGGGTGGCGACCACGTTCGCGGTGCGGCATGGCCGAGCGGCGGCAGCGCGGAACGGTGCAATCCGGTCGGGGGATCGGGCGCCCGCCCGACTGCGGCGATGGACCCGTGACGCGACGCCGAACCGCCCAACTCAACGGCGTCGATCAAGGAGATCTGCATCGATCAAGGGCAAACGCACGTGGAAAAGAGATCGAACCACGTGCGTTTGCCCTTGATCGACGAGCGGGGTGCCGGCGCGGGCGACCGAGCGGGGTGCCGGGGCGGGCGACCGAGCGGGGTGCCGGGGCGGGCGACCGAGCGGGGTGCCGGGGCGGGCGACCGAGCGGGGTGCCGGGGCGGGGTGCCGGGGCGGGCGACGGGCGGGTGACGGGGCGGGGTGACGGGGCGGGGTGCGTTGGGTTAGCAGCAGCGGGTGTCGGGGGTTTTCGTCGCGGCGGTCGCAGCGTTGGCGTTCGAAGTCGCGCCGGGACAGCACCGGCTCCTCCGGGTGGAGGCGCCGGTGCCGCTCGACGACGACCAGCGCGCGCTGGTCGCGGCGCTCAAGGAACTGCCCACCCGGCAGCGGGAGGCGCTCGTCCTGCGACACTGGTTGGGCCTGCGGGAAGCCGAAATCGCCGCCGCGATGGGCATTTCCTGCGGCGCCGTGAAGTCACACACCTCGCGCGGGATGGCTGCCCTCACGCGCGTGCTGGAGGAAAGGCGATGACAACCGGCAGTACCGAGGAGCGGTTGCGGGAGACGCTGGACGCGCTCGCCGCGCAGGCCGACGCGGCGCCACCCGCGTAGGGGCCTGCGCACGCGCGGTGGCGGCGGTGGGAGCGCCGGCGCCGCCACATCCTCGCCGTGCTGATCGCGATCGTCTTCGCTGTGGCCGACCTGATCGGGCTGTGGGCGCTGAACCAGACGCAGGACCGGACCCCGGTCATCTTCGACGACCGTACCCGCATCAACGAGCCCGCGTCGCCGGCGGGCGTCAACCCGCCCTAGCGATCCACGTCGGCGGTGCGATGGCGGGGGAGTGGCCGGACGAGAGCGTGATCATCTATCGTCTGCGGCCATGATCAAGCTTCGTAGAGTTCTTACGGTGCTCGCGGCTGTGGCGGCAATGATCGGCGCGACCGGTGCCCCGGCACTGGCCGTCGACGACAGCTTCTACACAACCAGCGCCACCCCGAGCAACTGCCCGGACGACGACGATCCCGCTGGCTACGTCTACTTCGTGGACTACGGCGAGGGTGACCTGAGCAACCCGGCGAAGAACGACGACTACGTCTCGATCCGGGACACCTGTGCCGACGGCGACGGCGTGGCCGCGTACGCGTGGCACAAGGGCGTGAAGCACGGTCCCAAGTACAACGGGCGGGGCTTCGACGAGTTCATGGTCTGGGACCCGTTCGGAAACGTCCTTCCCGGCGAGCGAGTCGGCATCCAGATCTGCTCGCAGAACGGGACGTACGGCACGCCGTACGACTGCGGCAGCGTGATCTACCGCACGAGCAGCGACGGCTGAAGCTGGCCTCGGTCACGGCATTGCGGCCGTGACCGAGGCTCACAGCGTTGGGCCGTGACCGGCGCTCACAGGCTCGGTTCCAGGTGGATGGCGCGCAGCGCGGGCGCCACCGGGCCGGCCGTGCCGCGCAGCAGCAGGGTCAGCCGGGTGCCGGCGGCAGCCCAGGCGCCCGGCACCCAAAGGATCTCGGCGTCGCCGCCGGAGAACCGCGGCCGCTGCGGGTCGTCGAGCCACACCCGCCCGACGCACTCGCCCGCGGCCCAGCCGGTTGCCCGTACCTGCTCGCCCTCCAGCCGGATGACCCAGCCCACAGTGGACGGTGGCAGGTCGACGTCGAGCCAGGCTTCCGCGCCCGCCGCGAGGGCGAGCGGCAACTCGACCGGCGTCCCCGTCGAACCAGCGGCCGTGGCGTATTCCGTCAGCGCCGCGTCGTCCTCGACCGTGCACGACCAGCCGGTCACCGGCCGCAGGGCGAGCAGTTCCGCCTGGACGCCCGGACCGCTGGGGTTGTGCGGCATCGTCACCGACACGCGATCGGTGCCCGCCGGCAGCAGCAGCCAGGGGTTTTCGGGGTGGACGGTCACCGCTTCGCCGCCGTCGACCGCGACCCGCGCCGGCTCGGCCAAGCCGACCAGGTGCAGGGCCGAGTCACCAACACCAGGGATCACTCGGGTGTACGTAGTGGGAAGCCCCACCCGGGTGCTGCTCCAGCCGCCAAGCGTGCGCGTCGGTGCGGGCTGGCCGGCCCACTGCTCGTCGCCGCTCACGGTCCACAGGGCGGACAGGTCACGCACCGCCTCGACCGTCCAAACGGTGCCGAGACCGCGCAGGCCGCCGAGCCTCAGCGCGGGCAGGCGGTCATCGTCGAAGTTGGCGTGTCCCCAGATCTCGACCGTGGCCCGCACGTCGGCGGTACCCGACACGTCGCGCACGTCGATCCGCTCGGTGGCGCCGAAGCCGGCGATCGTCGGCCTGGCCTGGCCCGCGATCGACAGATCTACCATGTCGGCGGCGCCGACGATGAGCAACTCGTCGACCCCCGTCAGGTCGGCGGTCGTGGTGTAGGTGCCGCGTCCACGGTAGACACCCAGCGCCTCCAGCGTTGGCGGCAGCTCGTGCACCGGACCAGCCGAGCCCGCTGGCGCGCCGGAGCGCCGCTGTCCCGACAGCACGTCGGTGGCGGTGGTGCGGTGACCCACGCCCTGTGCGGGAGCCAGGTCGGTGACGCCGTCGGCGTGCAGCGCGGTGAGCCGGGCCGCGTCGGCCGGCGGCAGCACCACAAGCGTGACGGCTGTGCCGGGCACCTCGATGACGGTCCCCACTGGAATGACGAGCGGCGGGAGTCCATCTAGGACGACCGTCACCGGCACCGTGGAGGAGAACGCCAGCGCCAGGCGGCCGCCTTCGGTGGCCACCGCCACGAGGTCGGCGGAGGCCATGGACAGCGTCAGGTCGGCGCCCCACTGTTGCAGCGGGACATCGAGCAGGACCAGCGGGCACGCGTCATCGGGCACGTCGATCGTCACCCCGTCCAGCGTTGCCGTGCCGGACTCGGTGCCCAGGTTGGGCAGGGCAAGCAGCTGCCCGCCGCCGTCGAGGTCCAGCGCCGCCAGCGAGGTGCTGGTCGGGAAGTCGGCCGTGACATCGAGGCGCGGCACGCCCGACGTGGCGAGTGCCAGCCGGGGACCGAGAGCGTCGATGACCCGCGCCAGCACCTGTGCCTCGACGAACTCCGGCCGCTCGACACCGGTCGACGAGACGTATCCGCCGAAGTCGTACCCGTGGCTCATCAGGTTGCCCGGCGCGCCCCAGTTGCCGCTCGACGGCGTGTACCCGAAGTTCCAGCCGGACGACTGGAGGTACGGCGCGATCAGTGACGCGCCGCTGGCCAGCAGCCGCCGCAGCGTGCGGTGCCGCCGGTTGGTCTCGGTGACCAGCAGCGGCAGCCCGCGGTCGGCGAGCAGCCCCGCGTACCGTCGCACCTCGCCCTCGATGTGCGGCGAGTCGTCGTCCGGGTAGAAGTTGCAGGCCGGTACGACACCGGCCACGTCACCGGTGGCCCCGGTCAGGTCGCCCTGCCCCGCACACGCGATCATCGGCACGGTGATGCCGTAGCCGACCGACTGGTCGCGCAGCGCGGTGATGTACCCCGTGCGGTCGGCGCAGTCGAAGAAGTCCAGCTCGTTTTCGAGCTGCACCATGATGACCGGGCCGCCATTGGCGTACTGCCGTTCGGCGATCAGCGGGAGCACCTGGTCGTACCAGGCGCGCACCTGGGCGAGGTATCGCGGCTCGCTCTGCCGCACCCGTAGCTGCGGGTCGAGGCCAAGCCAGGCCGGCAGCGCGCCACCGTCCCATTCGGAGCAGATGTACGGGCCGGGCCGCGCGATGACGTACAACCCGGCGGCGTGCGCCAGATCCAGGAATGTGGCGACGTCCCGCCGGCCCTCGAACGACCACTCGCCGGGCGCCGTCTCGTGAAAGTTCCATGGCAGATACACGTCGACGCACGTGTAGCCGGACGCCCGCACCTGCGCCAGCCGCGCAACCCACTCCTCGCGCGGCAGGCGGAAGTAGAACAACGAGGCGCAGAGCAGCAGCTTGGGCTGGCCGCCGATCCTGATGCCGCGGGCGTCGAGTTCGACGCCGCTCCTGACAATGGTCTGAACGCTCACTTGACCCCCGCGCTTCCACCGCTGATGTCCATCTCGTACAGGTACCGCTGGCCCAGGTAGTACACGACGATCATGGGCAGCGTGAGCAGGATCGAACCCACCATCACCAGGTTCCATGGTGGCGCCTGCATCGCCGCCGATGTGCTGCTGATGTACTGGATGCCGAGGGCCAGCGGCATCTTCGACTCGTCGTTCAAGTAGATCAGCGGACCCATGAAATCACCCCACGTGTACGTCAGGGTGAAGATGCCGATCGCGATGAGCGCCGGCATCAGCATCGGCAGCATGATCCGGCGGTAGACGCCGAAGAAGCCGAGCCCGTCGATCATGGCCGCTTCGTCGATCTCCCGCGGCAGCCGAGACACGAACTGCCGCACCAGGAAGACGTTGAACCCGTTCGAGAAGAAGTTCGGGATGATCAGCGGCAGGAACGTGTTGATCCAGCCGAGCTCCTTGAACAGGATGAACTGCGGGATCATGGTGATCTGCGTCGGGATCATCATCGTCGCGATGACCACCATAAAGAGCACGTTCTTTCCCGGTGCGCGCAGGCGCGCGAAGGCGTAGCCGATCAGCCCGCTGGACAGCATCTGCCCGATCACCGCGAAGACCGAGATGATCACGGAGTTCAGCAGGAAGCGGCCCATCGGCAAGCTGGTGTCGAAGACCCGGGTGAAGTTATCCCAGTGAAACTCGCGCGGGATGATGCTGAACGTGTTCGCGTTTACCGTCTGGTCCGACGACAGCGCGATGGACACGACGAGCACCAGCGGCACGGAGAGCAGCGCCGACACGATCATCAGCGTCGCGTACGTGAAGGGTGTGGCCCGGAAGGCCCGGGGGGTGCGCGTGTTCTTACCGGGCCGCTGCTCCCGCCGCTCCGCGGCGGGTTGCGGGGGTGCGCTCGTGATGATCGCCATCACTTCACCTCCGTCTCGTAGAAGACCCACTTGCGCGCGGTCCGGAAGGCGATGAGGGTGAAGCCGAGGATCACCAGGAACAGCAGCCACGAGATCGCCGAGGCGTACCCCATGTGGTAGAAGGAGAACGCCTGGTCGAAGAGGAACGGCACCATCATCACGCTCGCGTCTTCCGGCGCTTGAGTGGCGCCCCGGGTCAGCACGTACACCTGGGAGAAGACCTGGAACGCGCCGATGATGCCCATCACGAGGTTGAAGAAGATGATCGGCGTGAGCTGCGGGACGGTGATGCTCCAGAACTGCCGCATCGAGCTGGCGCCGTCCACCTCGGCCGCTTCGTACAGCTCCTTGGGGATGCCCTTCATGGCGGCGAGCAGCAGGACGGTCGCGCTGCCGACGCCCCAGACCGACAGCAGGATCAGCGATGGCTTCACCCAGGTCGGGTCCAGCAGCCACGTCGGACCGGGGATGCCGAAGACGCCGAGCAGGTCGTTGAGCGCCCCTGACGGCATGAGCACCATCTTGAAGACCATCGCCGCTGCCACCAGCGGCACCAGCGTCGGCAGGTAGATGAGGGTACGGAACAGCTTGCGCGCCCGGACCTGCTTGTTGAGCAGGTTGGCGAGCCAGAGGCCGAGCAGCAGGCCGAGCGGCACCGAGACGGCCGAGTAGTAGATGGTGTTCTTGAGGGCCGTCCAGAAGACCGGGTCCTCGGTCAGCAGCTGGCGGTAGTTGTCCAGCCCCACGAAGTTGGGCGTGGTGAACGAGTCCCAGTCGGTCAGCGACAGGTAGATCGACGTGACCATGGGCCCGAGCAGGAACACCAGGAAGCCGATGATCCACGGCGAGGCGAAGAGGTAGAACCAGAGCGCCTCCTTGCGCCGGCGGCTACGCAGGCCCGCCGGACGCGTAAGAGTCCGCCCCGGGGCGGCACCGGCGCGCGCCGGTGCCGCCTCCGCGAGGTCGGTCATGCGCCGCCGCCTGCAGCCGCCACCAAGCGGAGGGAGCGTAGCGACCGTAGCGACTGGCGGCTACAAGGCGGCATAGGGGGCGCATGACCCGCGCGAGCGTAGCGAGCGCCAGTTAGGTCGGTCATGCGCCGCCGCCTGCAGCCGCCACCAAGCGGAGGGAGCGTAGCGACCGTAGCGACTGGCGGCTACAAGGCGGCATAGGGGGCGCATGACCCGCGCGAGCGTAGCGAGCGCCAGTTAGGTCGGTCATCGTTACCCCGCAGGCTTGACGATGGTCTCTAGCCGCTTCTGGACCGCGGTCAGCGCGGTCCGGGCATCTTCCTTGCCGAGCCAGAAGTTGGCCAGCCCGTTCTCGAACGCCTTCTGCATCTCGTTCCACTCCGGGATGAACGGCGCGCGATAAACGAACGCGCTCGACTCGCCGAAGACATTCATGGCGACCGGCTTCGTCATCCACGTCGGCTTGAGGAACGCGTCGCCCTTCTGCACCTCGAGGTTCGCCGGCACGTCCTGGCCGGTCTCGATGATGACCTTCTGCGCGTCCGGCGAGCTCAGGAACTCGATCGCCTTGATGGCCGCGTTCGGGTTCTTCGACGTGCGGGAGATCGCGAGCCCGCTGCCGAAGGCGGTCACCGCCTGCTGCTTGCCCCGCCAGAACGGCGCGATGCCCCACTCGATGTTGCTCTTGAGCAGCCCGCTGATCGCCCAGAAGCCGGTGGTGCTGACCGCGATCTTGCCCTGTGCGAACGCGGCGTCGCCGTTGACGTCGGCACCGAAGTCGGCGTACTGCTTCTTCGTCGGCACCACGCCGTGCTTGTTCACCAGGTCGCCGGCCCACTGCAGCGCCTCGACGACCGGGTCGCTGTTCGCGGCTGGCTTGCCGCTGTCATCAATGATCTTGCCGCCGTTCTGGTACACGAAGCCCCACCACGCGGCCCACCACTCGGCGCCGGCGTACCCCCATTGCTTGCCCGGCACGGTGAGTGCCTTGAACGCCGCGAGCGTCTGCTCCCAAGTCCAGTCGGCTGTGGGCGCGTCCAGGTTGGCCGCCGCGAACATTGTCTTGTTGTAGTAGGTGATCATCGCACCGGACCGGTCCGGGACCGCGTAGACCTTGTCCTTGTACGAGTACAGCGAGCCGATCGGCCCGAACTGCTGCTCGAGGTCGATGCCCGCGCCCTTGGCCAGGTCGTCGAGCGGCTGGAGCTGGTTCTTGCTGGAGTAGACGTTGACGTTCTCGGCGACCTGCATGATGTCCGGGCCGGAGCCGCCCGCGATCATCGTCTGCACCTTCTGCTCATACGTCTCGCCGGGGATGAGCTGCAGCGTTATCGAGATCTCGGGGTACTTCTTGACCAGCAGGTCGATGCGCTTCTGGTAAGCGGTCTTGTCAGGCTCGCCGCCCCAGACCGTCATGACCAGCTTGCCGCCGCCGTTGCTCGAGCCGCTGTCGTCGCTGTCCGAACCGCACGCGGTCAGCGTGATGATGCCCGCCGCCGCACCGAGGCCGAGAAAACCCCGGCGCGTCACTCGTGCTCTGTCGATCGTCATCGCGCTATGCCTCCTATCACGAACCCGGCCTTTGGATGCGACGGCGTCGCGTTGGCCCTGAGGCTGGATGGGGGGATGTCAACTAAATTTCCAGCCGGTTAAGTGATCGGTAGCCTAAGATTGCGATGACCCTTCGTCAAGGGCTAAGAATAAGCCCTTGCGTAACGTGACTCCCGCTCACATAACGGTCCGTGACTGGGTCAGGCCATGATTGCGGCAGGACAGCGCGATGCGCCTCGAGCGCCAAGAGGGCCACGAACGACACGCCGGCCGCAAGCGCCGTCGCAAGCGCACGGATCGCGCGCTTTTCCAGCTGTACCGCCAGCGCGGCGCGACCCAGCACGACCGTCCACAGTGCTGCCAATACCGCTGCCAATACCGCTGCCGATACCGCTGCCAATACCGCGGACACCCCCGACCAGGAAGCCAGCGTGATACCAGCCGGCGGCCGGGGTGGCGCCCGCCACCCACAATGGCGCCTTTCCGGGTACCTTCATCGTTAGTCTTCGAAGTCGAGGGATGCGACGGCGTTGACCAGGATCGCACACTTCACTGACGCTTCCTTTCTGGGCGTCAACGGCATCGCGGCGTCCATCCGGCTGCTCACCGGCGCACTCGCCCGGCGCGGCCACGAAACCGTCGTGGTGACGACCGGTCCACTGTGGAAAGCTTCAGTGGAGAGGAGCGTCATCTCGGTGCCGTCGCTGCCGACGGGGATGGGCGACTTCCGGTTCGCGCTGATGCCGATCCGCGCGATGCGCGACCGGGTGCGAGCCTGGCGGCCGGATGTCGCGCACGTGCACACTCCCGGCCCGCTCGGCGCCGCGGGGCTGACCATGGCGCGGCAGCTCGGCGTTCCGGCGGTGTACACCTACCACACCGACATGCACGGGTACGCCGAGCACTACTACATCCCGACGCCTATCGTCTACGTCCCGACGCCTATCGTCCGCGCCGGCACCGCCCTGTACGGGCGGCATTTGCGGAGCGGGCCGACAGGGCGGCTCCTCGACAAGTACGACGCCGTCGAGGAGGCCAACGCCCGCGTCTTC
Organism: Micromonospora sp. CPCC 206061; assembly: GCF_036906915.1. Lineage (NCBI taxonomy): Bacteria > Bacillati > Actinomycetota > Actinomycetes > Micromonosporales > Micromonosporaceae > Micromonospora > Micromonospora sp. CPCC 206061. Next base: position 60,510 of record NZ_JBAKHX010000039.1, read on the forward strand.
GACGCGGCGCACGTCATCGTCGCGCCGACCGCGGGTGCGCTGCGCCGCTGCCGGATGGCGGCTTTCGCCGACCGGATACGGGTCATCGCCACCCCGGCGAACCTCCCGCCGGCCGCCATGACCGGTGCCGAGTTCCGCGCCCGGCACGGCATCGCGCCAGAGGCGGCGGTGGTGCTCCCCATCGTGATGACCGACCGGCTGCTGCACGCCAGCCACCCGCTCGCGGAGCCATGTGCCTCACCGACCCGGCGCCCGCGCCCTTCGCGGCTGGCCTGGCCGCGCTGCTCGCGGCGCCCGCCGAGGCGAGACACCGCGGCCAGCGCGGTCGTTCCATCGCCGGGGAGTACGCATCGGACCGTTTCGCCGACGAGACCCTCCAGGCGCACCGCGACGCCGCTACCAGCGCAGCGGAAGGGTCCCGATGAAGTCGTCGAGGCGGTCGGCGATGAGCTGGTGGTCGTGCAGGGACGGGTGCCAGTGGCAGCCGAGGTGGTCGAGGCCGGTGTCCTCGTAGTACCAGTAGCGGACCCGGTCGTCGCCCTGCGCGTTGCGGTCGGTGACCACCTGCTGCGCGGCGTCCGCGAACGCGGTGGTGTTCCACAGGTACGTCGAGCTCACCACGATGATGGTGTGCCGGCCGTACCGTGTGCGGAGCTTGTCCAGGAAGCCCTGGTACGCGGTGCGGTAGGCGGCGACCAGGCTTTCCGGCGTCCACGCCTCGCCCGGGTTGACGGCGGTGGAGAAGTCGTTGAGACCCAGCCCCACGACCACGAGCTGCGGCCGCCATGTGCGCGGCTTGTTCCAGACGTCGCCGTCGACGCTCAGCAGTGCCCGGTCGTAGTACGTGCGGTAGTCGGTGCCGGGCGTGTGGCCGTTGTAGTTGCGCACCATGCCGAGGCCCGAGAACGCGTTGATCTGATAGTCGGCGCCCAGGCGCTGGGCGGTGATCGCGCCGAAGCTGAGGTTGGCGTTGGTGGTGCGGGCGACCTCGTCGCCTGTGCACTCGCGGGTCGTCGACATATTGCCGTAGCCGACCGTGTTGGAGTCGCCGATGAACTCGATCTGCCTGCCGCGCGCCGCCGGCTTGCCGAGGATCGCGCCGCCGGGCGCGGCGACGAAGCCGCCGAACTCGCTGACCATCCACTGGCTCTCGGTGCGCTTGACGAGCCGGACCGTGTGGACACCCCGCCGCAGCCCGGTGACCCAGTGCGTGATCTGGCCGGGCTTCACGAGCGTGTCGACGGTCGCGCCGTCGATCTGCACCTCGTAGTCGTTGTCGGTGTCGTTCAGCACGACGCCGACCCCGGTGCCGCGGAAGCGGCCCTCGAAGTAGACGCCGGGCCAGCTGTACTGGACGGCGCCGCCGTTGACCTCGACGCGACCGGCGGTGTGGGCCCGCCCGAGAACGTGGGGCGTGCCGGCCTGCGCTGGCGGCGCTGCCGCCACCACGAGCCCGACCGTGAGCGTGGCGGCCGCGAGGACGGCGGTGAAGCGCTTCATTCGATCTCCTGGATATCGAAGGCAACAGATCTGGAAGCGCTCCCACTTCATCGCTCCGAGAGGCGGTTGTCAAGAGCGTCTAGAGCGCTCCCCGCCAGACATCGATCAAGGAGGATCGCATCGATCAAGGGCGAATGCGGGCGGAAAGAGATCAAAGCACGTGCATCTGTCCTTGATCGACGGGCGAAAGCGGAACGGGGCCAACGTAAGGTGGCGGCGTGAGGGCGCTCGTGCTTGGTGGGGGCGGGGTTACCGGCGTCGCGTGGGAGCTCGGGGTGCTCGCCGGGCTCGCCGACGCCGGCGTCGACCTGCTCGACGCCGACGTGTTCGTCGGCACCTCGGCGGGTTCGGTAGTGGCGGCGCAGGTCACGTCCGGCGTGCCGCTGGAAGAGCTGTACTCGCGCCAGCTTGGCGGACCTGGCGCGGAGATCGCCGCCCGGATCGGCCTCCGCACGCTTGTCGCGGGCGGGTTCGCCATGCTCGGCGCCCGGGACGAGCTGGCCTTTCGACGGCGGCTGGGTCGGATGGCACTGGCCGCGCCCACCGGACCGGCGGCCGAGCGGATCGCGGTGATCGCGAGCCGCCTGCCCGCGCACACCTGGCCCGACCGGCGGCTGCTGGTCACGGCGGTCGACGCCGACACCGGCGAGTTCGTGGTGTTCGACCGCGACGGGGGAGTGAGCCTGGTCGAGGCGGTCGCGGCAAGCTGCGCGGTGCCTGGCGTGTGGGCTCCGGTACCCATTGGCGAGCGCCGATTCATCGACGGCGGGATGCGGTCGGCGGCGAACGCCGACGTTGTCACGGATGCTGTGCTGGCTGGCGCTCTCTACGTTCGCGCGGACCCCGAGGCATCGAAGGCGCCGCCTTCCCACGCGCCGCCCGGCGCGTCGCTCAGTCCAGGCGGCGCCGGTCCCGGATTCGACCAGGTCGTGGTGATCGCGCCGATCGCGCGCGGCGGCGGCCGGATCGCGCGCCTGTCCGACCAGGTGGCGGCGTTGCGCCGCACCGCGCGGGTCGCCGTGGTCACGCCGGATCGGGCCGCGCGCCGGGCGATCGGCCGCAACGTGCTCGACCCGGCGCGGCGGGCGCCAGCCGCACGTGCGGGGCGGGTGCAGGCGATCGCGGCCGCGGAGCAGATAGCGCGGGTCTGGACGCCTTGACAGGCGCCTGAGACATCCATAGCCTTCGCGTAATTGTATCGTTTCATCCTCGCGAATGCTGAGGAGCTTGGGCATGAATCCTCGCGCCATACTGACCATTTCCGCTCTTATCGCATTAGTCCTCGGCCTTCCCGGCGCGGCCGCCGCCGCGCCGTCGGGCGGACGCCACCATCCCGTGCAGCTCGAAGAACTCGACCGCGGCCTGGTCGCCGCGGCCACCACAGAGGGCGTCTTTCTCAGCTGGCGGCTGCTCGGCTCCGAGGTCACCGGCCACACCGCGACCGGCATGGCCGGACCCGCGTTCAACGTGTACCGGAACGGAAAGCGCATAGCGACCGTCACCGACAGCACGAACTACGTCGACCGCGCGGCCGAGCCCGGCGCGCGCTACCGGGTCGCGCCAGTCGTGAAGGGGCGTGAGGGTGACCGCAGCGCGGCCGTCACGGCCTGGGCCAACGGCTACTACGACCTGCCGCTTCGCAAGCCTGCCGACGGGGTCACCCCGGCCGGCGAGGCGTACACGTACGCGGCCAACGACATCAGCGTCGGCGACGTCGACGGCGACGGGCAGTACGAGTACGTGGTCAAGTGGGACCCCTCGAACTCCAAGGACGTGTCGCAGGTCGGGTACACCGGCAACGTCTACATCGACACGTACCGGCTCGACGGCACGCTTCTCAACCGTATCGACCTCGGCGTCAACGTCCGGGCCGGCGCGCACTACGTGCAGTTCCTCGTGTACGACTTCGACGGCGACGGCCGCTCCGAGATGATGTTCAAGACCGCGCCCGGCACCAAGGTCATCCGGTACAACCGGGCCGGCAACGTGGTCTCCGAGCGGTACATCACGATGCCGGGGGCGGACATCCGCGCCGGGTACACGCACAAGGACGACTACCGCATGAGCGCCGCCGACTACTACCAGCACGTCGTCGACATGTTCCTCGGCTGGCACGAGCATCCCGAGGTCGTGGCCGGGCGCTGGCCCGCGACGCTGGAGCAGGCGTTCGGCACCACGCCGCAGTACCAGTACCCGCTCTCGCGCGCCGACGCGGAGGCGCTCGCCAACTACTTCATCGACGTGTACGCGCCGAGCCGCAGCACCCGAAACGCCCTGCGGAACTTCCAGGGCTTCATCATCACGGGGCCGGAGTACCTGACGGTGTTCCAGGGCGCCACGGGCCGCGAACTTCAGACGATCCGGTACAAGCCGGGCCGGTCTGACGACGGGCTCATGTGGGGCGACTACGCGATGGCGCGCATCGAGCCGGGCAACCGGGTCGACCGGTTCCTGGCCGGCGTCGGATACCTGGACGGCAAGCACCCGTCGGCGATCTTCGCGCGCGGCTACTACACCCGCACCACCCTGGTCGCGTACCGGTGGGACGGCGAGCGGCTACGCGAGCAGTGGTACGTCGACAGCGGCTGGACGCCGATGACGAACCCGTTCAACGACAGTCCACACGGGCGGGACGGCACCAACCCGGAGTACGCGAAGATCACCACGCAGGGGTACCACTCGCTGAGCGTGGCCGACGTGGACGCCGACGGAAAGCACGAGGTCGTGTACGGCGCGGCGACCATCGACCACGACGGCAGCCTGCTGTACAGCTCGTTCGCCGAGATGCCGCCAGGCAGCGCCACGCCGGGCCAACAGGCTCGGCTCGGCCACGGTGACGCCATCCACGTCACCGACATCGACCCGAACCGTCCCGGCCTGGAAATCTATGGCGTGCACGAGGGCGGGACCTGGGCGCCGTACGGCCACGCCATGCGCGACGCCGCCACCGGCGAGGTCATCTTCGGCGACTACACCGGCCGCGACACCGGGCGCGGCATGATCGGCGACGTACTGCCGGACGTGCCCGGCCTGGAGGCCTGGCCCGCCATGCCGCCGAACGCCGCCGACCTCGGGATCGGGCTTTTCTCGGCCGACGGCGACCTGCTCGCCAACACCACGCCCGGCACCAACATGAGCATCCGCTGGGCGGCCGACCTGACCACCCAGATCGTCACCGGCGCCTTCGGCACGACGGACACCCTGCCGAAGATCCAGGACTGGCGGCGCGGCACCGTGCTCACGGCCACCGGGACGTACACCAACAACCACACCAAGGGCAACCCGAGCCTGGTCGCGGACGTTTTCGGTGACTGGCGCGAGGAGTTGCTCCTGCGTACCGAGGACAGCAGCGCCGTGCGGATCTACCTCAGCACCGAGGTGACCGGCCACAAGATGTACACGCTCATGCACGATCCGCAGTACCGGGCGGAGACGGCGCGGCAGCAGACCGCGTACAACCAGCCGGCGTACCCGGGCTTCTATCTGGCCTCCGACACCGACTGGTCGAAGGTGCCCGTACCCACCACGGCTCGCGGTCTGTAAGGGGCGTTACACGGGATTGTCGGGCTGCGCCGCTACGCTGTCGCCGTGACTGCGCAGCCCGACACCGTGTACGGCGCCGATGACCTCACCCATCTGGAGGGGCTCGACGCCGTTCGCAAGCGACCCGGTATGTACATCGGGTCCACCGACAGCCGCGGCGTCAACCACCTCCTCAACGAGATCGTCGACAACTCGACCGACGAAGGTGTCGCGGGCCACGCCACCCGCATCGAGGTGACCCTGCACGACGACGGCTCCGTGCAGGTCGACGACGACGGCCGCGGCATCCCCACCGACGTGCACGCCAAGTCGGGCCTCTCCGGCGTGGAGCTCGTGCTGACCCGGCTGCATGCCGGCGGCAAGTTCGGCGGTTCGGGATACAAGACCTCCGGTGGCCTGCATGGCGTGGGCGCCTCGGCGGTCAACGCGCTGTCCAGCCGCTTCGACGTCACCGTGCGGCGCGCCGGCAAGGTGCACCAGATGACCTTTCAGCGTGGCGTGCCCGAGGCCGGCCTCCAGGTGGTCCGCAAGATGCGGGCCAGCGAGTCCACCGGCACCTCCATCCGCTACTGGCACGACGCGCGGTACTTCGAGAAGAGCGCCGCCCTCGACCTTGACGCGGTCCGCGCCAAGCTGCGCAACACCGCGTTCCTCGTGCCGGGTGTCACCTATGTGCTGCGCCACCCCGAGGGCGAAGAGTCGTTCGTGGCCCCCAACGGCCTGGTCGACATGGTCGACTTCCTTGCGCCGGCGGGCGACCGCGCGGTCTGCGGCACGTTGGTGATCAACGGCAGCGGCACCTACCGGGAAAACGCCGCCGACGAAAACGGCGTCATGCAGTCCAACGTGGAGCGTCGGGCCGAGGTCGAGGTCGCGCTCCGCTGGGGCACCGGCTACGAGCGCACCGTGGAGTGCTTCACCAACACGATCCGCAACGTGCATGGCGGCACCCACCGTAAGGGCTTCGACCGTGCGGTCGTGCGGGCGCTGGTCGAGGCCATCCGCAACACCCGCGGCCTGCTCCGCCCGAAGGAAGACGCGCCGGTCCTCGACGACGTGCTCGAAGGCATGACCGCCGTCATCCACGTGCGCATCCCCGAGCCGCAGTTCACCTCGCAGACCAAGGACGAGCTGTCCACCGCCGGCATCACCAAGGTCATCCAGTCGGTGGTCGAGCAGCACATCAAGGCGTGGGTCGACGGGCGCAAGACCAAGACCGAGGCGCGCACGGTCCTACAGAAGATCGTCGAGGCGGGCCGGGTACGCCTCACCCAGAAGCAGCAGAAAGACGCCGCCCGGCGCAAGACCGCGCTCGAAGGCGCGGCCATGCCGGCCAAGCTGGTCGACTGCCGCTCGACTGGCGTCGAGCGCAGCGAGCTCTTCATCGTCGAGGGCGACAGCGCGCTCGGCACCGCGCGCCTGGCGAGGTCTTCCGAGTACCAGGCCATGCTGCCGATCCGCGGCAAGATTCTGAACGTCCAGAAGGCGACCATGCAGCAGGTGCTCGACAACGTCGAGTGCTCCGCGATCGTGCAGGTGCTCGGCGCCGGCTCCGGCCGCACCTTCGACATCGGCTCGATGCGCTACGGCCGGGTGCTCATCATGGCCGACGCCGACGTCGACGGCTCGCATATCCGCACGCTGCTCATCACGCTCTTCGCCAAGTACATGCGCCCGGTCATCGAGGCCGGCCGGCTCTACGCCGCCATGCCGCCCCTCCACAAGATCGTCACCAAGGGCCGCGACCCGCGCACCATCTACACCTACACGCAAAACGAGATGCTGAGCACCGTCGCGCGTCTGGAAAAGGCCGGCAAGCAGATCGTCACCCCGATCCCGCGGTTCAAGGGTCTCGGCGAGATGAACGCCGACGAGCTGTGGGACACCACGATGAACCCGGCCACGCGCTCGGTACGCCGCATCACCCTCGACGACGTCGACGCCGCCGAGCGCGTGCTCGAACTGCTCATGGGCGACGCTGTCCCGCCGCGCCGCTCGTGGCTGATCGACTCGTCCAGTCGGGTCGACGAAGAGATGATCGACGCGTGAGGAGCGCACGGTAGATGGCACGCCGCAAGGGCTCGCAGCCGAAGGCCGACCTGGCCGCATTCGACCAGGCGGGCGCGCACGTCCACGACAACCCGCTGGTGCGCGAGGTCGAAGACTCCTACCTGGAGTACGCCTTCTCGGTCATCCACTCCCGCGCGTTGCCCGACGCGCGCGACGGGTTGAAGCCGGTGCACCGCCGCATCCTGTACTCGATGAGCGAGCAGGGCCACCGTCCCGATCGCGGCTACGTCAAGTCCGCGCGCGTCGTCGGTGACGTTATGGGTAAGTACCACCCGCACGGGGATGGTGCGATCTACGACGCCATGGTGCGACTCGCCCAGGACTTCTCGCTCAACGTGCCGCTCGTCGACGGGCACGGCAACTTCGGGTCGCCAGACGACGGCCCGGCCGCGTCGCGATACACCGAGGCCCGCATGTCACGCGAGGCGATGCTGCTCGTCGGCGAGCTCGGCGAGGGCACCGTCGACTTCAAGCCCAACTACGACGGCTCGCTCGAAGAGCCCAAGGTGCTGCCCGCGGCGTTTCCCAACCTGCTGGTCAACGGCACGTCCGGCATCGCGGTCGGCATGGCCACCAACATGATCCCGCACAACCTCGGCGAGGTCATCGCGGCCACCCGTTGGCTGATCACTCACCCCGACGCCACGCTCGACAAGCTCATGCAGTTCGTGCCCGGCCCCGACCTGCCAACCGGTGGCCTGCTGCTGGGCCTCGACGAGGTGCGCAAGGCTTACGAGACCGGGCGCGGCGTGGTGCGGATGCGCGGCAAGGTCGAGATCGGTCCGCTGGAGGGCAGCCGCGGCCGGCAGGCCATCACGGTGACCGAGCTGCCGTACGGTATCGGCGCCGAAAAGGTCATCGAGAAGATCACCGACGAGGTCAACAAGACCAAGCGGCTCCAGGGCATCGCCGACGTCAAAGACCTCACCGACCGCGAAAACGGCATCCGGCTCGTCATCGAGTGCAAGGTCGGCGTCAACCCGCAGGCGCTGCTCGCCGACCTGTACCGGCTGACCCCGCTGGAGCAGTCGTTCGGCGTCAACAACCTCGTGCTGGTCGACGGGCAGCCGCAGACGCTCGGGCTCAAGCAGCTGCTCGAGGTCTTCCTCGCCCACCGATACGAGGTGGTGACCCGCCGCACCACGTTCCGGCGGCGCAAGCGGCAGGAGCGGCTGCACCTGGTCGAGGGCCTGCTCATCGCGCTGCTCGACATCGACAAGGTGGTCCGGTTGATCCGGGCGAGCGAAAACGCGCAGGACGCCAAAGACGGCCTGATGCGGCAGTTCAAGCTCTCCGAGATCCAGGCCACCTACATCCTCGACACGCCACTGCGCCGGCTCACCAAGTTCGACCGGTTGGAGCTGGAGACCGAGGGCGAAAAGCTGCGCGGCGAGATCGCCGAGCTGTCCGCGATCCTCGACGACGAGTCGGTGCTCAAGAAGCTGGTCTCCGACGAGCTGGCAAAGATAGCCAAGGAGTTCGGCTCCGAGCGGCGCACCACGCTGATCGACGGCGACCTCAAAGAGACGCTGGCCGCGTCCGTGCCCGCCGGGCCGCTGGAGGTCGGCGACGACCCGTGCCAGGTCATCCTCTCCGCGACCGGCCTCGTCGCCCGCACGGCCGTCGAGTCCGAAGAGGCACCGGAAGGCCGCAGCCGCAAGGGCCGGGTCAAGCACGACAGCGTCCGCGCCCTCGTCCACTCCACCGCCCGCGGCCGGGTGCTGCTGGTCACCAACCGCGGCCGTGCCTTCAAGACCGACGTGCTGCCGCTGCCGGTACTGCCGGAGCACACCGGCACGGTGTCGCTGAGCGGTGGCATGTCCGCGTCCGAGCTGCTGCCGCTGGAGCCCGGCGAAAAGGTCATCAGCCTGGCGCCGCTGTCCGAGACCGACTCGCCAGGCCTCGCGCTGGGCACCCGAGAGGGTGTGGTCAAGGTGTGCTCGCCGGAGTGGCCGGTGCGCTCCGACGAGTTCGAGGTGATCAGCCTCCGCGAGGGCGACGAGGTGATCGGCGCCACCTGGCTGACCGACGGCTCCGAGACCTTGGTGTTCGTCAGCTCCGACTCGTCGCTGCTGCGATACGAGGCGAAGGCGGTGCGGCCGCAGGGCCTCAAAGGTGGCGGCATGGCCGGCGTCAACCTCGCGTCCGGGGCGCAGGCGGTGTTCTTCGGCGCGATCCGCACCGACGATCCCGAGCACGGCGAGCCGATGGTGGTCACCTCGACGGGCGCCAGCGTCAAGGTCACGCCATTCGCCCTGTACCCGGCGAAGGGGCGCGCGACGGGCGGCGTACGGGCGCAGCGCTTCCTCAAGGGCGAGGCCAAGCTGGTGCTTGCGTGGGTCGGCCCCCGCCCGGCCGCCGCGACCACGACGGGCGACCCGCGCGAGCTGCCCCCGGTCGACGACCGCCGCGACGGCTCCGGCTCCGCGCTGTACGGCCCCAGCGTGGTAGGCCACCTAATCGAACGCGCCTGACCAGCGCCGCGCGCCGCGCCCCGCGCCCCGCGCCCCGCTTGGGCCTGCCGATCAAGGGCAAATGCACGTGGTTGGATCTCCGATCCACGTGCATTTGCCCTTGATCGATGAGAATGCCCTTGATCGGCGTTGTGGTACATCCTTACGGCGCCGGACCGGCGCTCATTCGCGCTACCGCTCGCGGCCTTGCGCCAGGGCCGCAACAAACGCTCAAGATTGACTTGGTCCGGGCGACCCGGACCTCCGCGGCACCTTGGCCTCCGAAATGCCGAGCGGGGCAGTCCGGTTGGCCGGCGCCCGATGGCGCCCGCCCGATCGCGGCGAAGGATCTTGACGCGGCGGAGGATCGCTTAACTCAACGGCGTCGATCAAGGAGATATTGATCGATCAAGGGAAAATGCACGTGGAAAAGAGATCAAAGCACGTGCGTTTGCCCTTGATCGGCGGGGAGAGCGGCGCCCGCGGCTGGCGGGAAGAGTGGTGTCCGCGGCTGGCGGGGAGGGTGGTGTCCGCGCCCGGCGCGGGCCTGGGTCAGCGGGAGGTCAGGTATTGGAGGGCCGCCGCCATGTCGGCGCGTACTCCCGCCTCGTGTTCCGGCGTGAGCGGGCCGCGCGGCGGGCGGGTCGGGCCGCCGTAGCTGCGGCCGACGATGTCGATGCTCAGCTTGATGGCCTGCACGAACTCGGTGCGCGAGTCCCACCGGAAAGCGGGCACGAGGTGGCGGTACAGCTCGCGCGCCTCGACGATCCGGTCGGCCCGTGCCAGCTCGTACAGCTCGACCGCCTCCGCCGGGAACGCGTTCGGGTATCCAGCGAACCAGCCGACCGCCCCGTTCACCAGGCTCTCGAAGAGCAGGTCGTCGGCGCCCGCGATCACGTCGATGTCGCAGCGCTCCCGGATTTCATAGACGCGCCGCACGTCGCCGGAGAACTCCTTGATCGCGACCACGTTCGGAATCGCGGCCAGCTTCGCCACCAGCGAAGGCACCAGGTCGACCTTGGTGTCGATCGGATTGTTGTACATCATGATCGGCAGGCCGACCTCGGCCACGCGGGTGTAGTGCTCGATGACCTCCGCCTCGGACGCCCGATACAGGGTGGGCGGCAGCAGCAGTACCCCGTCCGCACCGTCCTGTCTGGCGAGTTCGGCCCAGTGTCGGGCCTGGTGCCAGCCGACCCCGTGCACCCCGGCGACGACGAGCCCGCGCCCGCCGACGGCCTCGACCGCCACCTGCACGACCTTGCGGCGTTCGGCGTCGGTGAGCGACGAGTACTCGCCAAGCGAACCGTTGGGGCCGACGCCGCGGCACCCGTTGCTGATCAGCCAGTCGCAGTGCGCCGCGAAGCGTTCGTAGTCGACGGCGAGGCCGCCGGGCGCCGCGGGATCGGGGGTGAACGCGAGCGTGGTGGCGACGATGACGCCGCCCAGGTCCATGGTCATCCTTCCAGGATGGCGGCGAATCGCCGTTCCGCCAGGTCGAGTTGATCGGCGATGTGCCGCTTTGCGTCGTCGTCGAGCGGCGTGTCGGCGCGGGCGACCAGTTCGCGCAGGATGGGCACCAGCGGCCGGTACTTGGTGGCCGCCCGGTGCACCTTCGGGCCCGTGGTGTGTATGACGCCTACGCCGTTGTCGGTGAAGTCGGACGCCTTGATGACCCGCGCCCACGGGTGCCGGTCGAGGCTCTCGGCCAGATGCTCGCGGTACTGCTCGTCGCTGTCGCGACCCGGGTCGTACTCGGGATTGGTCACCGACCGCACCAGCTCGGCTACGCGCGGTCCGAAGTCGCGGGCCAGCACGGCGAGAGCGGCCTGGGTCGGCTCGGCGGGTGCGCCGCCGGCCAGCGCCTCCGGGTGGTCTTCGACGGCGTCATGCAGCAGGGCGGCCACGATGACGTCGATGTCGCGCACCCGGTAGTACGTGATGATCCTGGTCGCGACCCGCAGCAGGTGGTTGAGGTAGGGCTCGCGGACGCGGCGGTGGTCGCGGTGCAACCGCGACGCCAGCTCCAGCGCACGCTCGATCCGCACCTGGTCGGCCTCGTCGAAACGCTCGATCTCCAGAGCGAATCGCCGCCGTAGTCCCTCCTCGCCGTAGACCTCCGTGATCGCGTGCAGCGGCAGACTCAACAGGTACGTCGGGGTGGCGTCCTCCATGCAGCCCTGTCTACACGATCGCTTCCAATCGCGGTGGCCGCCCGACGCCGGGCGCGACAGACTGAGAGGGTGAAGCTGGGAATCCACTACTGGACCTACTCGACCCCCAAAGACCCCACTCAGATCGCCCCCACGCTCGCCGAGACGGCTCGGATCGCCGAGCAGGCGGGCTTTTCCGTGTTCACGGTCATGGACCACTACTTCCAGATGGAGGGCACGGCCTCCGCGGACGACCCGATGCTCGAGGGCTACACGACCCTCGGCTACGTCGCGGCGAAGACCGAGCGCATGACCCTCGGCCTGCTCGTCACCGGCGTCATGTACCGGTATCCGGGACTGCTCGCCAAAATCGTCACCACCCTCGATGTGCTTTCCGGCGGCAGGGCGCGGCTCGGCATCGGCGCGTCCTGGTACGAGCGGGAGCAGGTCGGCCTCGGCGTTCCTGTGGTGCCGGTCAGCGAACGCTTCGAGCGGCTCGAAGAGACGCTGCGCATTTGCCTTCAGATGTGGAGCGACGACAACGGTCCCTTCCACGGCAAGCACTACGAGCTGGCCGAGACGCTGTGCGTGCCGCAGCCGCTCACCCGGCCGCGTCCGCCCATCATGGTCGGTGGCGGCGGCGAGAAGAAGACGCTGCTCATGGTGGCTCGGTACGCCGACGCCTGCAACATCTTCGGCACGAGCGTCGGCGACGTGAAGCGCAAGTTCGACATCCTGCGCGACCACTGCGAGGCCGAAGGGCGCGACTACGACCGGATCGAAAAGACCGTCGCGATCGTCCGGCCACCACTGGCCGATGTGGACGGTTTCCTGACCGACGCGGCAGGCTTCGCCAAGCTGGGGGTGACCGAGCTTCAGTTCATGCCCGACCGGCATCCGGTGGAGTTCACCGAGCAGCTCGCCGAGCGGATCCTGCCCCGGCTAGCCGACATCGGCTGAATCGCCCGGCGATCCGGGTGAGGTGACCTGCGGTAGTGGGCTCGGCGGGTTACCGTCGAAGGCGATGACCGTCGTGGAAGGCTCCGTCGAGGAGGGTGACGAGCAGGTCGCGGCCGGGGAAGCCGGCGGCGACCCGCCAGCTGCTGTCCACCAGCGGGCGCTCGCCCTGACCGAGTACCTGCTGGCCGTGCGGGCGTTGCTGGACAAGCCGGTCCGCACCGTGCCGACCACCGACGCGTACTGGCAGCACGACCTGCCCGAGTCCGAGGAGTGCGCACTCGGCCCGCGCCAGCCGGGCGGTAGCTGGCTGCGCGTGGGCCGCCCGGAGCCGCCGACTCCGCCGTCGATACCGACCGGGCTGCTGCGCCACCTTGCCTGGGATCTCTCCGCCACCGCGCCGCCCACTCTCGGTGACGACGCGCCGGAGGACACGCGCGCCGAGTTCACCAGCTGGCACGAGCAGGAGTGGGCGCCGTGGTCGCGGGCGCACCAGCGGGCCGAGGCGGCGCGCCGCCTGCACGACCGGCTCTACGACCTGCGGTACCGCGTCGACATCGACGCCGCGCGGGTCGAGCTGGTCTGGGGCCATGCGGTGCTGCGGCACGCCGGCGTCGAGTACCCGTTGCTGGCCACGCCGGTGGCGATCGAGTACGACCCGGACGCGGCCGCGGTCACGGTCGTGCCGCAGGGTCCGGCACGCCTTCAGGCGGACGCCCTGGCCGATGTCGACGAGCGGCGAGTGGCCGACCTGCTCGACCTGGGCGGGCCCGGTGGCCAGGTCGACGTCGACCCCTGGGATCCTTCGGAGCGGCACGACTTCGCCCGCCGGGCACTGCGCCGGCTCGGGCTCGACGCGACCGTGTGGGCAGGTCTGGGTGAGCCGCCCGAGGGCGGCCACGTGTACGACACGGGCGTGCTGTTTGTCCGGCCCCGGCAGCGGATGGTCCGCCGCTTCCTCGAACGCCTCCGCGACCGCCTGGCCAGCGAGCCCGACGCGGCTGTCGGCGCGCTCGCCGCCGTACTCGCGCACGAGCCCAGCAAGCTGCGAATGCCCGACGACGACCCCGCCGACTGGACGCGCGTCGGCGAGCGGCTGCTCATGCCGATGGCCACCAACGACGCCCAGGAGTCGATCGCCCGCCGCCTGGCCGCGCACCGGGCGGTGGCGGTGCAGGGTCCGCCGGGTACGGGAAAGACCCACACGATCCGCAACCTCATCTGCCACCTGGTGGCGCACGGCAAGCGGGTCCTTGTCCTCGCGCAGAAGGAGGACCCGTTGCGGGTCCTCCGCGACGGCCTGCCCGCCGACATCCAGCCGCTTTGTCTCGCCGTGCTGGGACGCTCCGCCGACCAGCTCGTGCAGCTTCAGGTCGCCGCGCGCGAGCTGTCCGACCGGGCGGCGACGCTCGACCAGGAGGCCGAGGCCGCGTGGGTGCGCCGGCTGGTCGCCGACATCGAGGCCGGCCAGGCCGTCTTCGCTCAGGCCAGGTCGCTTCTGCTCGACGCCGCCGAGCGCGAGGCCGCGACCTACGAAGGGCGCGGCGCGGGCGAGGTCGGCGAGTGGCTGCGCCGGCACGAGGCCGACAATCTGGTACCGGATGCCGTGCCGCCCGGCACCCCGCCGCCCCTCGACGCGGCGGAGTTCACAGCGCTAGCCGACCTGGCGCGCCGCATCCCCGCCGCCGACCGTGCGGCCGCGCTCGCCGCGCTGCCCGAAGACGGCGTGCTGCCGACCGGTGAAGACATCGCCACGGCCGCAGACGCGCTGCGCGACGCGCGCAAGGTGGTCGACGCGCTGCGCGACCGCGGTCTGTCCATTGAGGGGGTACGCCGGCTCGGCGCGACCGCCCTCGACGAGCTGGCCGCTGCCCTGCGCGGCGCCGTCGACGAGCTGACCCGGCGGGAGGGGAGCTGGACCGACCGGCTCGGCCAGCTCATCCGCGACCCGAGCTGGCGCGTGGTGTGGGACGACCACGTGGCGGCGTGCCAGCAACTGCTCACCGAGCTGGGCCGTCGCACCGCTTTCGTGGCCGGCCGCCGCGTAACCGTCCCAGAGCCGCACGCCGCCCAGCCGCGCAAACTGCTCACCCAGCTCAGCGAGGTGCGTGCGCGATACGCGGCGGGCAAGCCGATCCGTCGCCTCACGCACGCCGAGCTGGCCCGGCTGGTCGCCGACGTTCACGTCGACGGCGAGCCCTTGCGCACCACCGACGACGTCGACCTGGTGGTGGCGTCCGTCCAACGTGACCAGTTGCGGCAGCAGCTCGCCGCCCGGTGGGGCGAGTGGCGCACCCGCCTCGACGCGCCCGTCCCCGACACGGGGCCCGAGCCCGAGCTGTGGGCCGGCCGCCTGCTGAGCGTGGCGGTCGAGGCGCTGGACTGGGAGAGCCGCCGCTGGCCAGAGCTGCGCACGACCCTCGCCGTGGCGCACCCGCGCTGCCCGCCCGACGCCGACGCCCGCCGTCTCGCGGAGCTGGCCGGCGAGGTCGAGGCCGCCGGCAACGTGTTCGTGCTCGACCGGCTGATCGCGGAGCACACCGAGATGACGGGCTGGCTGCGTGCCCACGCCGCTGAGTCGCCGATCCACCAGTCGCTCGCGGTCGCTTGGGAACGCAACGATCTGGTCGCGTGGGACGCCGCCCTGGCCGAAACTCGTCGACTGTGGACGCTTCGGCCGGACACCACCCGGTACGCGGCTCTGCACGCCCAGTTGGCGACCGTGGCGCCGCAGTGGGCCGCGACCATCGACAGTGGAGCGGTGCCAGCAGATGGCGCGGCGGCACTCCGGGCGTGGTCGTGGCGGCAGGCGCAGACCTGGTTCGACGGCGTGGTAGGCGATGTGGACGGTGCCGACCTCGGCCGCCGCCTGGAGCGCGCCCGTGACCAGATCCGCCGCCTCACCTCCGACCTGGTGGTGTCGTCGGCCTGGCTGGAGGTGTCGCTCACCCTCGACGACCGCCGCAAGGCGGCGCTCGCCGACTGGACGGCCGCGCTTCGCAAAATCGGCAAGGGTACCGGCAAGAGCGCCGCCCACTGGCAGGCGGCCGCCCAGCGCGCCATGTCCGAGGCCGTCACCGCCGTCCCTGTCTGGATCATGTCGATCGACCGGGCGCTGGAGCAGTTCGCGCCACATGCAGCCAGTCGAAATGGGGACGGGCAAGCGCTCGACAGCCAGCCGCCGATCTTCGATGTGGTAATCGTCGACGAGGCGTCGCAGGCCGACGTGTTCGCGCTGCCGGTGCTGAGCCTGGCCCGCCGCGCCGTCGTGGTGGGCGACGACCAGCAGATCGGCCCGCAGCTCGTGGGCATACCCGGCGAGCGGGTCAACGCGCTGATCAACACGCACCTCACCCCGGCGGGCGTACCGTCGGCCGAGCACTTCGACACCGAGAGCAGCCTGTACGACCACGCGGTGCGGCGGTCACCGCAGCGCATCCTGCTGACCGAGCACTTCCGCAGCGTGCCGACCATCATCGGGTTCTCCAGCGCCGCGTACTACGACGGCAAGATCCAGCCACTGCGCGCCTCGCGAAGCGGACTCGACGCGTCGGTGGTCTCGGTGCACGTGCCCGACGGTCGCCGCGAGACCCTGCCCGAGTACGGCGAGGTCAACGTCGCCGAAGCCGAGGCCCTGGTCAAGCGGGTCGCCTCTATCGTCGCCGACCCCTCGTACACCGGCCGTTCGCTCGGCGTGGTCAGCCTGCTGTCCGGCAGCGGGCAGGCGGCATACCTGCTGCACCGGCTGCGCGAAGAGATCGGCCCCGACGAGCTGGAGCGCCGTGAGCTGCGCGTCGGCGACCCGTACACGTTCCAGGGCGACGAGCGCGACATCGTCCTCGTATCGATGGTGGTGGCCAGCGCGGACGGTGCGATCGGCGCGTTCACCAAGCGCGACTTCCACCGCAGGGTCAACGTCGCCGCGTCCCGTGCCCGCGACCAGATGTGGGTCTTCCACTCGGTGACCCTCACCGACCTGCACGCCGACGACGCCCGCGCCGCCCTGCTCGCGTACGCCCAACGCCCGCCGGCCGCGCAGCCGGTGGCCGGCGAGCCGGTGACAGAATTCCAGCGGGCGGTGCTGCGCCGGCTGACCGAGGGTGGGCTGCGACCCGTGCCGCAGTACCGCGTCGGCACCTTCACCGTCGACTTCGTGGTCGCCGCGCCCGACGGGCGGCGGCTGGCGATCGAATGCGACGGCGACAGTTACCACGGTGCGGAGGCGTTCGCGCACGAGCTGCGCCGGCAGGCGATCCTGGAGCGCGTCGGCAACTGCGTCTTCGTCCGCCTCCGCGCCAGCACCTTCCACCGCGACCCGGACGCCGCCCTCCGCCCAGTCTGGACCCGCGCCGACGAGCTAGGCATAGTAACCACACCCCCCACCCCCCTCCCGCCGTCCGCGCCTCCCGCGCCTCCCGCGGCGTCCGCGCCTCCCGCGCCTCTCCCCGCCGATCAAGGGCAAACGCACGTGGTTTGATCTCTTTTCCGCGTGCGTTTGCCCTTGATCGATGGCGATGCCCTTGATCGCTGCGGGCCGGGCGGCGTCGTGTCGAGGTCCGGCGGCGCACCCCGAGTTCCGCAGTTCGTAGGCACGCGAGTGTGATCGGTTCTGAGTCGTTGCTGGTCAGCGA
>NZ_JBAKHX010000040.1:0-68737 GCF_036906915.1 Micromonospora sp. CPCC 206061
CAGGTCATCGACATCATCGAGACCGACCGGCGTCAGGACGAGCCGCTGCGTCAGAACCGGGTCGGTCGGCGCCTGGACTGAGCGCTTCGCATACATCGACTCAGTAAACAACATCGCGACACCGCACCCGAACCCACAAACTAGGTCCGGACAACCCGGGCACAGAACGTCCAGACCCACTCTGCAAGCCGCTGATCGGCGCCGTCGTGCCCACGACCTAAAGCCGGACGCGACAAGACCCTCATCCTCATCCAATCTGCGTTCCGGCATCCCCCATAACCGAATAAACCACCCAGCAAAGGAAGGCCCCGGCTTACGCCGGGGCCTTCTCCATTCCAGCTTCGACCAAGGGAACAACTACTTGCTTCAGCACGCTGAGAACGTCCCAGAACTCCAACTACAACAGCCTCGAGCACCCGAGAGAAGACGGGGCGTCGACTCCGGTCAGTCGCTGATCGTTACGACGCGACGCCGCCGGAAGAGCAGAACCGCTGTAGCGCCTACTGCTAGCAACGTCCATGCTCTTGCCGGGCGCGAGCGTCACGTCCTCGATCTGGTCGATCACCAAGTCGACGCCCGGCCAGGCCAGCTGCACAAGCCCGGTAACAGACGACTGACCGGGCATGTTCTGCGCGCCGGTGGTTACCTTGATCTCCCCCAAGGGTTCCGGCGCGCTCAGATCACCGGGCAGCAGCCCCGGCCGGTAAACATGACTCGCTCCGGCTGCCAACTCAGGCAGGACGCAGACACCCTGACGTGGAGGTTCGACGATGCTGTTCCTATGCGATGGGGATGTCGTTGAGCATCCGGGTCGGGATGACCTGGACGGTTCCGGTCGATGTCGCGGGAGAACGGGCACCGCCGTTGATCACCCAGACGGTGGCGTTGTTCGGTGACTTGACGAGAGTTCCGTCGGCGATCCGGGTTGGCAGTGCGGCGACTACGCGCACTGGCGTGGACACGACTTGTTCCCATCGCCGCCCGATTTCCGCAAACTCCTGCTCACTTCCGATCGGTAGGCGTGCCCCGCCGACGATGAGGAACACGGTTCTGGGATCGATGCCTGAGGCGGTGGTGGCGTCGGGCGAGCGCACCACCGTGTTGTTGGCGATCGTTGTCGGCATGGCCACCACCACTCGGGCGGGCGTGAGCACCACATGGCTCCAGCCCTGCCCGATCGCGAAGAACTCCTGCTCACTGGCGATCGGCACGCGTGCCCCGCCGGCGACGAGGAACACCGTGCCCGGATTGATCCCGGACCCGGCCGCCGCGTCGGGCGCCCGCAGGACGGCATGATCGCCGATCTTGGTGGGCAGGTCTAGCACCGCCCGGGCGGGCGCGAGAGCGACCTCCGCCCACGTGTATCCGAGCGCGAGGAACTCCTGCTCGCTGGCGATCGGCACGCGTGCCCCGCCGGCGACGAGGAACACCGTGTTCGGGTTGATCCCGGACCCGGCCGCTGCGTCCGGCGCGCGTAGGACCATCCCGTCTCCTATCCGGGTGCCGATCAGGTTGAACGCGCGCGCCGGGATGGCGCGGACCTTCGAGCCCCAGTCGGTCCCGTGTCCGGTGTCGATGACCTCCTGAGGATTGGCGAAGTTGACCCGGCCGCCGCCGATCATCGCCGCGACCGGCGTGGGTCCGCCGGCGCCCGCGCCCTGGATCAGCGTCCCGTTGACGGGAAGGTCGGCCGGGATCAGGTTGAACGCCCGCGTTGGCAGGGCACGGACCTTCTTCGCCCAGTCGGCCCCGTAGCCCACGTCGATCACTTCTTGCGGGTTGGCGAAGTTGATCCGCGAACCGCCAACCATCATCGCGACGGGGGTGGGCCCGCCAGCGCCGGCGCCCTGTATCAGTGAGCCGTCCGGTGGGACGTTGGCCCGCATCTGGCTGAAGGCACGTGCGGGAATCGCCCGTACCTTGGACTGCCAGTTGGTGCCGTATCCGGTGTCGATGACCTCCTGCGGGTTTGCGAAGTTGATCCGCGCGCCAGCGACGAACATTGCCACCGGAGTTGGTCCGCCGGCACCCGCGCCTTGAATCAGCGTGCCGTCGATGGGGATCTCCCCCAGTCCGTTGAAGGCGTACCCGGACACGACGGTCACCCTCGATGCCCAGTCGGCCCCTTGTCCGATGTCGATGACCTCTTGTGGGTTGGCGAAGTTGATCCGTGCCCCGCCTACCGTCACCGCCACCGGGGTGGCGCCGGTGGCGGCCTCCCAGCCCTGGATGAGGTTGCCGTCGGCTGGTACCTCGTTCATGTGGTCACGTGCGTCGATCGACCAGTTCGAGATGCGGGGCGGTGTTCCACAATGGACGGCGCCGGAGCAGTGTGACTGGTGCAGCGGCGCTCCGCCGACGAAGGTGTAGACCCGGCCGCGCTGGTCGACCGCGGAGGACCCGTTGCGCGGCACGGCCGGACCTGCGTTGATGACGGCCTGTGTCGTGGGCCGGGATTGCGTGTCGCAGATCCCGTCCGTGCAGGTCGCCTGCCAGACCGGTGCGCCGCCGACCATCTTGTAGATCCGGCGGGTATCGGTCGTGTGCAACAGCGTGCCGTCGGCCAGGCCGTGCACCGAGGTCACCGGCTGCGGACCCGGTGAGGGGGGGTTCTGCGCTCCGGGTTCCGGAGGCGCCGGCCGGCCCTGCCCATGCGGGCCGGCGTGGTACGAGGCGTTATACCCGTGGCTCCTCGGGGCGGTGACCACGAACCTCTTCTTCATATGGAGCAGGTGCTCCAGCCCTCGGTCGCACCCGGCAGGCTGGAAGTCTCGAACATACGTGGCCCGGAAAGCGAAGAATCCATATTGGACGTCCATGGTCTTCCACGCTGGGACGGTGTACGTGCGCTCCGTCACCTGCTGGAACGAGCTCGATCGCGAATGTGTTACGCCCGTGTCAGCGTTCAAAGAAGCGATGGCAAAGCTCAGACTGATCCCCGCGCTAACGCTCGCTTCGAAGGTCTGTGCCTTGCTGAAGGTATCCTGGACCGTGAAGGTAACGGGATTGTCCAGAGCCACGGTGGTATGTTTCGGCCCCCTTGCGATGAAAACCGGATAGCTGTGTGGGCTCGGCACCATCTCCCACGGGGTCGGGTCACACGTCGGTTGTAGTGGCCACGCCGCGCTCGCCGCGGGCGCCTGGGCAAGCACCCCGACCAGCGTCGCCCCCGCCACGAACGCGGCGGCAAGAACCCCCCGTAATAGACGCATTCAATCTCTCCCTACGCTCGTTCGACTCAACTCCGGATCCGTAGCGCACAGCAGACCCGTCATGGCAGGCCGTAGCCCAGAAGTCCTTCCTGGATTTGGCCTTCACAGGTATCCAGGGCGGAGATGAAATGGTCGCCATTGGCGCCGACCCGGCACCGGTAGATCGGCGGACCGCCGGCCACCGCGACCGTGTACGCGTAGCCGACCGGGCCAAGTGGGTGTTGCCCCTCGCAGCCCGGATCGCGGCTGAGCATGTTGTGCTGTCCGACCCGGCACTCGAACAGCGGCACCGCGCCACGGACGGGCTCGCGATGCAGCCGCCAACTGCCCTCGACGCCGAACCCCGCGGGCAGACGCCGCGACGACGCCCAGTGACCGCGGCTCGGGTGGTATCCACGCGTCAACCGGGTGAACGGCACATCCTCGAAACCGCACGACAGCCGCGGTGGGGACAGGTCCGCACGGTTCGCCAGCGCCCAAGTCGCCCACGCGGGCTTGGCGGTACCGTCGGCGTTGCGCAGGCCAAGCGCGAGGCGGCCGGCCACCTCGTCGGGGTGGTCGCGCATGCGGTGGTACACGTAGTTGGTGATGCCAGGCGTACCCAGCACGTTGCGGAAGCTGTCGCAGACAGCCGCCGCCTGCCGAGCCGGGGACGAGGGTGCCAGCGAGTTGACGCCACTCTCGGTGAGCTGGATTTCCGACCACGCCTCAACCCGGTCGGGGAACGTGGCGCGCAGCCACCCCGCGAGCGAGCCGACGTTGCCGTAGGTGAGGTACGGGTAGTCGTCCGGGCCGAACACGTCGCTGCGCAGATCCCGCGCGTACGGGTGGACCGCGACCCGCCACCGCCGGCTTCCAACGCGCTCGGCGAGCCCGCGCAGCACCGTCACGCCGGACAGGGCCGGCTCGCCTGCCGCTGGGCGATCCAGCTCGGTGCCGAACTGGTGGTCCAGGGAGACCAGCACCTTGGCGGTCGGCTGTTCCTTCTGGACCGCGTCGTAGGCGGAGGCGTAGTTGGCCGCGATCTCGTCCAGCCAACGGGTCGTGTCGCAGGCGACACCGGCACCGCATCCGATGTCGAACCACACGTTGCTGTTGACCTCGTTGTGCACCACGACGTCCGCGATCCGGCCGTGGCCTCCCAACCCGTTGTATCGTCGGGCAAGCATGCCCACGAACCGGCCATAGTCGGCCGCCACGAGCGGCGTACAGAAGATTTCGAAGCCCGCGGCGGCGGGCGAACAGACCTTGCCAGCCCGGGCCCAGGCCGGGGTGCCGTACGCCACCGCCGTCACGACCAGGCCGCGGTCGCTCCACCGCCGGATCTCCGCGTCGACCGCCGCCGGGACGGTAAAACACCAACCGTCGTACTCCTGCTCACCCGCCTGGCACGGTGCCGGCCGCCGTTGCGGCTCCCACTGCGCCCAGACCAGGTTGATGGCGACACCACCGGTGTTGTTTCCAGCGATCTCATCCACGTCCGGCCAGAAGTCCGGCTGGATCGACTTGATCCGGTAGGCGTCCCTCGTCGGGTACGGCAAGGATTTCACCTCGACCAACGGCGGCACCTCCGGCGGGACCGCCGACACCGCCCCACCCGAGCCGCTCGCAGCCACCACCACACCGATCACACCCGCGACAACAAACGCCAATAGGCGCCGCGTGACACTCATCAGATCCCCGCTCATCCGCAGCCCGAACCAGGTCCTGCGCGCTCAGGCTGACAGGCGGCGCTTTCAGATCCGCTTCACATCGTCTTCACCACCGGCAGCGTGTGGGCCGTCTACTGGTCGACCTACCCCAGCGAGCGATCGCCGACGTCTACGGCACCGCGTGGACGGACCTCACCTCGGTGTCGGTATTGACAGCCGTCCCGGCACGGACTTAGCGTTTCACTTGTATCGTTTCATCGTCCTCCAGTAGATGCCACCCGGCACCGGGGTTGACAACCTCCTCAACTGACCGCCCCACCGTCGCCGGACGGCGTTCCCGACCGTCCGGCAGCCCCGCCGTACCGAGTCGCCGGGCCCGGTGCGGCCCAGACTCCGCTTCCCACCTCACGACGCCGCCGAGGCGATCCACGTCAGGCAGGCGCGATCCGCGCTGCCCTCGCCGGGCCAGCGAACCATCTGCCAGAAGGGCACCGTTCCATGGAAGACAGCGCAGAGCCGGCAGCCGAGCCGAGCCACGAAGCCACCGACCAGCGCGGGTCCCGCGTGTCCCGCCGCCTCGTCCTGCGTACGACAGCCGCCACCGCGGCCGCCGTACCGTTCGCGAACATGCTCGCCGCGCCCGGAGCGGCCGCCGAGGAGCCGCAGCCGCCGGCTCCGGCGGAGGCCGGGCCGGCCACCGTGCGCTGGCTCGGCGGGACACCAGGCAGCAGCATCGGCACCTCCTTCGGCGTGCCGTGGCCCAAGGGCGCATTCACCGCCGGCACCCAGTTCACCGCCGCCGATCCGGCCGGCGCCGCCGTGCCGCTGGACACCTGGCCCCTCGCACACTGGCCGGACGGCTCGCTCAAGTGGACCGGCCACGCCGTGGGCGCCAACTCCGGCCTCACCGAACAGCTCATCATCACGGCGGGGCGGCCGGTCGCGCCCAGCCGCCGGGTCACCGTCAACGAGAGCACCGCCTGGCTGGAGGTCAACACTGGCGTGATCCGTGCCCGGATCATGAAAACCGGACCGAACCTGATTCAGGCGCTCAGCCGGGGCGACAAGCAGTTGGCCAAGCAGGGCCGGCTCGTGCTCCAGATGGAGGACCGGAGCAACGCGGACAACGGCACGATCAAGACAGTGGAGTACGCCGGCACGATCACCCAGGCGAGCGTCGAGCACCTTGGCGACTCCCGGGCTGTCATCCTGGTGAAGGGCACCTACAACAAGGGCAGTCGCAAGGTCCTGCCGTTCACGGTGCGGCTCTACTTCTACACCGGCGCCGAGTCGCTGCGCCTCGTGCACTACTTCATCTTCGACGGCGACCACCAGACCGACTTCATCAAAGGGCTCGGCCTCACCTGGCAGGTGCCGATGGTGGACGAGGTGCACAACCGGCACGTGCGATTCGTCGGCACCGAGGGCGGGATCTGGGGCGAGGCGGTCCGGGTGATGTCCGGCCTGCGCCGCGACGCCGGCTCGGCGGTGACGAGCGCGCAATTCAACGGCGTCGCCACGCCGCCGGTCAGCGCCTGGCCCGCCAACGTGCGCGCCGAGCTCGACGACGTGCCGATCTGGAACGACTACAAGCTGGTACAGGCCAGCCCGGACGCGTTCCACGTGGCCAAGCGGACCGGGGCGCACAGCACCTGGCTGCTGCATGCCGGGCACGGCAAACGGGCCGCGGGCCTCGGCTACGTCGGCGGCGTCAGCGGCGGCGTCGCCTTCGGTCTCAAGGACTTCTGGCAGCGGTTCCCGACCCAGCTGGACATCCGCGACGCCAGCACCGACACGGCGAATGCCACGATCTGGTTCTGGTCGCCGGACGCGCCGGCCATGGACCTACGGCACTACGACAACAAGCGGCACGGACTGAACCTGATGTACGAGGAGCCGGGCCGCGGCATCGACGACATCTGCGCCACGCCGGAGGGGGTGGCCCGCTCGCACGAGGTGACCCTGTGGGCGCTCGCCGCGACGCCCACCCGGGCCCGCCTGGTCGAGCTGGCCAAGGAGGTCCGGGAGCCCGCGCGGCTGGTCGCCACCCCGGACTACCTCTACGAGCGGCGGGTCTTCGGCAAGTGGGGCCGGATCGACCGGTCCACCGCCGTGCGCACCACGCTGGAGAACAGCCTCGACGCGAGCATCGCCTTCTACCAGCGCCAGGTCGACCAACGCCACTGGTACGGCTTCTGGCACTTCGGTGACGTGATGCACAGCTACGACGGCTCCCGCCACACGTGGAAGTACGACCAGGGCGGCTTTGCCTGGCAGAACGGCGAACTGAACATCGACATGTTCCTCTGGTACCAGTTCCTGCGGTCGGGGCGCGCGGACGTCTTCGCGATGGCGGAGGCGATGACGCTGCACATGGCGGAGGCGGACTCCTACCACGCCGGCCCGTTCGCCGGCCTCGGCTCCCGCCACAACGTGGTGCACTGGGGCGACGGCGCCAAGGAGGCGCGGGTCAGCGCCTCGGTGCTCAAGCGCGTCTACTACTACCTCTCCGCCGACGAGCGCGTCGGCGACTACATGCGGAACATGCTCCAGGTCGGCCAGACGCTGCTCAGCGTCGAGCCGCTGCGCCAGATCCTGCCGCCGCCCACCGCGCCGACCCGGGTGCGGATCGGTCCGGACTGGACGGCCGTGGCGAGCAACTGGCTGGTCGAGTGGGAGCGGACCGGCGACACCCGCTACCGCGACCTGCTGCTGCGCGGCATGCAGGACATCGGTGCGATGCAGTACGGGTTCTTCAGCGGCCCCGCCTCGGCGGTCGGCTTCGACCCGGCGACGGGAGCGCTGACCTCCGAGGGCAACGAGTTCCGCGACGGGTACAACCTGATGCTCCTGTTCGGCGGTGACCAGTTCCTCTACGAGCTGGTCGAGCTGCTGGACGTACCAGCGTTCAAGGAGCACCTGGTCAAGTACGCGCTGTACGTCAACGGCACCGCCACCGAGCGGGTCGCGCTGTACGGGCGCAACTTCAGCCCGGGCACGTTCAACCAGTTCTACTCCCGCATGCTCGCGTGGGTCGGCGAGGAGCGGGGCGACAACACCCTGAAGCAGCGGGCGTGGACCGGCATGAACCCGAACAGCGGCAACATGCCGCCGGTGCAGACCGTCTCCGGCACCACCGTGCTCACGCCGGTCGAGTACGTCCCCGGCATCTTCACCAACGACGTCGGACAGCGCGGCCTGACCGTCATCCAGCTCATGGGCCTCGCCCGCGAGCAGGCGCCGTAGCGGCGTCGCGCGAGGGAACCCGCCCCTGAGCCCTGACGTTACCGGCCCTCGCCAGCCGACACATGCGCCCCTCGGAAACAGACAACGGCCTGCGGATCCGACGGGCTGGGAGCCTTGATCATAGGTTGGTGGGGTCGGAGACGTTGACGTAGGTGAGTATGCTGACCGGCAGTCTGGTCACTCCGGAGGTGACTCCCGATGATGTCGGACAGCTCCGGCCAACCACCAGCTCGCACCACGATCGTCTCTGCGGTCATTCTCGTGGCTCTGCTAGGAGTGGCCACCTGGATCGTGGAGCAGGCTGCGGAGCATCCGTGGCGCGCGCTGGCCGCGGCGTTGGTGATCGCCTTCGTGACTGTGGTGCCACGCCGCCAGATGGTCGAGATCATGAAATGGGTCATCGAAAACTGGAAACGGATTGTTCCGGCCGGGATCCTGCTGACGCTTGTGGCGCTGCTCGCCGTCCTCCCCCTCCGGCCCGGGCCGGTCGCAGCCGTCGGCTGCGCACACCCGGCGGAGGTACGCGTCCTCACGTCGGTCGACGAGCTGGCGGCGACCAGGACGCTGGTCCGCCGCTACGAGCGGTGGACCGCCGATCACAATCAGGACGCGCCGGGGTGCCCCACGGTGCACGCGTTCGTGTACGCGGCCACCACCGCGGCGGCGACGTCCGCGTTGGCGCGGGCCTGGCGTCCCGATGGGGCGCAGCGGCCCCTGGTCAGCATCGGCCCTCGTCCGGACGTCTGGCTGCCCGATTCCACAGTGGACGTGCGGGAGGTGCGTGCGCTCGCGCGGCGCGCGCAGCTGCCGGAGCCGATCAGGGCGATCAACTCGATCGGCTCCTCGCCGGTCGTGTTGGTCACCCGCGCCCAAGTGCCGAATCCGGCGCCGGCGTGGTCACGGCTGGTCCCGGCGCTGCTGCGTGGGTCCGGGCCGGCGCTGCTCGCGCCAGACCCGGAGACGTCCACCGTCGGGCTGCTCGCGGCCGCCGCATACCTTAGCGGTCCCGACGGGAAGCCCACGTCACTGGCGGAAGCCCGCCAGCGAGTACGGGCGACGGTTGTCGCCGGCCCCGATGCCGGTGCGGGCGCTGGGGCAGTGCTCTGCCGGTGGGCCGGCGCCCCGCCAGACACCAGCGCGCTAGCGTCGGCGATCGTCAGCGAGCAGGCCTGGCTGCGGTTCATGGGCATGAACCCGCCGGGCGCCGAGTGTCCCGGTGGGCCGGTGCCGTCCGGCGGCATCTCGGTCGCACCCGCCGGCACGCCGGTCCTCGACCATCCGCTGGTCGAGTTCACCTGGAGCACCGCGGCCCAGCAATCAGTGATCGACGGTTTCCGCCGATGGCTGTTCGGCGGCAACGGACGGGATGCGCGGGAAGCCGTCCACCTTCGAGACGCCCGGCCGGACTGCTCCGCGCTGGAGCTCAATCCCTGCGTGCCGGCCGATCTCGACGTGACGCTGGACCGGTACGTCGAGGCGCAGCGCCCCGGCCGTGTGCTGCTCGCGCTGGACACCTCCGGGTCGATGGCGAACGTGGCTGGTCCGGCCGGACTGACCCGGTTCGACGTCGCCGCGCGGGCAGTCGTCCAGGCGTTGGGACAGATGGGCCCGCGGGACGAGTTCGGGCTGTGGACCTTCCCGGGCGCGGGGGGCAAAGGCCAGCGGCAGCTGGCCCGCATCGCGGCGGGGAGCGAAGGGCATCGGCGACAGATCGGCGAGGCGCTGCACGGCGCGCGCCCGGCGGGTGGCACACCGCTGTACGACACGATCGTCACCGGCATGAGGGCGGTCGCCGCGCCGGCTCCGGGCGTCGACCGCCGTGCCCTCCTGGTGATGACCGACGGCAAGGACACCGGCAGCGGCACCTCCGCTGAGGTCGCCCGGCGGACCGTACGCGACATGGCCGGCCGTGCCGGCGCGGTGCTGTTCGTGGTGGCGACCGGCGAGGCCAGCTGCCGGGATCCGCTGGATGCGCCGCCCGGTGGCGCGCGACTGTCCCTACGAGATCTCGTAGCGGCCGACCTGGGCGGTGAGTGCTTCGACGCCAGGCCGGACCAGCTGACCGCCACCGTCGCCGAACTCTTCAAACGGCTGTGGAGGGGGGAGTGACCGGGATGGCTGTTCCTCGGATCCTGGTGGGGTTCGCGCTCGGCGTGGTGGCCGTGCTTATCGTCGTCAGCCTCCGCGCCCTCGCCTCCCCGCAAACGCCCCTGGAGCCCGGCGAGATCGTCGTGCTGACCGGTGCGGACGACAGCGTCGGCGGACAGCGGCAGCGGCTGATCGACCAGTGGAACGACGATCACCCCGATAACCCCGCCCGCCTGGAGAGCCTGTCCAGCGAGGCCGACCGGCAGCACAGCGAGATGGTGGCCCGGGCCCAGTCCGGAGCCTCCGGCGTCGACGTGTACAACTTGGACGTCACGTGGGTCACCGAGTTCGCCGCCGCGGGCTTCATCCAGCCGCTGGACGGCTCCGTCAACACCGCGGGCTTCCTGGCCAAACCGCTTGAGACCTGCGGGTACGACGGCAAGCTGTGGGCCCTGCCGTTCAACACCGACGCCGGGCTGCTCTACTACCGCACCGACCTGGTCCCGGGCGGCGCGCCCCCCGCTCAAATCCCACCGACCGAGGCCGACATGCGGCGACTGGCCACGGGGCGCCAGATGAAGGCCGGGTACGCCGGCCAGCTCGGCGACTACGAAGGCCTCACGGTGAACGCGCTCGAGCTGATCTGGGCCGCCCAGGGCGACGTGGTCGACCCGGACGGCCGCGTTGTGATCGACTCGCCGGAGGCACGGGCGGGCCTGGAACGGCTGGCCGGTGCGATGGTGGCCAGTGGAGGGCTGCCACCCGCGGTGCTGCCGGAGTCGCGGACGTACACGGAGAGGGACAGCACCGAGGCCTTCCGGTCCGGAGCGGTCGCGCTGATGCGCAACTGGCCGGTGGCGTACGGCCAGCTCATGGACGACCAGGAGCGGGCCGGCGCGGGCGGGTTCGACATCGCGAAGAACTTCGCAGTGACGCAGCTGCCCGGCCCCAGCGTGCTGGGTGGGCAGAACCTCGCCATCGCGAGGGACACGACGAAGCCACGGGCCGCGCGGGCCCTCATCGAGTTCCTCACCAGCGACAGCAGCCAACGGCGCCTGTTCCGGGACGGCGGCCTGCCGGCCACCCGCCACACCACGTACGCCGACGCTTCGGTCCGCGAGGCCCGCCCGTACGCGGACATCCTGCTGGCGGCGGTGGAGGACGCCCGGCCACGCCCGCGTACGCCGCACTACGCGCTGTTCACCGCCGTATTCCAGGAGGTGGTGCGGGAGGCGCTGACGCCAAGCGCCCGTGGACGACTCCCCGCCGACGCGGTGAGCCGCCTGACCGACGCCCTCAACGGCCGGCTGCGCTGAGCAGCGACGCCGGCCGTGCAGATCCTTGACAGGACACATTGGACTCAGGTCGGTCGCACGGCGAACGCGACATCCACGTACACACCGGCATACGCCGTGCGTACCCGTGCGTGCGTATGCGCGGATCCGGCTCTTGCTCGCCGGCCGCGCCAGCGAACCTCACCCCGATCAGTGTGCCGCCGCCACGCCTACGGCACCACCTCCGCGTGGTCGGCCTCATCAGAGCACGATCCGCATGTGAACGCCCCGGGTTCTGTGGAGACTTCAGCAGTTGACTCCAACCACGGCGTCGAGACCACCGCACCAGCAAGCGAACAGGCACCAGCGCACTCCGACACGCAGACCGGCGTGAGTCTGCCCTCAAGGGCCTGGGTCAGCCTCGGCCTGGCCACCATGATCGCCGCTGCCGCTCTGCTGGTACGGCTCAGACAACGCCGCCGCGCCCACCTGACCACACCCATCCCGATCCGCACCGACCCAGTACCGACACCCGTCCCCGCCTCGCTCCGCCCTGCCGATGCAGCTGGAGCCCGCCAGCTGGACCTGCATCCCAAGGACAGCTACCTCACCGGCGTCATGGCCGCGCCACCGAAGGTGCCAGCACCCATCGCCGTCACCGCCGACGGCGAACAGATCAGCCTGTTCCACCTGCCAGGCCCCGGCGTTGCCCTGCACGGCGACGGCGCACAAGCTGCAGCGCGAGCGGTCGTCGTCGCCGCCCTGTCGACCGGGCTGATGCCAGAGCTAGCTGCCAAATGCGGCGTCGTGACCACCATGGACACCCTCGCGCGGCTACTGCCGCCCGACGTGCGACGGGCGGGACTCGACCCGCACCATGAAGGATTCGCCCCCGACGACCGGTTCGTCATCCTTGCCGACGTTCACGCCGCCGTCACACACCTGGAAGAGTAGATGATCCACCGACGTCGCCTCCTTCACGACCTGGACGCCAGCACCGTCGCCGACCTGAACGCTCGCACCGACCCTGCCGAGTACCAGCAGCCGTACATCTTCCTACTGGCGGCAGCCGAAACCGGCCCATACGCGCACCGCATCGTGGCAGTCGCTGAGCATCGCACCGCCCTGCACATCCACCCTGTGAGCTCATGGCCGTCGACCTCACCGCAGCCCGCGCGGCGCGCGACGCGGCTGCCCCGAGCGCCACCCACAAGCTCGCCGACGACGGCCAGGTCCTGGACGACCGCACGGTGCTGCGCGTCGCGGGACAGGCACCGGACGACTGCCCGGGCCCATAGATCGCCGGGATGCACGCTCGTGCCGAGATCAGTGCACTCGATTATGCGGACGTCTACCGTTCGTGTGCCCTTGAGATTAGGTGGTTGGCGGCGCAGATTCGCTCATTCGCCGCCTTGATTCATCTCGCTCCTACAGCACCGATGCGCCGGCAGGCTCGGTGAGGAAGTGGCTCGGCAGGTGGCCTTAGAGGCGCCAGCCGGATGCCGATATTGTGAGAGCCGCCCAGCGGGTGCCGCGACCGCAGCCGGTTGACCTCCACTGCCCTGGCGGAGGTGTTTCCCGCCACGACGTTCGACCGAAGGGTCCCCGAGAGCGCGGAGCGTCGACGGGCTGGGGCCTACGGCTTCACCGTCGAAACCAGCAACGGCATTGGTGAGAGAAGCGGTAAGCCCGGCGTCGATTTCCAGTGGCTGCGTCGCACAGTGATCGAGCAGTGGAAGGGCGCCTAATTGCTCCAGTCGTCGCTCGTCGTTTCCCTAGGACGCCATCCTGCCTTGGTCCACGATTCTCGATCTGGGCATAATCCCGGCATCGGACTCGTGTTGCTCCCGGAACTTCCACCGCACCTCGCGGCTCAGTCCGATCACGGTCCCAGCCTGACGAACGCCTTCGCGATGCGCGCCGGCGGCCAACCGGCCTGAGCGCCGTTCTAACAGTTGACTCAGGTTCGCTCGGTATGAAGTAGGCATCGCCGGGCGACGCGGGTCTCGGCCTCGCCCGCATGGCTGACCGTGCCGCGCTCTACGGCGGCACGGTCAGTGCCGGCCCCGCACCGGACGGCGGCTGGGCCGTCCACGCGACCGTGAAAGGCAGCCATTCATGATCACTGTGCTCGTGGTGGACGCCCAGCCGCTGCAGCGCTTCGGGTTACGCATGCTGCTGGAGAGCGCCCCCGACACCGACATCGTCGGCGAGGCCGAGAATGGCGCCGAGGCCGTTCGGCGGATCACCGACCTGCATCCCGACGTGGTGCTGATGGGCATCCGCATGCCGGGCGTCAACGGGATCGAGGCTACCCGGCGCATCGTCGCCGCCGGTGGGCGTTCGCGGATCCTGGTGCTGACGACGTTCGACGTGGACCGGTACGCGCTCGCCGCGCTGCGGGCCGGGGCGAGCGGTTTCCTGCTCAAGGACACCCGCCCGGAGGAGCTGCTGGCCGGCATCCGGGCTGTCGCCGCCGGGGACGCGGTGATCGCACCGGCGCTGACTCGGCGGCTGCTCGACGCGTTCGCCGACCGGCTCGACGATGACCTCTGCGGGCCCGTGCGGGAGGATTCTCGGCTGGACTCCCTGACCGACCGCGAGCGTGAGATCCTCGTCGCCATCGGCCACGGCCTGACCAACGGCGAGATCGCGCAACGGTTCACGCTGTCGGAGTCGACGGTGAAGACCCACGTCGGGCGGGTCCTCGCCAAGATCGGTGCGCGGGACCGGATCCAGGCCGTCATCCTCGCCTACGACCTGAGACTCACCCGGCCGATTTAGCGCTTCATCTGGCGCATCCGTGGGGGCGCGACCGTAGTTCCCGGCCGCACCGCTCTGGGGCGATCCGCTTCGCGTGATCGACCGCTGCGCTGCCGGGTCCGCGTGTAGCCGCCCATGTCACCGCCTGTCCGACCGCCACGACGCCGCACGGGTGTGAGTTCAGTGCGGACGTGTGTGAGCTCAGAGCTGTTTCGGCTTGTTGACCTTAGTGAGCTCACACACGTTCGACGCTTCGTCAGGACTTGCGGGGGGAGACCGTCATGATGCCAATGCACATCTCGTCGCTGGTGCCGTCGCCCCACACCACGTAGCGCGGCGGCAGCTTGCTCAGCTGCGGCAGCCGTTTGCGCAGCCCCACGTCGTGCGTACACGTCACCCGCAGCGTGTCCCCCGGACCGATCTCCACCGGCGACGGCAGCTTCACCAGCCGCTGGTTGTCGAAGTCGAACCGCGGCACGTCCAGCACGACCTTGGCGTTCGGCGTGCCCGGGTTGAGTTCTACCTTCATGGCCCGCCCGAGCAGGTGCATGTGACCGAAACCGGCGAACAGCGTCATCGGCGCCTCCACCTTGTGGTCGCAGGTCTGGGTGTCACCGGGCTTCGGCGCGCTCTGGCCGCACTCCTCCACCTGACGGTCCGCCATGTCGCCGACCTCCGGCCCGAACCGCTTCGTCACGTCCGCGATCGAGGCCGCCCGGTCACAGAGCGGACCCGACTCGTCGGCGGCGCAGGGCAGGTCGATCGGCGCGTCGAGCGACCACGTGACAAGTTCCCGGGTCTGCGGCGTGCCGTCCGTCAGCCGCAGCCGCACCGCCGAGCGGTCCGACCCGCCCGGCTTGCCGTCGGTCGCGAGCAGGTTGTAGTGCATCTGGAGGACGAGCAGGCTGCCCGGCTCCAGCTTGAAGCCGGCGTCCTGGGTGAGCAGCGCCTCCGTGGCGCCCGGCGCCCAGGTGTCCACCCACGCCGCGTCCCCCTCTTCCACCTCGGCGCCGTTCACGCCGGTCCCGCCGAAACACTGCCAGCCGAGGCCGGGAGTCTTCGCGTCCTGCTCGCGCACCGCGGCAGCGCCGCCCGGCGGCACCGCGTACACGATGGCGTGGTGCGCGATGGCGACGTTCTCCGGCATGACCTGGGTCCCGGTCAGGAACGCCGCCTTGGTCAGACCCGGGTCGATCACCTGGCACCGGTACTCGTCCGTGCCGCCGCCCTCCGGCGGCGCGGGCGTGTACGCCTCGGCCATCCTCAGGTCGACGAACCGCTCGCCGGCCCGCAGCGGCTGCGGTGGAGCCGACGACCCGCCCGCGTGCGCGCTGTGCGATCCGGCCGCGGCGGGCGCCGCACTGTTGTCGGCGTCCGACCCGCAGGCGACGACAGCGAACGCCGTCGCCAGCGCCATGGTGGCCACCCCCAACCTCCACAGTGGCCTTCCAGGTTTCCTCATAGCCTGAACGCTAGGCCCGATTCCGTCCTGTTTCGTCGTACTGCGGCATCATCCTCGGCAGGGAGGTGGCACCACGGTACTACTCTGCGGAGCGCCGTTCGACACCCGCACGAGAATCAAGGCCCGTCGCAACTGTGCCGAAGTCACGCCGGCTCAGGTCCGTCGCGGGTTTCGGAACCGTTAAACGACAAGCTAAGGCGCCGAAAGAGCACTTCGCCGGGCTGGAGAAGCCGGCGCACCGATCCGACCGGCGACGGGTCCGGATCAAGCAGCCCGACCTGGAGGCGATCCCGCACCGGCACGCCACCGGGCTCGGCGTCGAGGTGCGCCGCGAGCAGGAGGCGGTCGGGATCCGGCAGGACGACCACGCGGTCACCGTCGAGGTCCGGACGACCGGCGGCGTGCGGGAACTCAGCGCGTGGTGGTCGACATGGTGGACCAGGAGAAGCTGCGGCCAGGATTCCACCACAAGCCGCACGGCGTGTACCTGCACGGGCTCGGAATGAGTCGGATGTCCACAGTGGAGTTTGGCGGCCGCCGCGGCAGACCGGCCCGCAGACGAGGGCGCTGTGGGAGATGTTTCCGACCTGATGGACCTCGGCGACGACCACCGGCTCGTCGGCACCCTGTGCCCGGACATGAAGTAACGCTCGAGCGGCCCGACCCGGACGTCGTCACTGCGGTGACCCGGTCGGTGGACCTGCCGCGTGAGGGTCGTGGGCTCTGGCTCGACATTGTGATGCTGTTGGCGATCTTGGTTGCTTGATCGGGTTGGGGCGAGTCGCTGCAGGAGTTGGAGGCGCCTCGGTGCTGGGGTTGCGTGATGTCGATGGGTCGTGGTTCGGGTTCGGTTGTTCCGGTGGAGACGGCTCGGGTGGCGTGGGTGGCGAGCCCGAAGGGCACGCCGGCGATGTTGATGCGGGATCGGTTGCGGGATTTGTTCGTTGACGAAGAGTTCACCGACTGGTTTCCCGTGGACGGTCGTCGTGGGGTGTCGCCGGCCCGGTTGGCGTTGGTGTCGGTGCTGCAGTACGCGGAGAACCTCACTGATCGGCAGGCGGCTCGCGCGGTGGCGTGTGGCATCGACTGGAAGTACGCGTTGGGAATGGAGCTGACCGAGCCTGGATTCGATCATTCGGTGCTCAGCGAGTTCCGGGACCGTTTGGCTGAGGGTGATCGTGCTGATCGGCTGCTCGCGTTGATGGTCGATCGGTTTGCGGAGGCGGGGTTGGCGCGGGCTCGGGGTCGGCAGCGTACGGACTCTACGCATGTGCTTGCGGCGGTTCGCCGGCTCAGCCGGGTGGAGCTGGTCGCGGAGACGATGCGGGCCGTGTTGGAGGCCCTGGCGAAGCTGGACGAGGTGTGGCTGGCCGGCGTCATAGGGCCGCAGTGGGCTGAGCGTTACGGCCGATCGGCGCGGCATGAACGGCAGCCGACTGGTGCGGCCGCGGTGCGGCAGTACGTGGAACAGGTGGGTGTTGACGGCGTTGCCTTGCTGCAGGCCGTCTATGGCCCGACCACGTCCGTAGGCGGGCCGGGTGTGGCCGCGGTCGAGATGTTGCGTCGCGTCTGGGTCCAGCAGTACTGGTATGACGAGTCCGGGCAGCTGCGGTGGCGGGAGGCGAAGGTGTCCCGAGCTCGCAAGAGCCGGGAAGCAACGACGCGGCGGCGCACCAGCACCACGGTGGCCGATGACGATGCGGAGCCTGCTCAAGTGCCGTGGTCCAGTGTCGAGGTTGTGTCACCGCACGATCCGCAGGCCCGGTTCAGTCACAAGCCTGGCAAGGTCGAATGGGTCGGGTACAAGGACCATCAGAGGGAGACCTGCGGCGAGCAGCGACCGAACGTCATCGTCCACGTCGCGACAACCCCGGCCCCGGAACAGGATGTCGGCGTCGTCGAAACGATCCATGCCGCACTGGTCCGGCAGCGCATGACGCCGGCGGAGCACCTGCTTGACAGTGGCTACGTCACACCCGAATACGGTGCACCGGGCGTCGACCGCTCACGGGATAACCATTGTCGGGCCGGTCCGCCAGGATCCGCGTGCCGTCGAGCGGCCCGGCTTCGCCAAGGAAGACTTCCACGTCGATTGGCGAGCTGAGACCGTGACCTGTCCGCAAGGGACCACAAGTCCACAGTGGAAGCCTACGATGGCGGACGGCAAGCCGCGTCTGTCGGTGTTGTTCCGGCGGGCGGACTGCCGGGCCTGCACGGTCCGGCGGCAATGCACGGGAAACGTTGATGGCAAAGGCCGACACCTACTCCTGCTGCCCGAGCCGCTGCAGGAGATCCAAACCCGGAACCGGGCGCAGCAGCAGACTCCGGAGTGGAAACAGCGCTACGCCCTGCGCGCCGGATGCGAGGCCACTGTCTCAGAAATCGTCCACGCGCACGGCCTACGCCACTGCCGGTACCGCGGGCTCGCGAAGACCCACGTCCAACACGTCCTCACCGCTGCCGGCACCAACATAATCCGACTCGCTCAACACCGGCCCGACCCGGGTCGACGGCCACGAAGCCGACTGCAAGAACTCTTCCGCACAACGGCTCACGGCTGACCTTCAAGATCGCCAACAGCATCACATTGTCGGCCGCGCGGAGGTCCGCGACGCCGCGGCCGCGTGGACCGGACGGGTCAACACCGTCACCGCCCGCACGGACCGGGTGGACGTCGACACGTTGCTCATCCGGCCCGACGGCCGTGTCGCCTGGGCCTTGCCTATCGGGCAGGACCTCGACGCCACCACGCTGGTGCGTGCGCTGGGCACCTGGTTCGGCCAACCGGCCTAAGCGCCGTATTAACGGTCGTCTCAGGTTCGCTCGGTACGAAGTTGGCGTCAGATAAGCGATGTAACCCGTATGTGGGAGGCTAGTGATGGCAGTCAACGCAGCGCCGTCCGGGGAAGCGCCGGCCGGTCGGTTGGCGGGCCGGTGGGTGCCGTGGTTGGTGATTGGGTTGTGGGTGGCGCTGGCGGCGGTGATGGTGCCGCTGAGTGGGAGGTTGAGCTCGGTCACCACCGACAGAGCCGTGGACACCCTGCCGGCCAGCGCCGAGTCCACCAAGGTGGCGGTGCTGGAGGACAGTCTCTCCGGCGGTGACGACAACACGTTCGTCTTCGTGTACCGCCGTGACGGCGGCATGACCGACGCCGACCGCGCGACGGTCGAGCGCCACTATAGCGCCCTTGCCAAGCGGTACCCGCCGAAGGTGGCGGCGCTGGCCGGCGAGGACGACGAGGGCCCACCGACGAGACCCTCCACCGACGGCAAGGCGATGATGTTCACCCTCGAGGTAAGCACGACCTACGGCGGACCCGAGGCCATCGTCGGCCCGTTGCGTGACGCCGCGAAGGACCGCCCCGCCGGCCTGGAACTCGACGTGACCGGCCCGGCCGCGGTCGACGGCGACATGGACGCCGTCTTCGACGGCATCGACCTGCAGGTCTTCCTCACCACCGTCGTCGTCGTCACGCTGCTGCTCATCCTCACCTACCGCAGCCCGGTGTTGTGGTTCATCCCGCTCGTGGCCGTGGGCACGGCCGCACTGACCGCGATGGCAACCGTCTACCTGCTCGTCAAGGGCTTCGGCATCGTAGTCAACGACCAGAACTCGGCGCTGCTGACGATCCTGGTATTCGGCGTCGGCACGGACTACGCGCTGTTGCTCATCGCCCGGTACCGGGAGACACTGCACCACCACGAGAACGTCCGGGTCGCGATGGTCCACGCGCTACGCGGCGCGGCGCCGGCCATCGTCGCGTCCGCGGCCACCGTGGTCGCCGGCCTGCTCTGCCTGCTCGTCGCGGACCTGAACAGCACCAGCGGGTTGGGCCCGATCGGTGCGGCCGGCATCCTGTGCGCGCTGGTGGCCATGCTGACGCTGTTCCCAGCGGTGCTCGTGGTGCTCGGCAGGCGGATCTTCTGGCCGGCCATCCCGCGGTTCAGCACGGCCGTGGAGGAGAAGCCGGGGCTGTGGGGACGGCTTGGCACCGCCATCAGCCGCCGTCGGTGGGTGGCGACGCTCAGCTCGCTCGGAGTCCTCGGCGTGCTCGCCATCGGGCTGGCGGGCAACACCGGCGCCCTGCGGGAGCAGGACCAGTTCCTGTCCGCGCCGGAGTCGGTCACCGGCTTCACCATTCTCCGCCAGCACTTCCCGGAGCTCGGCGGCCAGCCGATGACGATCTTCACGCGGCCGGCGTACCAGGAGCGGGTGCTCGACATCGTCAAGGGCACTCGCGGTGTGGCCCTGGCCATCCCGGGTCAGACCAGCGGTGGCTGGGCCGACATCTCCGTGTTCCCGACCGACGCGCCGGACACCGTCGCGGAGTACGACACGATCAAGCGTGTGCGCACCGCCGTGCACGCGGTGAGCGGGGCGGACGCGATCGTCGGCGGGCCGAGTGCGGAGAACCTCGACACCGAGGTGACCACCAGTCGCGACGAGAAGCTGGTGATCCCGCTGGTGCTCGCCGTCGTCCTGATCGTCCTCGGGCTGCTGCTGCGCGCGATCGTGGCCCCGCTGGTCCTGATGGCGACTGTGATCGTCTCATTCGCCGCAGCCTTCGGCGGCAGCGTGTTCGTCTTCGACACGATCCTCGGGTTCAAGGGGGTCGACTATTCGGTGCCGCTGCTGGCGTTCCTGTTCCTGGTGGCGCTCGGCGTCGACTACAACATCTTCCTGGCCAGCCGGGCCCGGGAGGAGACCGTGCGTCTCGGCGCCAGAGAGGGCATGCTCAAAGCCCTCTCCGCCACCGGTGGCGTCATCACCTCGGCAGGCCTGGTCCTGGCGGCCACGTTCGCGGTCCTCGCAACACTTCCGCTGGTGATGCTGATCGAGGTCGGGTTCCTGGTCGCCTTCGGCGTGCTGCTCGACGCCCTGCTGGTGCGGTCGGTCCTGGTGCCCGCCCTCACCCTGCTGATCGGCCGGCGGATCTGGTGGCCGAGTCGGCTGTCCCGTCCGACGGCGGAGCCGCCGAATGGGCAACAGTCGCTCGCCGACGACGAGGAGCCCGCGCTGCAACGGTGAGCGCGGCGGTATGGACGAGATCCGGGACGGGGACCCAGGCCCGTCCCGAATCTTTCATGGGCCCGACGGTCGCCGCCCTTTGGTCCTGCGCCGTGCGGCCGGGGCTGGGTCGGCGCACCGCGGTGTCCTGCCCCGACGTTGAGCCGTGCGGGGCCATGCCCGAGGGCCGCCGCCCCTTGTCCTGCGCCGCGCCGTCGGGGCGGGTCAGCGCACCGCGGTGTCCTCCCCGGCGGTGCGCCGCGCGATCGGGGCGGGCGGGGCCGCGGCCGGAAGGTCGACCCGAAGCAGCGCGCCACCGCGTGCGGAGCGGGCGACGGTGGCCCGGCCGCCGTGGGCGTCGACGACCCGCTGCACGATCGACAGCCCCAGACCGGATCCCGGCAACGCCCGGGCGCTGTCGGCACGGTAGAACCGGTCGAACACCCGCGGTACGTCGGCGGCGTCGATGCCCGGCCCGGCGTCGTCGACCTCGAGCACCGCCGACGCGCCCTCGGCACGGAGCCGGACCTGGACCGGCTGGTCCGCGGGCGACCACTTGCCGGCGTTGTCGATGAGGTTGAGCACCGCCCGCTGGAGCGCAGCGGGACGCCCGCTCACCCACACGGAGGTCACGTCGAGCGTGACCTCGATGTCGGGCACGCGGGAACGCGCCCGGGTCGCGGCGGCCACCACCACATCGGCGAGGTCGAGCAGCTCGGTGCTCTCGTCGCTGACGTCACCGCGCGCCAGGTCGGTCAGCTCGGCGGCAAGGGTGCTCAACTCGGCCAGCTGGGCGCCGAGATCGTTGAGCAGCCGGGTCCGGCTCTCCGCCGGCAGTGCGCTGTTCAGGGTGCCGCGCCGATCGAGCCGGATCAGCAGCTCGACGTTGAGGCGCAGGCTGGTGAGCGGGGTCTTGAGCTCGTGGGCGGCGTCCTCGGCGAGCAGCCGCTGGGCCCGCCGGGAGTCCCGGAGCGCGGCGAGCATGTCGTTGATCGACTGGATCAGCCGCCGGATCTCCCCACCGCCCTCGTCCGGGATGTCGGCGTCGAGATCCTGGGTGTGCGCGACACGTACCGCGGCGGCGGTCAGCCGGTCGATCGGTGCCAGCCCGGTCCGCGCCACGGTCCGCCCGACAAGGGCGCCGCCGACCACGCAGAGCAGCCCGATCAGCAGCATGCCCAACCCGAACCGGGTGATCGGGCTGTCGTCGGCGACGCGGGCCACCTGGACCGCGCCGTCGCCCGCCCGCAGCGTGTAGATGAGGTAGCCGTCGCCGTCGCTGTCGTTCGACTCCATCAGGTCGGTCGACGCGCCACGCGCCACGCGCCCGGCGTGCTCGCTGACCGGGGGCAGCGCGGGTTGGCCGGCCGGCGTCCGGGTCGAGCCGTCGGGCAGGATGACCCGCACCAGCCGACCGGATCCGGGATACGGCGGTAGCTGGACCTGCGCCAGACCGGCGCGCTTCGCGTTCGTCGCCAGGACGCGGGAGTCGGCGCGCAGCTGATCCTCGGCGGTGTCCTGCAGCTCCCCGTCCAGCAGCTCAATGGCCACCTGGAAGGCCACGAACACGCTGACCGCGATGGCCGTCGCCGCGATCACCGTCAGCCTGGTCCGCAGGGACCGCCGGCGCCACCATCGGATCAGCCGGCGCGATTCCCGGCCGGCGGGCCCGCTCACGGAGGAGTCTCCCGCAACGTGTATCCCAGGCCGCGCAGCGTGTAGATCAATCGCGGCTCACCCTCGGCCTCCATCTTGCGGCGCAGGTAGCTCACGTATACCTGGAGGTTGTTGGCGGTGGCGCTCATGTCGAAGCCCCAGATCGCCTCGAACAGCGCGTCGCGGGTCAACACCCGGGTCGCGTTGCGCACGAGGACCTGCAGCAGGGAGAACTCGGTCCGGGTCAAGTGCAGCGGCCGCCCGCCACGCCACGCCTCGAACCTGTCGGGATCGAGCCGGACGTCGGCGAACGTCAGGAGCTGCGACTCGTCGTCGCCCGGCGCGCGCCGGCGCAGCAGGGCCCGGACCCGGGCCAGCAACTCCTCGGTGGCGAACGGCTTGGGCAGATAGTCGTCGGCGCCCGCGTCCAGCCCGGCGACCCGGTCGGAGACCTGATCCCGGGCGGTCAGCATGAGCACCGGCAGATCCCGACCCGCCGCCCGCAACCGCCGGCAGGTCTCCAACCCGCCGAGGCGGGGCATCATCACGTCGAGGATCAGCAGATCCGGCGCGTCGCCACCGACCCCGTCGAGCACGGCGAGACCGCTGGCGACGGTGCTGGTGTCGTAACCCTCGACCTGGAGCACCCGCTCCAGCGACTCACGGATGGCCGCCTCGTCATCCGCGATCATGATCCGCACGCCGGCCCGCCCCCTCCAGTCGAAGCTTTTCCGCTCATCCTCCCCGATCAACCTGAAGCCAGGATTAGAACCGCCGCCGCTGTGGTGCCCGCGGGCCGTGCTCCTACGGATACCTAAGAAACGGAACCTACCTTCGGTGCTCATCAACCCCACGATCCGTGGCACCCGCCGGGAACGGTTCATCGCCGTCGCCCGGGCCGGCGCTGATCTGGACCCTGACCAGGCACACCTGGCCCGGGTGATCGAGTACGACGTGCCCGACCGGGAAGGCAACGGCACCGGGAACTGATCGTGCTACTGACCACGATCGTCGACCCCGCCCAGGCCAGGGCAGATGACTCCGCCGCCTACCATGATTGTTGGGAAGAGGAAACGGCCAACGACCAACTCAAGACCCACCTACGCGGCCCCGGACGGATCCTGCGTTCGCGGGCCCGCCAAGTCGCCCTCATCAACGCACGGATCTGCGGATGATAATGCGCGAATGGTGTTCGTCTACCGCCACCACCTGGTTTCGCGAATCGGACGCAGCGTGATGCCGAGCGTCTCCGTGAACCATCGGGCAAGTTGTGTCTCTATGACGAGGTGTTCGCTGGCCGCGTGCGAGACCCCGACGAGCGTCATGTTCGTGGAAGCCGCGAACCTTTCTACCTCCGCGAACTTTCGGCGGCCATAGTCGCCTTCAATTCGTACATGCAGTTCGCCGGTCAAATAGGCCTGCGCACCGAGCTTTTCCGCAGCGGCCATCTGATCCACGTGGTCACCGATGCCACCGACGACTGCGATGCGGGCTACGTCTTCTCGCAGTGCACCCTTCACCTCTACGGTGTCCACGCCGAAGAGGTCGCGTGCCCGGTGCACGAGCATGTCACTCGTCGTCGGCGCGACATCGGCGATGTGCCCGGCGAAGCCATCGCCGTAGGGCCAGAAGTGAGCTATGACGGTGCCACCTAACGCCTCGACGATGGCTGCGGCGGTCCCGACCTGCAACGAGATGTCCATCGGTGCGTGGCAGGAATACATCGACAGCTGCCGCGTGATGATCGCCTGCAGATGTGTTCCGGCGATCGGCACGAAACCCTCTGCCCAGGTGTCGTGCTCGGGCGAGCCGTTACGTATGTCGATGGGATGGTGAGTGACCAACAGATCACCGGGCTGAGCGACGGCCAGCCACTGTTCCAACACCTCCACCGATGGCAGGCTCGCGCCGTAGACGGCGCCAACCGAGGCACGACCACGGTGCATCAGGCCGTTGAACCGTTGCGCGAACTGTGGCTCCACGAACGCCCGCCAATCAACGCCGACCTCGTCGTACACCCGCGGGACATGCCGGCTCATCGCAATATCCGGGGCCGCCTCTTCGAGTTCGAAGAGCCTGTCCAGGGCCGTGGTTATGTCATCAAGAGTCAGCATCGATGCACTATAAGGGGTCGTCGATCGGCAAGTCATCCGTAATGCAAACGTCCCCACACTGGCGGCCACACAGTTTTCCCGGCCGGCGTGCTCGCCATCCTCACATGCCGCCGATAGCGGGACTCTAAAAATTCGGCTCTGGTGATAACTTCCCTGGACAGGAAGGCTTGTTTGACGAGACGGTCGCTTATGGCAGGTCCGCGAAGGTCGACACAGACCTTAGAAATCAGAGTCGCATAAGGGTAAAGATTCAACTTGCCGAATTCATGCAGAGTCCCTACGATGCAAATTTGACGGCTTTCTGGGCTGAAATGCGCTTCCGATGAACTCGGCTGCGCTCCGGCCTAGTGCCATGCACGGCTCAGCGGCGTCCTCATTTGCGCGATCGCGCGCGCGTTTGGGTGACGTGCTGATGATGACCGAGTGTGTGAACTTTGCGTCCGGGTCTGATGCGATCGGGCGTTTGTTGCCGGCGGTCGTACCATTGCCAGGCATAGGGACGCCGACGCTGTAGGGGCCACCCTTGGCACCACGCGCGTCCAACAAAGCAACCAAAGGCATACGCGCGCCCGCCACCGACGGTCCTGCGCCGTGCCTGCGAGCACAAACCGTCAATGCGCCAGCCGCGCTCGTACCTTTTCGGCGTCTGGATGGCGCACGTTGTCGAGCAGGGCGAGCGCCTCGCGCCAAGCCCCGTCCGCCGCCGCGGTATCGCCCAGGCACGAATGGGCGTCACCGAGGTCGGTGAGGATGAGGCCGGCGAGGTGGTCGTCGCCGGCCTGGCGGAAGCGGCCCAGCGCTTGGTGATAGCAGGTCAGCGCCTGGTGGTAGTCTCCGAGCCGGTGATGCGAGTAGCCGAGGCTGTGCCACGCGCTCGCCTGACAGATGGGGTCATCGACTTCGGCGGCGAGGGTCACCGCCCGCTCGCAGTGTGCGAGCGCGTCGGCGTACTCCCCCAGCAGCGCCTGATAC
Source organism: Micromonospora sp. CPCC 206061 (assembly GCF_036906915.1). Classification (NCBI taxonomy): domain Bacteria; kingdom Bacillati; phylum Actinomycetota; class Actinomycetes; order Micromonosporales; family Micromonosporaceae; genus Micromonospora; species Micromonospora sp. CPCC 206061. The sequence goes on from NZ_JBAKHX010000040.1 coordinate 25,448, forward strand.
CAGCCGACCGCGTTGAGCGCGCGGGCCTGTCCCGGCCGGTCTTCCATCTCGACGCAGATGCCGAGCGCGTGTCCCGCGTGGTCGCGCGCCGCATCCAGCCGGCCTTCTCGCTCGCTGAGCAGGGCAAGGCTCAGCCAGGTACGTCCCTCGGCGTGCCGGTCGCCGTGGCGCTGAGCGAGTTCGAGCGCCGCACCTAAATGCGTACGTGCCTGGCCGTTGTCTCCGAGCCTCAGGTACGCGCGGGCGAGATGCCGGTGTGCGCCGGCCTCTTTGAGGGGTTCGCCCAGCCGCCGGGCGGCCGTGAGTGCTGCTTGCTGGATGGAGGCCAGGTCATTCCAGTGGCCACGCCGGTCGAGGTAGTTGCCGAGCTTCTCGGCGAGATGCAAGGTGATCGCGTCCTGGCCGTGGGCAACGGCGAGGTCGACGGCGCGCAGCAAGGCCGTGTGCTCGGCGGCGAACCAGGCTGAGGCGTCGTCACCGGGATCCCCGGCCACGACGCCTTGCGGCAGCACCTGGAGCGCGGGCTCGGCCGGGTATGCCGCGGCGTGGGCGGTATGCAGGTAGTGGTGGAGCAGGCGGCATGTTGCCGCCTCCCGCGCGTCGTCCGGCTCCGTGTCGCGTACCAGCTCGGCGGCGTACCAGTGGAAAAGGTCGTGTATGACGTAGCGGTCGGCGCCGTTACGGCTGAGCAGGTTGCCTTGCACCAGTTCGGCGAGCGCCGCACCGGCTTCGGTGACGCTCACCGTGGCGAGGCTCGCGGCGGCCGCGACCGAGATCGGCGTTCCGGGATGCAGGCCGAGCAGCCGGAACAGGCGCGCCGCCGCCGCCGTGAGGGCGTGATAGGACCAGGAGAACACGGCCCGGGTGTCGCTTCGCGTGTCGTCGCCGGTCAGCGCGTCGAGGCGGGCTGCGCTCAGTTCCGCGGCGAGGGCTTGCAGCGGGGTGTGCGGGTTGGTTGCGGCCCGCGCCGCGGCCACGCCGAGTGCCAGTGGCAGGCCGGCGCAGAGTCCGACGATTGTGGCGGTCGCGGCGGGCTCGGCTTCGGCGCGGCCGTCGCCGATGCGCGTGGCGAACACGATGTGGGCGGCTGCGTGCGGCAGCGGGCCGAGCGTGATCGGGTGCGCGCCGTCGAGGGCCACCAAGCCGGTGAGCCGGTTGCGGCTGGTGACTACCACCGTGCACGTGGCCGTCGCGGGAAGCAGCGGGCGCACGTGGGCACTGTCGTAGGCGTTGTCGAGCAGGATCGACACCCGCCGTCCGGTCAGCACGCCGCGGTACAAGGCCGCAGCGGCGTCCTCACTCGCGGGTACCTGCGAGTCCGGCACACCGAGCGCGGACAGGAATGACCGCAGGGCATGCGTGGCCGTGACGGTGCGGCCGCTCGGGTCGAATCCTCGAAGGTCCACATAGAGCTGCCCGTCCGGGTACAGGTCAGCGGTCCGGTGCGCCCAATGCGCAGCCAGCGTGGTCTTGCCGACGCCTGCGGCACCGTCGATCGCGGCGATCGCCACGACGCCCGCCGCCTTGGCGTCGTCGACCAGCCTGTCAAGGCGCGCCAGCTCCTCGGCGCGGTCGCTGAAGTGCCGGGGCGGGGGCGGGAGCTGGCGGAGCACCGGCCGGGCGGTGACGGGTGCTGCCGGGCGGCTGTTGCGCCGGTGCTCGTCGATCCGGTCCCGGGCGGTGGCCAGCGCGCCCTGCTCCGCTGAGGTGGCGCCGAGCAGGCGTACCAACGCGTCGAGGCGGTCGGTGGGGGCAAGCGTGTGCCCGGTGAAGTATTCGGCGACGGCCGTGGTGGACCATCCGGTACGCGAAGCGATCTGCCGGTAGGTCAGTTCGCGATCCCGGCGGTGCCGGGCGTGCCTGCGGCGCAGGGCGCGCAGAAGCGCCGCCATCTGGCCGATCGTGACGGCTACCGCCGCCCTGTCCAGAAGCTGCTCCTCGGGGCCTTGTCCCATCGCCGCTCTCGCCACAGACGCCAGTGCCGGCAGCCTACCCGGACGGCCGGTGGCGGTGAAAGGCGTTCGCCAGTGTTCGCGGATGTTCGCCGATCAACGGAGTACCGCGCCTACGGATGGTCATCCGGGCCACCATGCCAGCGGGGATCCCTTTGTTTGGAGGTATCTATGGATGTGTTGCCGGCAAGATGGCTCGCACGCGTGGGCATCGGGCTGCTGATGGCCGCAGGCACGGCCTTCGCCGTGAGCCCGGCGACCGCCGCGGCGGCGCCCGCAAACGTGGCGCCGGCGCCTGGTTGCACCACGTCGGGCGTGCCGGAGGGGTTGGTGGCCTGCGTCCGCCTGGGGCTGAGCGCGCCCGCCTCCGTGCGTACGACGGCCGCGACCGCGGCGATTCCGGAGGGATGCGGCAATGGCACCTGGGCCAACATGTCGCGCTTCGTGATGTGCAAGTCGAGCGGTGGCCTGTACCAGGTGATCGTGGCGCAGGGCGGCGAAGTCGTGGGCGAGATCGCCTTCAACTACTCCAGCATGGTGACGATGCAAGCCAGAGACCTGCGGTGGACGCAGTCCTTCGAGTACGCCCCGGTCCGTGCCTGGGGTGTGCTGGGCTCGCCGACGCTCTGGTCGGCACCCGATTGCATGTTCTACTGCAGCATCGTGGGTGGCAACCCGCCGACCGGCTGGGCGCTAAGCAACCACTCCGGTACGGCGACATTCACCTCGCCGCGGTTGCCCGGCCAGTACTGGGGTTCGAGGTCGGACTGGGGATTCTGGTTCGTCAACCCGGCGACGGTCAACCAGGTGTCCAACACGTTGTGGACCAACTACCCGGGTCACCGCTGCGACGACGTACTTCCGGGCGGCACCGCTGGCTGCGTCAACCAGGACTTCATCCCGACCCTCGAGGTCCCCGAAAGCCGCTATCCCCTGTACGCCTTCCACATCAGAAATGCCATCAACACCACCAACCTGCCGTCGCAGCTGACCCGAACGACCAATAGCGCCACGATCGACGCCAACCGGAATATCTCCTGCCCCACAGGTACGAACTACCCGCGCCCGACCGGCTACACCTGCGACGAGTACCCCTTCGCCTCCACCACGCAGGGCGCCGCCGCCAATCCCGCCGGCTTCACCTTCAACTTCAACACCAAACGATTGGGAAAGCTCGTCTGCCAGGTGTCCTGGCTGACCGAACACCGCAGCACCACCAACCGCGGCTACAGCACGTGCATGATCCCCTCGGCGCAGAACAGCCTGGGCGGCTCCGACCTACAGTCGTTCTTCCTCGACAACCGAGTCATCGACCGGGATAACTTCAACGTGCGCGCCTAATCGGCCATTGTCGTGGCGGTTGGTATCCGCGCGGATACCAACCGCCACGACTTAGTTGACCTACCGTCGCGACCCTGCGGCAATCGCCGCGTTGCCACTGCCGCCCTGCTGCAGGCAGGCATCATCCATCTGCCGTCGCGCGTACGCGGCGCCGCGTTGTACGGTCCGCGTCCGGAGGTGCGCAATGCCCGACGAGTTGCTGTTCACAGTCGACGGCACGACCGCCGGTCCGCGCGGAGCCGGTCACGCTGGCCGAGGCCGGGTTGCTGGAACGCAAGCATCTGCAGCAGTGGGTGATCGACCACCCGGAGTTGATCGGAACGGCGTCAAGGTGGTCACGTTCGAGTACGGACGGTGGCCACCAGGAAACTGATACTGCCGTGCGGCCTGGTCGTGTAGCACGAGGTAGCAAGCCCCGACGCCACGCCGGCGTGTCTTGATAAGTACCTTGGCCACCTGCGTGCGACGGATTGAGGGCGCGTGCTGGTCGAGCGCAAGCCGCCGTTGTTCAACAAGGTAAGGAACTGAGCTCCAACCAGGAAATCCTGGTTGCCGTACGGCGGATCTACGGTGCGCGCCCGTGCCCAGTTGTCCAGCATGCTTCGGCCGCTCGCCAGATATTCGGCAAGACTGTGCAAGAACAAGGCACATGCCTGGGTGTCAGCCTTGACAAAAGAATCCGCGCCGGACGTACCGGGTGTCGTCCGCAACACACCGAAAACGGCAAGTAGGCGCACCATGACGACTGAAAGTTCATCCACGGCGTCTCGGCCGAACCCCGCAGCCTCGCACAACCGAGACACCGAAACCGGACTTTCCTCATCACTCGGTATCATGCGGATGAGGCGGATCAATGCGGCTTCGGTCTGCGCAGGAGTCACCTACTGTTCCAATCTTGACGCTAGCCGCCCCGCGTGATCGAACAGGGGACGGGCGCCCGAGTCGAGGGGGCACGGCGAGCACGGTAACGGACGGTACGGATCATTTGGGGGCGGGCCGCAACGTTCGGAGGCGAACTGTCAGAACCCAGCCAGTTTGCCAGTGATACCCAGCCAACGGACTCCAGAAGACTTCCGTGCAGGGCCGCGCCGCCGGGCAACAGGCAGTGCCGGCCGGTGTCAGGCGCTACCGGAAGCTACAGATCACCCATCGATCACCCAAGCGTTCACAGCGGACATGAAAGAGACTCCGATCTGGCAAGAAACGCCAGGTCGGAGTCTTGATCAAATGTGCGCCGCCAGGGACTCGAACCCCGAACCCGCGGATTAAGAGTCCGCTGCTCTGCCAGTTGAGCTAGCGGCGCTCGCTGACAACGGCAGCAACCTTAACACGCCCCCGCCGCCACCTTCCAACCGGTTCGATCAGCCACGCCGAGCCGAGCGGCCGACGCGACACACGGGTTGATCTGGCAGGCTGCACGACTGGCCACGAGCGCTTCCCGGCATGGTGCACCATAAAGCGCAGGACGCCGTGCCACGTAACGCAACCTGCGGCAGGGCAGCCGCGTCTTATATACGGCAGTGGCAGAGTGAACGGGGATGGGATGAGCGGGCGCGTGCGTCGGAGAGCAGCGGCTGTCGCCGCCGTCGTGGTGGCGTCGCTGGCGCTCGCCGCCTGTGGCGATGGCGGTACGCCGCAGTTTGTCAGTGGCTCGGCGACGCCCGGTGCCACGCCTACGGCGTCCGGGAGCGCCGCGCCTGCCGACACCGGTTCTGCTGCGTTGAGCATCACGCCGGCGACGAACACCAAGAACGTGCCGGTCAGCGCCGAGATCGGCGTCAAGCTGACGGGCGGTCAGGTGGGTTCGGTCACATTGGTTGAGCAGGGTGGCAAGGCGGTCAGCGGGAAGATGCGGGAGGACGGCACCTCGTGGGTGCCGAGCAGCCCGCTCAAGTGGGGCAAGACCTACACCGCGACCGTGACGGCCACCGGTGGCGGCGGCGACACGACGCAGACGACGACGTTCACCACGATGGCGAAGCCGTCGAAGAAGACCGGCACCGGCCTGTACCTTTTCGACGACCGGACGTATGGCGTGGCCATGCCGGTGGTGGTGGAGTTCCACCCGGGCATCGCGGCGAAGGACCGGGCGGCCGTCGAGAAGCGGATGTTCGTGAGCACCAGCCCGTCGCAGCCGGGCGTGTGGCACTGGGTGTCGAGCGGCACGCAGGCGTTCTACCGGTCGAAGGAGTACTGGCAGCCGGGTACGACGCTGACGGTGCGGATCGCGCTGGGCGGGCTCCCGACGGGCCAGGGCCGGTACGGCGACCAGGACCGGAAGGCGACTGCCAAGATCGGCGACCGCGTCGAGATGAAGGTCGACAACAAGACGAAGAATATGACGGTGCTGAAGGACGGCAAGGTCATCAAGACGCTGCTGGTGAGCCTCGGCAAGAAGAGCACTCCGTCGGCGAGCGGCACGATGGTGGTGATGGAGAAGAAGGACAAGACCGTCTTCGACACCAGGGACGACCCGGACCCGGAAAACCGGTACCGGGTGGACATCGAGTTCGCGCAGCGGTTGACCTGGAGCGGCCAGTACATCCACGCGGCGCCGTGGTCGACGGCAGACCAGGGTCGGCGAAATGTGTCACACGGGTGTCTGAACCTCTCCACAAGTAGCGCTCAGTGGCTGTTCGGCCAGACCAAGATCGGTGACCCGGTCACCGTGGTCGGCACCGAGGAGAAGCTGGCCAACGGTGACGGTTGGACCGCCTGGAACCTGTCCTGGAAGCAGTTCATCAAGGGCAGCGCCCTGCCAATTCCGGACAATCTGCAATAAAAGGGTAGAGCAAGCAGGATCACAGGCTCGGCACGAAGCCGTGAGGTGTGGTCGCGCGTCTCTAGGGCACGATTGATTGTCGGGCCCGTGGAGGTGAGAGGCGATCATGCGAATGAAACGAGCTTGGGTCGCGGCCGCGCTCGCCGGAGCCCTCGCGTTCACCACAGCGTGTAGCGGCGACGACGACAGCGGCTCGTGGAACGGCGGCAAAGGCGACGATGGGCCCAAGATCACAGCGACGATCGCGAGCCCGTCGGCTGACGCCAAGGACGTGCCCGCCTCCACCGACATCACGTTCACCACGGAAAACGCCAACGACGCGACGGTCGAGCTGAAGGACGCCGACGGCAAGGTGGTCGAGGGCGCGCTTCAGCCCGACGGCAAGTCGTGGCTGCCCAGCGGCGCGCTCGACTACGGCACGACGTACACGGCCACCCTGACCGCTACGGGCGCCGACGGCAAGAAGGCGACGGCGACCAACAGTTTTACCACCATGGCCAAGCCTTCCCAGCAGGTCCGGGTGAGCAGCTTCCTCGCAGACGACCAGATGGTCGGAGTGGGTATGCCATTGATTGTCCGGTTCGGCCGCGCGATCCCCGAGAGCTACCGCGACGACGTGCAGCGGCGCATGACCGTGCAGTCGTCCGCGGGCCAGGAGGGCATCTGGCACTGGACCAGCGCCACCGAGGTGCGCTACCGGCCCAAGGAGTTCTGGCAGGCCAACTCGACGGTGAAGTACAAGCTCCAGACCGGCGGGCTGCCGATGGGCGACGGCTGGTACGGGCGCACCGACTTGACGGTCGACATCAAGATCGGCCCGTCGTTCATCATGACGGTCGACAACAAGACGAAGCAGATGACCGTCACCAAGGACGGCAAGGTCATCAAGACCATCCCGGTGAGCCTCGGTAAGAAGACCACCCCGTCGTCCAGCGGCACGATGGTCGTGATCGAAAAGAAGCGCAAGACCGTCTTCGACACCCTGGAAGAGCTGGGTCCTGAAGAGGGCTACCGCACCGACATCGAGTATGCCCAGCGGCTCACCTGGGGCGGCGAGTTCATCCACGCCGCGCCCTGGTCAGAGGGTGTGCAGGGCCGCACCAACGTGTCGCACGGCTGCGTCAACGTGTCGATGGCGATGGGCGCCTGGCTCTTTGGCCAGACCCGCATCGGCGATCCGATCACGGTCAAGGGCACCGAGCGCAAGCTCCAGAACGGCAACGGCTGGACCGACTGGAACATGAGCTGGGACGAGTACGTGAAGGGCAGCGCGATCCCCTTCGAGGAGACCGCGCAGGCAACGCCGACGCCGAGCCCGAGCGCCGCCGGTTAGACGAACGAGCCCCGTCCAATCACGGACGGGGCTCGTACCCAAAAGAGGGTGACTGAGGGGATTTGAACCCCCGACACCCGGGACCACAACCCGGTGCTCTGCCAACTGAGCTACAGCCACCACGGCAAGTGCGCCGACCAATGATAGCCATACGACAGCCGCCTACGTCGACAGGGTAAGGGCCCGCCTACAGCGTGGCGGCGATCGCCTTCGCCGCCTCCACGTCCGGGCCCGGCAGGGGTACGAAGATCGTGCGCCGGTAGTACTCGAGCTCCCGCACGCTCTCCCGGATGTCCGCGAGCGCCCGGTGCGCCAGCCCCTTGGTTGGCTGCCCGAAGTACACCCGTGGGTACCAGCGCCGGCACAGCTCCTTGATCGACGAGACGTCGATCATGCGGTAGTGCAGGTGGGCGTCTAGGCGTGGCATGTCGCGCGAGACGAACCCGCGGTCGGTGGCGATCGAGTTGCCGCACAGCGGGGCGCTGCGGGGGTCCGGCACCCAGGCCGTGACGTACTCCATGACCAGGTCTTCGGCCTCCGCAAGGGTGACCGTCGAGCGGCGGACCTCTTCGGTGAGCCCCGACTTCTCGTGCATCTCGCGCACCACGTCGGGCATGCCGTCGAGCGCGGCGTCGTCGGCGTGTATGACCACATCGACGCCGTCACCGAGCACGTTCAGATCGGGGTCGGTCACCAGCGCCGCCACCTCGATCAACGCGTCTTTTCCGAGATCAAGCCCGGTCATTTCACAGTCGATCCAGACCAGAAGATCAGCCACGAGGGTCAGCCTACGCGCTGAACCCGCACAGATACCCTGGCCGACGTGTCGAACCCACCTCGGAAGACAGTCCGCATCACCGCCGTGGTGGGGCTCGCCGCGGCCGTCGGCTGGTTCCTCCACTGGTACGGCAACCGGCACGACTTCTTCGACCTGCGCATATACATGAGCGCCATGCGCTGGTGGGCGGACGGCAACCCGCTCTACGACTACGCCCAGCCAGACCGGGTGCAGGGCGAGCTGTACTTCACCTATCCCCCGTTCGCGGCGCTGCTGTTGCGGCCGTTCGCGGAGCTCCCGCTCGGAGCGACGTTCGCGATCTTCACGGTCGGGTCGGCGATCGCGGTGGCGGTCACCACGTGGTGGCTGGTCGCGCCGGTTGCCGAGCGGCGAGGGCTCCCCCGCTGGTACGCCGCCGGCCTGGCCATCCCTCTCGTGTTCGCGATCGAGCCGACCCGCGAGACGATCACGTTCGGCCAGATAAACATGCTGCTGATAGTGCTCATCCTGGCCGATCTGCTCATCGCGGTACCAAGAAACTCGCGCTGGGCCGGCGTCGGGATCGGCCTGGCGACGGCGCTCAAGCTCTTCCCTGGGATCTTCATCGTCTACCTGCTGGTGACGCGGCGCTGGCGCGCGGCGATCACCGCGAGCGCGGCGGCGGCCGTAGCGACGCTGCTCGCGGCGACGGTGGCGCCGCGCGACTCGTGGCGGTTCTGGACCCACGAGCTCTGGGCGACCGACCGGGTCGGTCGCACGGACTACACGGGCAACCAGTCGCTGCTCGGCTTGCTCAGCCGGCTCACCGCTCCGGACGAGCCGAGCCGGTTGCTGTGGCTCGCGCTCGTGGCGCTCGCCATGGGGTTCGGGTTGTGGCGCGCCGCCCGCGCGGTGCGTGCCGGGGACGAGGTGGCGGGGCTGGCGCTGACGGGCCTGGTCGCGGCGCTGATCAGTCCGATCACGTGGCCCCATCACGTGTACTGGTTCGTGCCGGCCCTGGTCGTGCTGGTCGACGCCGGGCTGCGGGCGGATGGCCGCCGCGTGCGTCCCGCGCTGCTCGCGTTGGCGGTGATCGGGTACGCCACGATCGTGTACGGCGTGGTGTCGTTCTTCGACTGGGGGGCGGCACCGGAGCCCACCGACTCGGTCGACGAGTTCGTCCGGCGCAATGCGTATGTGCTGCTCACGGTGGTGTTGATCGCCGTGTTGCCGACCCGCGCCGGAGCCCCTGATTATCCCAGAAGTACCCTCAAAAGGACAGATCTAGCAAACGCCGGTCCACCTCAGTAATCTGTACTTAACGGACGAACTGGACAGACCCTCCTGGTGAGACCGGCCCCCCGGTGAGAACGGCCCCTCTGCCACGGCGGCAGAGGGGCCGTTCGTACGAGCGACGATCTAGTGGGTGCGGCGGGTGGCCATCTGCGCCAGGCCGTCCAGCTCCGCGGCGGGGCCCGGTGCGGAGCCGGCCGAGCGCAGATGGCCGAGCGCCTCCCCGAGCAGGTCCTCGGCGCGGCGCGCGGCCCAGGCCCGCCCGCCCGCGGCGTCGACCAACTCGGCCGCCCGGTGCAACTCGGCGTCCGAGAGGGGCTGGTCGCCGCGGTAGAGCGCGGCCAATTCGGCGGCAGCAGGTGTACCGGAGACGAGCGCCGCCACCACGGGCAGCGACTTCTTGCGGTGCTGGAGATCGGCGTACACGGGTTTGCCCGTGGTCGCCGGGTCACCCCAAATGCCGAGCAGGTCGTCGACCAGCTGGAACGCCAGCCCAAGCCGCTCGCCGAAGCCGCGCAGGTGGTCGACCTGCCCCCGGGTGCCGTGCCCGAACACGGCTCCCAGGGCACAGGCGCAGCCCAGCAGCGCCCCAGTCTTGCGCTCCGCCATGTCGACACACTCGGGCAGGTCGACGTCCATCCGCTCTTCGAACGCCAGGTCGGCGCTCTGCCCCTCGATCAGCTCCTGGACCGCGCGGCTGAGGGTTCGGGCCGCCGGTGCTGTGGCCGGGTGGTCGGCGTCGGCCAGCACCTCGAAAGCCAGCGCCAGCAGAGCGTCGCCTGCCAGGATCGCGGCGGACGTGCCGAAGCACTGCCACACGGTCGGCCGGTGCCGGCGCATCTGGTCGCCGTCCATCACGTCGTCGTGCACCAGCGAGAAGTTGTGCACCAGTTCCACCGCCACCGCCGCCGGCACCGCCACGGACGGCGTACCGCCGACAGCTCCCGCCGCGAGCAGCGTCAGCGCCGGGCGGAGCGCCTTGCCCCGCCCGCCGGCGTGGCCCCGCCGTCCGCGTCCCACCAGCCGAGGTGGTAGCCGACGATGTGCCGCATCGCGCCGGGCAGCGTCTCGACCGCGTCACGCAACGCCGGCTCGACCAGATCGCGGCTCCAGGCCAGGGTCTCGGGGACCGGACGTCCGGCGGTCGCCACGGTGCCCATCACCACCCCCGGCCGATCTCGACGTTGTCCAGTACGCCGAGCGCGTCGGGCACCAGCACGGCCACGAGTAGTAGGCGCTGACCAGGTACGAAATGATCGCCTGCTCGTCAACGCCCATGAACCGCACCGACAGACCCGGCCGGTACTCGTCCGGGATGCCCGTCTGGTGCAGGCCGATCACGCCCTCGCTCTGCTCGCCGATGCGCATGGCGAGGATCGACGTGGTGCCGTGCGGGCTGATCGGGATCTTGTCGCACGGCAGGAGCGGCACGCCCCGCCAGGCGGTGGCGGTGGCGACCTTCGGGTTCTGCTGGGAGCCGTCGCCGCGTACGACGGAGCTCGACCCGAATTCCGGTTTCGGTAAGCCCTCGACTTTCGGTAAGCCCTCGACGGTGCGGTGCCCGGATAGATGCCGCGGCGCGTGCACTCCCGTCCAAAGGCGACGATCGCCCGCGGGTGAGCGAGCATGAAGCGGGTCTTGCGGCGCCGGCAGAGCAGCTCGTCGAGGTCGTCGGGGGTCGCGCGTATGGATGCGCTGCTTCAGATCCGCATTGTGCAACAACCCAAACTCCCGGTTGTTGACCATCTCGTGCTCCTGACGCTCCCGCAACGCCTCAATCGTCAACCGCAACTGCTGCTCCACCTGATTCATCGGATGGTTGAACAAATCAGCCACCCGCGAATGCACCCGCAACACCGTCTGCGCCACCGACAACTCATACTCCCGAGGCGCCAACTCATAATCGACAAACGTCCCCGGCAACCGCACCTCACCCGCATGACCAGACGCCAACTCGATCTCGGCTTCCCCGTGCACGTTCTGCGGCCGAGGCGGGCCTGCGGCCGCCATCGCGAGATGCGCGCGCAGCGCCTCGGAGCGCTCGGCCAGCTCGGCGAAAGCTGGCCGCGACAGCGACAGCACGGTGCACGGCGTGACCGCCTTCACGGCGTACTCTCAGATGCCCTGCCCGTCCAGGAGTGACTGCTCGCCGAAGTACTCGCCGTCGGCCAGAACGCCCAGCACCGTCTGGTCGCCGTACTTGCCCGCGCCGACCGTGTTCACCTTGCCGTGCGCGATGAGGAAGACAGCGTCGACCTGATGTCCAAACTCGACGATCGTGTCGCCGGGGGCATACTCCTGCTGCGTGAAGCGATCCGCGAGCGCGGCGAGCACCTCGTTGTCGGCGAAGCCGCGCAGCACTGGCAGCTCGCCCAGTTCCTGCGGGACCACCCGGACGTCGGCGCCGGTGTTGCTGAAGGTCAGCCGGCCGTCGCCGATGGCGTAACTGAGCCGGCGGTTCACCCGGTACGCGCCACCGGCCGCCTGCACCCAGGGCAGCATCCGCAGCAGCCAGCGCGAGGAGATGGCCTGCATCTGGGGTACGGACTTCGCGGTCGTGGCCAGGTTGCGCGCGGCTGCCGTAGCCAGGCTGAGCCGCTGCTCACCTTCGCTGTCGAAACCCGCGTCCACCGAATCAACGACGGTCATCACCAACACCACCTAATCGTCGGGCTGGAAGTTGGTACGAGAATCGCAACCATTTCCATGGCTCGTACAGTCACCCGATAGGCAATTATCCGAACAGAGGAATTTGCCCTGGTACAAGCCGCCCATGTCCCCAAACGTCGACCCGCATGGCCACCGCGAAGGCCAAGCACGCGAGGGCCACGACAAGGCGGGCGCCGTCCTCTCCAGGGTGGACGCGCGGCCGCTCAAGGCGCAGTCGAGATCACCTGCCGGACGCGGACGTCATCCGCGTCCGGCTGCCCTGATCGTCGATGGAAGCCGGCGGAGGCAGCGGGTGTGGGGTCGCCGCCGCGCGGGTCGTCGGGGGCCAGGCAAGCACAGGGCGGGCCGGAGGCGGGGCAGCGGGGAGCAAAGGCTCCGCGGGGCGCGGCGGCGTCGACGCGGATACGGGCGGGGTGTCCGCGAGCGTAGCCGGACGGGCGACCTGAACGGGCGGCGGTGTGAATCCGCGTACCGGCCACGCCAGTGCCGCCATGCCGAGCACGATCAGCGCACCGCCCGCCACGAGCAGCCCCCACGTCGTCGAGGCGAGCCAGCCGGGTCGCACCTCCACGCGCAGGTCGACGGTCAACGCCGCCCGCGCGTCGGGGCGCATGACGATCAGGCTGAGACGCTGTCCGCGTACCAGATGAGGCTCCCACTCGACGGCCCCGGCGCCCTGCTGTGTCCACTGTGGTGGCACCGCTGGCGCCAGCACGCCCGCCACCGGGGTGACCCGCACCGGCAGCGTGCCGTTCGTGAGGCTGACCCGGTCGACCTGCGCGTAAGGGACGCCGGCCAGGTACCGGGCGGCCTCGCCGGCGGGCGTGATGCCGATCAGCGCCGGCCCGGTCTCGGTGCGCGCGGTGATCCGTAGCTTGGTGTCCCTCGCCCGGGTGAACGGGGCGGTGTTTCGCAGGAGCGCGTCGAGGTCGGCTACGACGACGGCGTGACCGGGGGTGGTGATCCGCTCGATCGCGCCGCTGAAGGCGCCGCTGCCGTCGCGATGCTGCATCGCGGTCCACAGTGCACCGCCCACGAGCAGGACAGGGAGCCCCAGGGTCAGCAGCAGCATCCCGACGGCCGTGCGCACGATCCGCATTGCTTTCCCCCTCAAAAGCACCCTTACAGGGGGAAAACGAGTGCGCCGCGACTCAGGTTTCCGTGCGGCGGGTCCGTGCGAAGGCCAGGCCGCCCAGGACCAACCCGCCCAGACCGGCGACAAGGCCAACGATCGCCAGCGTGATCGGCACCGCGCCGGAGTCGGATTCCGGGTCGGACGAGCCCGCGTCTGCGGCGGCCGACGGTGACGCGGTGGAGGCGGCGTTCAGGGCCAGGACGGGAGCGGGCTGCTCGGGTTCGGCCCCGCCCTCCGTCGGCTCCTCGATCCAGCGGGAGATGTTGCCGTCCGAGTACGTCTGGAGCGACTTGAACACCATCTTCGGCACGTCGGGCAGCGGCCCCATCGACACCGGGAACTCCTGGAACTCGCCGGGCTTGACGCCGCCGCCCGCCGCCGCGGTCCACGTGATCTTGGCGACGACCTCGCTCACCTGGCTGCCGTGCACCTCGACGGGCGGGTTGACGGTGCGCTTCTCGACCGCCACCGTCCAGCCGGCCACCGGCATCGTCGACACCGACGCGACCGGGGCGTCCTCCGGCAGCACCACCTCGAGCTTGGTGGTCGAGGCGGTGTCGCTCTCGTTCGGCACCCGGAAGGCGAGGCGGGCGTACCCGCCCTGGGTGGCCTCCTGCGGGTTCACCGTGACGTGCGCCGCGGCGGGAGCCGCGAGGCCGAGGACGGCGACCAGGACGGCGCCGGTGACGAGAGCGAGCCGTTTCATCGAAGACCCTTCTAGGTGACGGGCACGGTGGCGGTCACCGTGGCCTGGTCGATATCGGAGATGCGGACCGTGAAGCGGAGCTGCCAGTCGCCAGCCAGCGAAAATGTCAGCTCCCCGGTCGCGTGGTTGTCGGTGAGCGGCAGCAGCGGGATCTCGATGGGGGCCACGTCATTGGCCGGCAGCGCGGCGGTGGCCTTCCACTCCACGACCTTCAGCCGATTGCGGTTGAGGTCGTACGCGTACAGGTGGATGGAGTTGTTGCCGACCGTCGCCGGGTCGATGTCCACCTGGAGGTTGAAGAGGTTGCTGGTGAGGTTCTTGGAGTAGTAGTCGGCGGTCCCACCCAGCGCCTCGTTGGCGGCTGCGGTGCGGGCAGGCGTCGTCTGCACGAGCACCGCCGACATGGCCAGCACGACCGCCGTGATCCCGAGCTCGACCCAGACCGCCCGGCGGATCTTGTGTGGCTCGTCCACGGCGACGCGCCTGCGGACCAACCGCCGGGAGTAGGCCGCCACGGCGATGACGAGCGCGAGCAGCCCGACCTTGGCGAGGATCAGCCGGCCGTACGTCGTGGAGACCAGCGCGTCGGGCGTGCTCACCTCGATGAGGGCCTGCACGGTGCCGGCGAGCACCAGCGCGCTGACCGCGAGCGCCGCCCAGCGCGACCACACCGGCAGCACCGCGCCCAGTTCCCGCTCGTTGGCCTGCCGGAGCAGGAAGCCGACGAGCATCACGAGCCCACCCAGCCAGACCGACATGCTCGCCAGGTGGACGGCGTCGACCACCACGGAGACCGCCGCGACCGGGGAGGCGGCGGGGTGCCCAGCGATCGGCCAGGTCAGCAGCGCGGCGCCGCCCAGTACGAGCAGCAGGATCTGGTCGGCCTTCCCGGACTCGTTGGGGCCGCGCAGCAGCGGGCGGAGCAGCAGCGCGATGGCCACGAGCAGGCCCAGCCGCACCAGGTGTGCCGTGCCGAACGTGGTGGCCAACACATCCCGGATCTGCTCACCGGAGACGTCGAAGATCCCCCCGCCCGCGGTGTATGGCCCCTGGAGCCAGACGGCCGCCACCGTCGCGAACCCGATCAGCCCCATGCCCGTCCACACCACGGCGGCCACCCTGCGGCGGGACAGCCGCACCGGCCATAGCAGGCAGAGCACCAGCACCGGGCCGACCACGAGCACCAGGCCGGCGTACCCCAGGTACTTGGCCACCTTGATCGCGGTGGCCACCACCTGGTTGGTGTCCTCGCCGCGCTCCAGGCTGGGCGGGGCCGAGGGGGCGCCGACGGAGTACGTGTATCCGCCGGCCACCGGGTGGCTGTCGGCCGAGATCACCCGGTAGCTGACCAGGTACGTCCCGTTGCCGCCCTGGTCGACGGGGATGGTGACCACCGCGCCGGCAAACGTCGGCTCGCCCTTGTCGACGCGGTTCCCGTCCGGGCCGAGCACGAGGATCTTGCCCGGCACCTGCCGCACCGACTCGGTGAACGTGAGCACCACCTCGGTCGGCGCGCTCGCCACCACGGCACCCTGGATCGGGTTGCTGCTGCTGAGTACCGCGTGGGCGCTGGCGGGCGCGGGCGGCGAGATCAGGATGGCGAGCGCTCCGGCGGCGAGGGCTGCCGCGATGCGAGGGGTCATGACGGCCATGATTGTGTAGCCACCGATAGCCCCGCCATGGTGGGGTAGTCGATCCGCGATGCTGAGAAGTTCCCGGCGGGTTCCTGAACCCGCGCACAGCCTGCCCGCGTAACCTGGGTTGCCGTGATTCCCGCCCAGCGTGACAGCCGCACCGCCGCCGAAGGTGGCGGTGCCGACGCGTGGGCTCTTGCCGCCCGGGACGGCGACCCTGCCGCGCAGGCGGCGTTCGTGCGGGCCACGCAGGTCGAGGTGTGGCGGTTCGTGGCCGCGCTGGTCGACCCGGGCAACGCCGACGACCTCACTCAAGAGACCTACCTGCGGGCGTTCCGCGCACTACCGGCCTTCGAGGGCCGGTCGAGCGTCCGCACGTGGCTGCTGGGCATCGCCCGACGGGCATGCGCAGACCACATCCGCACCGCGATCAGGCGCCGCCGCCTCGACGAGCGGCTGACGACCCAGGCGCACACCGCCGGGCCACACCCAGACCCGGCACAGCACGCCACGGCCGCCGACCTGTTGCGCCGGCTGCCCGACGAGCGGCGCGGCGCATTCGTGCTCACCCAGGTGCTGGGCCTGTCGTACGCCGAGGCAGCCGAGGTCGAGGGCGTGCCGGTCGGCACGATCCGGTCCCGTGTCGCCCGTGCCCGCACCGAGCTGGTCGACGCCGTCGGCCAAGCGCTCGCCAGTTAGGAACCTTCCGACTCCGTAGGACGACTAATGAATGTGACCGCGCTTGGTTCGCCCGTTTCGACCCGATCTGAGGGTAAATGGCAGATGGTCCAGCCGTGGCTCGGCACCCTCGCCCGGCTCGGGTTGGCCGCCGTGTGGCTGGTCGCCGGCGGCACCAAGGTCGGCGACCTCGCGGCGTCCGGTCGGGCCGTCAACGCGTACGACGTCATGCCGTACGACGTCGCGAAGGTCGTGGGCGCCGCGCTGCCGTTCGTGGAGATCGCCCTCGGCCTGCTCCTGCTCGCGGGTCTCGCCACGCGTGTGGCCGCCGGCATCTCCGCGGCGCTGCTTGTGGTCTTCATCGCGGGCATCGCGTCGGCATGGGCACGCGGCCTGCAGATCGACTGTGGGTGCTTCGGCAGCGGCGGGCAGCTCGCCGCCGGGCAGAGCCCCACGTACGGCCCCGAGATCGCCCGTGATCTCGGGTTTCTGGTGCTCGCCGGGTTCCTGCTCATATACCCCCTCACCCGGTGGTCAGTGGATTCATGGATGGAGAGGGAATGAGCACTCGGGTTGGGCAGAAGCAAGCAGCACGGATGGTGCGTGACCAGATCGCGCGCGAGAAGCGCCGGTCACGCACGCTGTGGACCACGATCATCGCGGTCGCCGCGATCGTCATCGCCGGAATGATCGGCTGGGGCGTCTACGCCAGCCAGGACTCCGGCACATACGTGGCGCCGCCGGGTGCCACGTCGGACGGCTCCGGCATCTCGGTCGGCAGCGGTCCAGTCAAGATCGACGTGTACGAGGACTTCATCTGCCCGGCCTGTGGGCAGTTCGAGACGCAGAGCGGCGCCGCGCTCGACCAGTTGGTCACCGACGGCAAGGTGACGATCGTGTACCACCCGGTGGCGTACCTGGACCGGGCGTCCACAACGGACTACTCCACCCGGGCGTCCGCCGCGTCCGGCGCCGCCGCCGAGGGTGGCAAGTTCCGGGAGTACGTCAAGGCACTATTCGCCAAGCAGCCGGCGGAGGGCAGCGCCGGGCTGAGCGACAATGAGCTCATCGAGATCGGCAGGTCGATCGGGCTCGGCGACGCGTTCGCCCAGGCAGTGCGGGACGGGAAGTACAAGTCGTGGACGTCACACGTGACCGACGAGGCGAGCGAGGCCGGGGTCAACGGCACGCCCACCGTCAAGGTGAACGGCAAAGACGTCCAGCTGACCACCCAGGCCATTCTCGCGGCCGTCGGCTGACGTTCGTGGCGATCGCCAGCGCCCTCGCGGTGCTGGCGATCCCCGCGCCCGCGTACGCGCACGGCGCCGACGCTCCCGATGGCACCAACTACCGCACTCTCGTCACGTCGGTGCCGGACGTGGCGGGGCTCACAGTACGGACAGTCGAGGCGGGCGGGCGGCTGGAACTGAGAAACCGCACCGGCCGCACGATCGAGGTACTCGGATACGACGGCGAGCCATACCTGGAGGTACGCCCCGGCGGGGTGTATGAGAACACGCACTCCCCCGCCACGTACCTCAACTCCACCCTCTCCGGCGACGCCGAGGTGCCCGCGACCGCGAACCCGACCCTGCCGCCGGAGTGGCGCAAGGCCGCCGACGAGCCCGTGTGGCGCTGGCACGACCACCGGACACATTGGATGAGCGCCACGCCACCGCCCGCCGTCCAGGCCGATCCGAGCCGGGTGCACCGGGTACGCGACTGGACCGTGCCGCTGCGCGACGGTGTGGCCACAATGGACGTACGCGGCACGCTCGACTGGCTACCCCCGCCCAGCCCCGGGCTGTGGTGGGCGATGTGCCTGCTCGCCGCCGTCGGCGTGGGTGCGCTCGGGCTGTGGCGGCGCGCGCTCCCGATCCTCGCCGCCGTCGCCATCGTGGTCGGGCCGCTCGCAATCGTGTACGCGGTAGCCCGGGAGCTGGACGCCGGGGCGGATGGCGTCGGCGGTGTGTTGCAGGGCCTCCTCGTCGGGCAGGTCTGGCCGATCCTGACCGCACTGGGCGCCCTGGCGGCCGGCCTCTGCGCGCTGGCCCGACGGGCGGCCGCCGACTTCGTGCTGGCGCTCGGCGGCACGTGCGTCGCGGTCTTCGCGGGTGCGGCCAACGCGGCCGTGTTCGCCCGCGCGATCGCTCCCGTGCCGTGGTCCGCGACCTGGGCGCGCGTCGTGGTGGCCGCCGTCCTCGCGGGTGGCGCCGGAGTGGCGATCGCAGGGGTGATCCGCATGCGGGCGGCGGCCACCTCGTGGCAGGGCGCGACCGCGGCACCGGAGTAAGGTTTCGGGCATGAGTGAGACCTCTCGCCTCGCCGCCGGTGACGCGGCGCCCGACTTCACGCTCCCCACCGACCAGGGCGAGACGCTCTCGCTCAAGGAGCTACGCGGACGCAAGGTGGTCCTCTACGTGTACCCGGCCGCGATGACGCCCGGCTGCACCAAGCAGGCGTGTGACTTCCGCGACTCGCTCGCCTCCCTGCAGGCGGCCGGATACGAGGTGGTCGGCGTCTCACCCGACAAGCCGGCGAAGCTGGCCCAGTTCCGCGAGCGCGACGCGCTGACCTTCCCGCTCGTCTCCGACCAGGACAAGGCCGTGCTGACGGCATACGGGGCGTACGGCGAGAAGCAGCTGTACGGCAAGACGGTCACCGGGGTGATCCGCTCCACGTTCGTCATAGACGAAGAGGGCCGGATCGAGCGGGCGCTCTACAACGTCAAAGCGACCGGGCATGTCGCGAAGCTCCGCAAAGACCTGGGCCTCGACTGACGCTCTACAATCTGCAATGCCAGCGGGAGTGGCGTAATTGGCAGCCGCGTCAGGTTTAGGTCCTGGTGTCCGAGAGGACGTAGGGGTTCGAGTCCCCTCTCCCGCACCACTCCACCGTCGTCAAGCGACGATCACCGGGACCTCGTACCTGCGGATGTCAGCGTCTCTGGTCACCAGCATCAGGTCGGCGCACCGCGCCTGCGCCACAAGCATCCGGTCGAACGGATCGCGGTGAAGCATCGGCAACCGCCCGGCGGCCACGGCATGCTCGGATGTGACGCTCAACTCCTTGAACCCGCTGTTTCGCAGCCGCTCCGGCAGGTCGGCCGGCTCCTTGATCTTGCCAGCGGCCTGCTTGATCGCGATCTCCCACACCGTGACCGGGCTGAGGTAGACATCCGGTTCGCTGTCCAGCACGGACTTGAGGGTGTCGGAGAGTGTCGGGTCGTCGGCCAGCCACCAGAGCACGACATGCGTGTCGAGCAGGAGCCTCACGAACTCACCCCGAAGTCGCTCGCAATCTGCTCGTTGACCTCGGTGGAGTCCCAGTCTTCAGCCAGAACGAGACGCCCACGCAGCGAGCCACGCCCGATCCGGTTGACCTTGCGGTGCAAAGGGACGACCTTCGCGACGGGCGTGCCGGCCCGGCTGATCACGATCTCCTCGCCGCGCTCGACCCGATCGATGATCCTGGACAGGTTGGTCTTGGCGTCGTGGATGTTGAACTGTGCGGTGGCTTCGTTCGACATGGCCGACCTCCTTAGCTAAGAGGTTAGCCCACTGCCGCTGCGAGGTCCGGGGAGGATGGAGGGGTGGGCATTGAATTCGTGCTTGACCCTGAGCTGACCGACGAGCTACGCGACGGGATCGTGTCGCTGTGGACCGACGTGACGAATGCCGGCGGAGCGGTGGGTTTCGTGGCGCCGGTCACACCAGACGAGGTGCGCCCGATGGCGCGAGCCGCCTTCGCGGCGATTGGCGACGGGCCAGACCGGCTGCTGGTGGGGTACGAGGACGGGCAGCTGGTGGCGATGCTGATCTTCGTGGACAACCGGTTCGCGCTGAAGGACCACTGGTGCACGCTCAAGCGGGTCATGGTGCATCCCGGCTGCCAGGGACGCGGGTACGGCGTCGCGATCATGCGCGAGGCGGAACGCGTGGCGCGCGAGATCGGGTGGGATGCGCTGCACGTGACCGTGCGCGGCGGCCTCGGGTTGGAACGGTTCTACACCGGGCTCGGATACAAGGAGGTCGGCCGACTGCCGGGAGCCCTGCGCGTCGCACCGGACGACGACCGCGACGAGGTCCTGATGTGGCTCCCCTTGCGTTAGCAGGACTGGTCGGCGGCGGCCAGGACGGCGTCCCCGACCTGTTCCGGGGCCTCAGCCGTAACCGTCGATGCCGGTGACACGGAGGACTGGGTTGCCGACGGGGTTGGCTTGGTCGGCGACGTCTTCCTTGGAGACGGTGAAGCGGGGGCTGCCTTCGGGGCGGAGCCCTTGCCGTACATGAAGACACTGGTGCGCTGCGTCTGCTCGGGCGCCATCTTCACACCCGTGGCGGTCGCTTGCTGGCCGTACACGTCGGTCACCCGGATCGTGTACGGGCCGGCGCCGAGCCCGCTCTCGTACAGCCAGTAGTTGTAGTCCTTGCGCTCGGTCTTCCGCCAGGTCGAGCCGGTCTTGACCTCGACCGAGCGCAGCGGGTTGCCGTGGTTGCCGACCAGGACGGCGAACCAGTACCGCGACGCGCCCTCCTTGATCCGGAAGGTGAGCGGGCCGGGCAGCGACGGATTGATGACCGCCTTGTACGTGACCGGGACGATGCCCTGCACCGGGTCAGCGATCCTGGCGAACGCCTCCTTGCTCAGGTCGATGTGGCCGGCCGCGCACTCCGGGCACTGGTCCATGATCAGCACGCGCACCTTGCCCTTGGGGCCGGTCACGTCGAGGTACCCGCCGCAGGCGGCGGCGTCCGCGTACTCGGACGGGCTGAGGGCGACGTAGAGGCGGTTGCTCGGCGCGCTGACGTTGGAGCAGTTGCCCCCGCCGCCCTGGGAGTCGTAGAACGTCGCCTTGCCCTTGTGGGTGGTGCTGCCCGTGGGCAGGGCGGCGCAGGCGGGCGCGGCACCGGTCTGTACTGCCAGCGCGACACCGACCGCAGCGGCGACAAGGCCGAAGCCGCCACCGATGAGCCAACGGACCGAAAGGCGTCTGATCACGCGGCCTGATGCTGCCCGACCGCCCAGCGGCCGGGCAACGCTTCTAATCCAGATATAAGGAGAGGGTCACCAGGCCAGGCCGATGCCGTCGCCAGGAAACCAGTGGTCGCGCGGCGTCTCGCGGAACGCCAGGAACTTGCGGCCGGTGCGGGCGGCGTGCTCGGCCAGCACGTTGGTGACCATGACGTTGTCGGTCAGCAGCATCGCGCCGGACGCCAGCTTGGGCTCGACGGTCTCGAACTCGCGGCGTTCGTGGGCGACGCTGTGGTCACTGTCGTGAAGGAAGAGGTCGACGGGCCGGTCGAGCGCCCCGATCGAGGCGATGGAGTCGCCGATCACCAGGTCGACGACGTCTGACCAGGGCGTCGCCTTTGCCAGGTACCCCGCCTCGGGGTTGATGTCGAGCGAGGTGACCCGGCCCGGGGCGCCCTCGTCGGCGTTGCGCAGCAGGGCGGCCGCCAGCACGCAGGTGCCGAGCCCCTTGTCGACGCCGGTCTCCACGATGTGCGCGGGCCGGCGGGACCGCACGATCGCGTACCAGCCGAGGCGTCGTGCGAACCGCACCCGCCGGTCCGCGAGGCCGCGCCGCGCGGACGCCGCGGTCGCCTCCTCGATGTGCCGGCGCAACGCGTCGTCGCCCTCCAACTCGGAGAGGTACTCCTTGACCTGCTTGACCGGCGTGTCGCAGGTGACGCTGACGAACCACGCCAGGTGCTCGCGACTCAGTCTTGTCAGGTCGTACGTGTAGTTGTGGTGTTCGCGGGACGTGAAGAGCCAGCGGGCGGACGTGCCGAGCACCCGGGCGTCGTGACGCGCCACTCGCAGCAGCCGGCGGGGAAAGGCGGCGACCGGCGCGAGCGGGGTGCTGGCGATCCTGCGGCGAAGATTGACCGAATCCATCGCGGTGAGTTCTACCACAGCTTGTGCCTGAATGAGTTCATGCATAGAGTCAAGACGTGAATGACAACGGGGTCGCGGGGCTCTTCCAGGGCGTCCGTCTCACCCCGACGCAGCGGCGCATCGCGCACAGCTTGGTGCAGCACGCGGCATCTGCGGCATACCTGTCCGCGGCCGAGGTCGCCGACCTCGCCCGGGTCAGCCAGCCATCGGTGACCAGGTTCGCGATGGCCCTGGGCTACGACGGATACCCGGGCCTGCGCCGCCGGCTCCGCGAGCTGGTGGGCAACGGCGCACCCGCGCCGGCCGAGGGCGACGAGCTCCAACGGGCGCTCCGGGCCGAGGCAGACCACCTCAACCGGCTCGCCGACCAGCTCGCCGACCGCGCGGTGCTCGCGGAGGCGGGATCGCTGCTCGCCGGGAGCAGGCCCCTACCCGTACTGGGGCTGCGCGCCGCGGCACCGCTGGCCGGCTACTTCGCGTACTTCGCCGCCAAGGTGCTGCCCGACGTCCGGGTACTGGACGCGGGCGGCAGCCTGCTCACCGACCGGCTCGAGCAGGCCCGTGCGGCCGGCGCGACCGCGCTGCTCGCGATCGTGCTGCCCCGATACCCGCGCGAGGCGCTCGACGCCCTGGGTGCGGCCCGCGACGCCGGGATGTCCGTCGTGGCCGTCACCGACTCACCGGTCAGCCCGGTGGTCGAGTACGCCGACCTGGTGCTGCCCGCCGCGGTGGGCGCGCAACTGGTCTTCGACCTGCACACCGCCCCGATGGCGCTGTGCATGGCGGTGCTCCAGGCGATCTGCGATGCGGCGCCGGATGAAGTACAGCGGCGACTTGAGCAGTTCGAGCAGTCAGTCAGCCGCCGCCAGGTGTTCACTAACTGAAGGGGGGTCCTCATGTCCGTCCGTGCCGCGCGAGGCGCCGAACGCTCCGCCCGCGGCTGGCCTCAAGAGGCCGCGCTGCGGATGCTGATGAACAACCTCGACCCCGACGTGGCCGAGCGCCCCGACGACCTCGTCGTGTACGGCGGCACCGGCAAGGCCGCCCGGGACTGGCCGTCCTACCACGCGCTCGTGCGCACCCTGGAGACCCTCGCGGGCGACGAGACGATGCTGGTGCAGTCCGGCCGTCCCGTCGGCGTGTTCCGCACGCACGAGTGGGCGCCGCGGGTCCTGATCGCCAACTCGAACCTGGTCGGCGACTGGTCGACGTGGACGGAGTTCCGCCGGCTGGAACGGCTCGGCCTCACCATGTACGGCCAGATGACCGCCGGCTCCTGGATCTACATCGGCACCCAGGGAATCCTCCAGGGCACGTACGAGACGTTCGCGGCGGTCGCCGCCAAACGGTTCGGCGGGTCGCTTTCCGGCACGCTCACGCTCACCGCGGGCTGCGGCGGGATGGGCGGTGCGCAGCCGCTGGCGGTCACCATGAACGGCGGCGCCTGCCTCGTCGTCGACGTCGACCCGGCGCGGCTCCAGCGACGCGTCCAGACCCGGTACCTCGACACCGTGGCGTCCACTCTGGACGAGGCGCTCACGACGGTCGCGGCCGCTCGCCGGGAACGGCGTGCCCTGTCTGTCGGTGTGGTGGGAAACGCCGCCACCGTCTTCCCCGAGCTGCTCCGCCGGGGCGTCGAGATCGACATCGTCACCGACCAGACCAGCGCACACGACCCACTGGCGTACGTGCCCGACGGGGTGGACCCCGCCGACGCGCCGGACTACGCGGCGACCAAGCCCGACGAGTACACCGATCGGGCCCGCGCCTCGATGGCCAGGCACGTCGAGGCGATGGTGGGCTTTCTCGACGCTGGCGCCGAGGTTTTCGACTACGGCAACTCGATCCGGGGCGAGGCGCAGCTCGGCGGGTACGCGAGGGCGTTCGCGTTCCCGGGCTTCGTGCCGGCGTACATCCGGCCGCTCTTCTGCGAGGGCAAGGGGCCGTTCCGGTGGGCGGCGCTCTCCGGCGACCCGGCCGACATCGCGGCCACCGACCGCGCTGTGCTCGAACTCTTCCCGGAGAACGAGTCGCTGGCCCGTTGGATCAAGCTGGCCAGCGAAAAGGTGGCATTCCAAGGGCTGCCGGCCCGGATCTGCTGGCTCGGGTACGGCGAACGTGACCGCGCCGGCACCCGCTTCAACGACATGGTGGCCTCCGGCGAGCTGAAGGCGCCCATCGTGATCGGCCGCGACCATCTGGACTGCGGCTCGGTCGCCTCGCCTTACCGGGAAACCGAGGCGATGGCCGACGGCTCCGACGCGATCGCCGACTGGCCGCTGCTCAACGCGCTCGTCAACACCGCCTCCGGTGCCTCCTGGGTGTCGATCCACCACGGTGGCGGTGTCGGCATTGGACGGTCGATCCACGCCGGGCAGGTCTGCGTCGCCGACGGCACGCCGCTGGCCCGGGAAAAGATCGAGCGGGTACTGACGAACGATCCCGGCATGGGCGTGATCCGCCACGTGGACGCCGGATACGACTCCGCCGCGTCCGTCGCCATGGAGAAGGGCGTCCGCATCCCGATGGGTGAGTCGTGAGCGAGGGAGTTGGCGCGGCGGCGCCCGGACCGAGGAGCAGCGCGACGAGGGAAGGCGTCGCCCTCGGCGCCGCACGACCGAGCGAACCACAAAGCACCGTGACCGGCTTCCGGGAGCTGTGGGACCAGCTCGCCCCGATCGGGCGCGACCCGGGCAGTGGCGGCTACCTGCGGTACGCGTGGACGCCAGCCGAGATGGCGTGCCGCGAGTGGTTCCGGGCGCAGGCGGACGCGCGGGACATGCCGGTCGAGGAGGACGGCAACGGAAACCTCATCGCGTGGTACGGCACCGGCCCCGGGCCGGCGGTGCTCACCGGCTCGCACTTCGACTCCGTGCCGCACGGCGGGGCGTACGACGGTCCGCTGGGGATCGTCAGCGCGTTCCTGGCCGTCGACCGACTGCCGCGGCCACGTCGCCGGCCGATCGGCGTCGTCGCCTTCGCGGAGGAGGAGGGCGCGCGGTTCGGCGTACCGTGCCTCGGGTCGCGGTTGCTCACCGGCGCCATCGAGCCGGCGCGGGCGGCCGCGCTGACCGATCGCGACGGGGTCACCGTCGAGGCGGCCCTGGGCGCGCGCCCTACCGGTCCCACCGGCCTGCTCGACCGGGTCGACTGCTACGTGGAATTGCACATCGAGCAGGGACGGGCGCTCGACGTGCCGGTTGGTGTGGGCACCGCGATCTGGCCGCACGGCCGCTGGCGCCTGGACTTCACCGGCGAGGCCAACCACGCCGGCACCACACGCATGGCCGACCGCCGCGACCCGATGCTCACGTACGCGTACACGGTGCTCGCAGCCAACAAGGAGGCCCGGCTGCGGGGGGCGCACGCCACGGTCGGCCGGGTTTCCGTCGAGCCGAACGCCACGAACGCGGTGCCGGCGCTCGTGCGGGGCTGGCTGGACGCCCGCGCCGCCGACGCGCAGACGCTGAGCGGGCTCGTCGAGGCGGTGCACAAGCGGGCAGTCGACCGGGCGGCGCGGGACGGCACCGTTGTCACCCTGACCGAAGAGTCGGTCAGCCCGGTGGTCGGGTTCGACGGCGGGCTGGTCGACCGCTGCGCCAACCTGTTGGGCGCGCCCGTACTCCCGACAGCAGCCGGCCACGACGCCGGCGTGCTGTCGGCCCACGTGCCCACGGTGATGCTGTTCGTGCGCAACCCCACGGGCATCTCGCACTCCCCCGCGGAGTACGCGACCGACGAAGACTGCGAGGCGGGCGTCGAGGCGTTGGCGGCGGTGCTGGCATGAGCGCGTATCACGCCGACTGGGCCTGGGTGGACGGAGCACCCACCCGCGACGTGCTGATCGAAGTGAATGATGGGCGCATCACCGCAGTCACGGCGGGTGCGCCTCCGCAGGGGACACGGCTGCCGGGGCTGACGCTGCCAGGGCTGGCCAACGCGCATTCGCACGCCTTCCACCGGGCGCTGCGTGGCCGGGCGAACGTGCGCGGCACCTTCTGGCACTGGCGGGAGCGGATGTACGAGCTGGCCGCCCGGCTCACCCCGGACACGTACCGCGACCTGGCCCGCGCCACGTACGCCGAGATGGCGCTCGCCGGCATCACCTGCGTGGGCGAGTTCCACTACTTGCACCACGGTCCGGGCGGCACCCGGTACACCGACCCGAACGAGATGTCGGCCGTGCTCGTCGAGGCCGCGGCCGAGGCCGGCATCCGCATCACGCTGCTGGACGCCTGTTACCTGACATCCACCGTCGACGGCCAGCCACTGTCAGGCGTGCAGGAGCGGTTCGGCGACGGCGACGCGGAGCGCTGGGCCGCGCGCGTCGACGCCTTCAAGCCGCCCACGCACGCCCTGGTCGGTGCGGCCATCCACTCGGTACGCGCCGTGCCGGCCGAGCAGATACCCACCGTCGCCGAGTGGAGCGGACCGCTGCACGTCCACCTCTCCGAGCAGCGCGCCGAGAACGACGCGTGCCACGCGTACCACCACCGCACCCCCACCGAGCTGCTCGCTGACGCGGGCGTGCTCGGCCCCCGCACCACCGCCGTGCACGCCACCCACCTCACCGACGGTGACCGCACCGAGCTGGGCGACACCGAGACCGGCGTGTGCCTCTGCCCCACCACCGAACGCGACCTCGCCGACGGTGTCGGGCCCGCCCGCGCGCTCGCCGACGCTGGCAGCCCGCTCGGCCTCGGCAGCGACAGCCACGCCGTCATCGACATCCTCGAAGAGGCGCGGGCGATGGAGCTGGACGAGCGGCTGCGCACCGAACGCCGGGGTCACTTCACCACCGCCGAGCTGGTGACAGCCGCCACCGCACACGCGGTGCTCGGCTGGCGGGACGCCGGCGCGCTCACCCCCGGCTGCCGAGCCGACCTCGTGACGGTCACATTGGACAGTCCCCGCACGGCCGGCACCGGTCCCGACGGAGCCCTCTTCGCGGCCACAGCCGCCGACGTCACCGGGGTCGTGGTCGACGGCCGCGAGGTCGTACGCGACGGGCGCCACCTGACGATCGACGTACCAGCAGCACTCCGCGACGCCATCAAGGCGGTCACATGAATGCACCCCGCAACCTGTTGATAGACAACATCGGCGAGCTGGTCACGAACGAGCCGCGCATGGGCAAGGGTCCGCTCGGGATCGTCCAACGCGCCGCCATCCTCGTCGAGGACGGCGCGGTCGCCTGGGTGGGCCGGTCGGCGTACGCCCAGCCGGCCGACCGGCGGCTCGACGTCGAGGGCGCCGCCGTCCTCCCGGGCTTTGTGGACAGTCACGCCCACCTCGTGTTCGCGGGCGACCGGGCCGCGGAGTTCGCCGCGCGGATGGCCGGTGAGCGGTACAACGGCGGCGGCATCCGCACCACCGTCGCCGCCACCCGTGCGGCCAGCGACGACGACCTGCGCGACACCGTCGGGCGCCTGCGCCGCGAAGCGCTGCGGCAGGGCACCACCACGATCGAGATCAAGAGTGGGTACGGCCTGAGCGTCGCCGACGAGGAACGGTCGCTGCGGATCGGTCGCGAGTTCACCGACGAGACGACGTTCCTCGGCGCCCATGTCGTGCCCAGCGAGTACGCCGGTCGCGTCGACGACTATGTCGGCCTCATCTGCGGCCCGATGCTGCACGCCGCCGCACCGTACGCCCGCTGGATCGACGTGTTCTGCGAGCGGGGCGCCTTCGACGCCGACCACTCGCGGGCGATCCTGACCGTCGGGCAGGCCGCCGGGCTGGGTGTGCGGGTGCACGCCAACCAGCTCGGCCCCGGGCCGGGTGTGCGGCTGGCCGTCGAGCTGGGTGCCGCCAGCGCCGACCACTGCACGCACCTGAGCGCCTCCGACGTGGACGCGCTGGCTGGGTCGTCCACTGTGGCCACCCTGCTGCCGGGCGCCGAGTTCTCCACCCGTTCGCCGTACCCGGACGGTCGCCGGCTGCTCGACGCCCGGGTGGCAGTCGCCCTCGCGACCGACTGCAACCCCGGTTCCTCGTACACGTCCTCGATGCCCTTCTGCATCGCGCTCGCGGTGCGCGAGATGGGTATGACTCCGGCGGAGGCGGTCTGGTCCGCCACCGCGGGCGGCGCGAAGGCGCTGCGCCGCACGGACATCGGTGTCCTGCGGCCCGGCGCCCGAGCCGACCTGACCGTGCTCGACGCACCGTCTCACCTGCACCTGGCCTACCGGCCCGGCGTTCCACTCATCCGCCACGTCATGCACAACGGGGTGCTGCTCGAATGACCGTCACCGTACTGCCCACCGGGGTCTCCCCCGCCGACGTCCACGCCGTCGCCCGCTCCACCGAGCGGGTCACGCTGGCGCCGTCCACACTGGACGCCATGGCCACGAGCCGCGACATCGTCGACCGCATCGAGCGCGACGGCCGGCCCGTCTACGGCGTCTCCACCGGCTTTGGCGCGCTCGCCAACACGTTCATCGAGCCGGCGCGCCGGGCCGAGCTCCAGCACGCGCTGATCCGGTCGCACGCGGCCGGCGTCGGCGCGCCCATGCCGCGCGAGGTCGTCCGGGCGATGATGCTGCTGCGGGTGCGCTCGCTGGCACTGGGCCGCTCGGGGGTACGCCCGCTCGTCGCCCAGGCCCTCGTCGACCTGCTCAACCACGACATCACGCCGTGGGTGCCCGAGCACGGCTCGCTCGGCGCGTCCGGCGACCTCGCCCCGCTCGCACACTGCGCGCTGGTGCTGCTGGGCGAGGGCTGGGTACTCGACAAGTCCGGCTCGCGGCTCGACGGCGGCGAGGCGCTGCACCGCGCCGGGCTGCGACCGATCGAGCTGTCCTCAAAGGAGGGTCTCGCGCTCATCAACGGCACCGACGGCATGCTCGGCATGCTGCTGCTGGCGATCGAGGACGCCGGTCACCTCTTCACGATGGCCGACGTGACCGCGGCCCTGGCCATCGAGGCGATGCTCGGCACCGACCGGCCGTTCCTGCCGGAGCTGCACGCGATCCGGCCGCACCCGGGGCAGGCCGTCTCTGCGGCCAACATCCATCGGCTGCTGCAGGACTCAGGAGTGATGGACTCGCACCGCAACGACATGGTGCACGCCGTGCAGGACGCGTACTCGATGCGCTGTGCGCCCCAGGTGGCCGGCGCCGCCCGCGACACGCTCGGTTTCGCCACCTCCGTGGCCGACCGCGAGCTGGCCAGCGTCGTCGACAACCCGGTCGTACTGCCGGACGGCCGCGTCGAGTCGACCGGCAACTTCCACGGCGCACCGCTCGGCTTCGCTGCCGACTTCCTCGCTATCGCCGCGGCCGAGGTCGGCGCGATCGCGGAACGACGGGTCGACCGCCTTCTCGACGTGTGCCGCTCCCGCGACCTGCCGGCGTTCCTCACCCCTGACCCGGGAGTCAACTCGGGCCTGATGATCGCCCAGTACACCGCCGCCGGCATCGTCGCCGAGAACCGGCGGCTGGCGTCACCGGCCTCAGTGGACTCCGTGCCCACGTCCGGCATGCAGGAGGACCACGTCTCGATGGGCTGGGCCGCGGCCGTCAAGCTGCGCCGCGTGCTCGACAACCTGACCAGCCTGCTCGCCGTCGAGTTGCTCGCCGGGGTACGCGGTCTCCAGCTGCGCGCGCCGCTGACACCGTCGCCTGCCGGCCGGCTCGCGATCGCCGCCGTGGAGCGCTTCGCCGGCGCGCCAGGCCCGGACGTGTTCCTGGCCCCGGTCCTCGAACAGGCCCGAGCGACCGTAACAGGCCGAGATCTACGCGAAGCGATCGAACGCGAGCTGGGCCCGCTCCTCTAGGCCCTGTCCTGTCGATCATGTCGAGCCGAGGCGAGGCCCAGGCGGCGATCCGGTGGTGACGGGCGGAAGGTCGCATACCGGTGTTGTATGCGGCCTTTCGCCCGGTGCCGCCGGTCGTCGTCTGGGCCCGCCGCAGGGCCGGCAATGATCGGCAGGACAGGGCCTAGCTCGGGAGGGTCTTGGCGATCACCTTGGCGAGCGCGCGGAACGCCTTGCCCCGATGGCTGATCGCGTCTTTCTCCTCGGGCGTCAGCTCCGCGTTGGTCCGGGCCTGGCCCTCCGCCATGAAGATCGGGTCGTACCCGAACCCGCCCTCACCGCGCGGCCCCCGGATCAGCCGGCCCGCCTGCCGCCCGTCGACCAGATGCTCCTTGCCGCCCGGCAGCACCAGCGCCGCCGCGCACACGAACGCCGCACCGCGGTGCTCGTCGGGCAGGTCGGAGATCTGGGCGAGCACCAGCTCCAGGTTGGCTTTGTCGTCGCCGTGGCGCCCGGCCCAGCGGGCGCTGAAGACCCCTGGCATCCCGCAGAGCGCGTCGACCGCCAAGCCGGAGTCGTCGGCGACCGTCGGCAGCCCCGTGTACTTGACGCCCTCGCGCGCCTTGAGCAGCGCGTTTTCGCCAAACGTCAGGCCGGTCTCCGGCGCCTCCGGGTACTCCGGCACGTCGCCGAGCCCGACGAGCTCGATCGCGTGCCGGCCGAGCGCGTGGTCGAGGATGCGCTGCAACTCGACGAGCTTCTTCGCGTTGCGCGTGGCGAGCAGCAGCTTGGTCATGCGCGACCCCCGCAGAATCGTGGAGCGAACCGAGTTGGGTGCCTCATGCGAGCGCCGCCTGCTGGATCGCGGCTAGCTCGCGGCAGCCCGCCACGCCCAGGTCGAGCAGCGTATCGAGCTGTGCCCGATCGAACACACCGGACTCGCCCGTGCCCTGCACCTCGACGAAGTCACCCGCGCCGGTGCAGACGATGTTCATGTCGACGTCGGCGGTCACGTCTTCCTCGTAGCAGAGGTCGAGCCGCGGCTCACCCTTGATGATCCCGACGCTCACCGCTGCCACCGACCGGTGCACCGCGTCGCCCGGCTTGCCGGCCAGCAGGCCCTGCTTCGCCATCCAGGTGACCGCGTCGTGCAGCGCGGCGTACGCCCCGGTGATCGCGGCGGTGCGGGTGCCACCGTCCGCCTGGAGCACGTCGCAGTCCAGCACGACGGAGTTTTCGCCGAACGCCTTCAGGTCGATGCACGCCCGCAGGCTGCGGCCGATCAGACGG
Organism: Micromonospora sp. CPCC 206061; assembly: GCF_036906915.1. Taxonomy (NCBI): domain Bacteria; kingdom Bacillati; phylum Actinomycetota; class Actinomycetes; order Micromonosporales; family Micromonosporaceae; genus Micromonospora; species Micromonospora sp. CPCC 206061. The sequence goes on from NZ_JBAKHX010000040.1 coordinate 56,676, forward strand.
GAGATCTCGTGCGTGCGGCCACCCACGCGTCCCTTGATGCTCTCCCTGTCGGAGCGGGTCGTCGTGGCGCGCGGCAGCATGCTGTATTCCGCGGTCACCCAGCCCAGACCCGAACCCTTGCGCCAGCGGGGCACGCCCTCGGTGACACTCGCCGTACACAGCACTCTGGTGGCGCCGAACTCCACCAGGACCGAGCCTTCGGGGTGCACGCTCCACTGCCGGGTCAGCGTCACCGGACGCAGTTGGTCGGGCTGCCGCCCATCAGGTCGTCCCATGCCGCCACCCTATGCGGCCCTCGACCCACCCCGCCTGCTACCCCGCCGTTAGCCACGATGGCGGCACGCTGGCGAGCCTCTCGTTACGGCCGCTCCGGGTTCGGAGGCGGTTGGCGAGCCGCACGATCTTGCGGGGTGCGTTCATGCCGCGACCGGGACCTGGGTCGGTACCCCTGGCCCGGACAGCACCGCGCGGTAGTGGGCGATGAGCTCGTCGCCAATGGCCGCCCAGGAGCGCGTGGCGACCTCGGCGCGCGCGGCACTGCCGTACCGCTGCCGCAGCTCGGGGTTCGCGACCAGCTCGGCTACGGCGGCGGCGAGCGCGGCACCGTCACCGGGTGGCACGAGCGAGCCGGTCAGACCTGGGGTGACCAGGTCAATCGGTCCGCCCGAAGCCGGTGCGACGACCGGCAGCCCGCTGGCGAGCGCCTCCTGCACGGTCTGCCCGAACGTCTCGTACGGTCCCGTGTGCGCGAAGACGTCCAGGCTCGCGTAGAGCCGGGCGAGCTGCGCGCCGTGGCGGGCGCCGAGAAACAGCGCGCCCGGCAGCGCCTTCTCCACGTCGCGGCGGGCCGGCCCGTCCCCGATCACCACGACGCGTACCCCGGGCAGCTTGCAGGTCTCCGCGAGCAGATCCACGCGCTTCTCGGCGGCCAGCCGGCCCACGTACCCGACCAGCACCTCGCCGTTCGGAGCCAGCGCCCGGCGTACCAGCTCATGGCGCCTGGCCGGCGCGAACCGCTCGGTGTCGACGCCACGCCGCCAGAGCCACACGCGCTGTACCCCGTGCCCGACCAGGTCGGCGGCCGCACGGGTGGATGGCGCCAGGGTGCGGTCGGCGCCGTTGTGGATCGTGCGCAGCCACCGCCACGCGGTGGCCGCCCCCCAGCCGAGGTACGTGCGGGCGTAGCTGGCGACGTCCGTCTGATACACGGCCACGGACGGCAGTTGGTGCTGGCCCGCGAGCGCCACGCCACGCGCGCCAAGCAGGAACGGGCTGGCCAGGTGGACGATGTCCGGCGCGTGTGAGATCAGCGCGTCGGCGAGCCGAGGGCTGGGCAGCCCGAGGCGGAGGCCCCGGTAGCGCGGCATCGGCATGCTCGGCACCCGGACGACCGGGTACGGGTGGGCACCGGTTACGCCGCGCGCCGAAGAAGCCGGCGCGGGAGCGATGACCATCGGTGTGTGACCGGCGTCGACCAGGTGCTCGGCGATGCGGATGACGGAGTGCGCGACGCCGTTGACGTCCGGGGGGAACGACTCCGTGATGATCGCGATACGCATGCGCCCACCGTGAGGGCGGTGCAGGTGCGGCAGGCTACGCCCGGCTGACGCATCGGCGAACAGTGGCGCACAAATTCAGACCTCGTACCGGGCTCCAGGCCTGACGATCTCGATCGGCCCCGAAAAGGCCCCTGACGCGGCATCCCACGTGTCGGCCTCGCTGCCCCACGCGGCCACCAGGTGGGTGAGCAGCAGCTGGCCGACGCCGGCCTTGGTCGCCACCTCGCCCGCCTCGCGGCCGGTGAGGTGCAGGTCAGGTGGGTTGTCGGCGCCGTCGATGTAGCTCGCTTCGCAGAGGAACAGGTCCGCGCCCATGGCCAGGCGCACCAGCGCGTCGCACGGCGCGGTGTCCGACGAGTACGTGAGCACGCGGCCGTTGGACTCCAGGCGCACACCGTAGGTCTCGACGGGGTGATTGACGCGGTCGACGGTCACCGTGAACGGGCCGATCGGGAACGTGCCCGGCTGCAGCCCGTAGAACGTGTACACGTCGTCGACCGGGCCCTCTTCCTGGCTGTACGCCGCGGCGATGCGGTCCGGCGCGCCAGCCGGCGCGTACACCGGCAGGGCCGGCAGGGGACCGCTCGGGTTGTACCGCCGCACGACGACGTATGTGCAGGCGTCCAGCATGTGGTCACAGTGCAGGTGCGTCAGCAGGATCGCGTCCACGGCGCGCAGCCCCGCGTACCGCTGGAGGGCCGACAACGAACCGGAGCCGAAGTCGATCAGCAGCCGGAACCCGTCCTCCTCGACGAGGTAGGCCGAGCAGGCCGATTCAGGCCCCGGAAAACTACCGGCACAGCCGAGCACAGTCAGTCGCATCCAGTAGCCCCGAAATCACCCACTGCGATCGACAGTCGCTCGCCGGCGCGACCGAAGATCCGTGCCGACCTGTCTGCCACGGTGCGCAGCCTACGCCGTGACCTGCTCCCGACAGAAAGAACCGCACCAACATGTCGGCAAGGCGACATGATCCGTGGGAATGGTGCGTTCTGCGAGACAAGCGAGGTCCACCGTTACGAGGAGTGACACACGACAGTTGCACATAGTGAAGTAACCACACAAGACGAAGGGCGGCGCCGGCGTGAGCGAAGCCGAAGAGATGTCTCTGGCCGAAGGGCTCGGTCTCCGGATCCAGCGCGACGAGGTACGCGAGCCCAGCCCCACCCCGACCGGCATGGCCCGGATCTTCCGGCTGCCCGGTTGGGACGATCCGGCGCCGCCGACCACCCGGCTCGCGGCGATGTGCGGATGGGCGGCGGTGCTGGGGCTCGTCGGCCTGGCGATCGCGATCCGGGGGTTCTTCGCTGTGCTGGGTGGCAGCGTTCCCGCCTGGTACGAGCCCGCGATGGCAGCCGTCGGGGTGACCGGCATCGGGCTGACGGTGGGCGCTTTCATGTCAGTCCAGCGCCGCCTGCTCCCCTGGCTGATGCTCGCGGCCGCGACGATCCCCTTGATCGCCGCCGTGATCCTGACCGTCCGCACCCTCTAGCGGTACGAGGGCGGCGGCCGCCGCCCTAGGCCCAGAGTTGGCCTTCCAACGCGTCCTCGGCCTCGGCCAGCGTGCCGCCGTAGGCGCCCGTGGACAGGTACTTCCAGCCGCCGTCGGCGACGATGAACGCCACGTCGGCCCGCCGGCCCGCCTTGACCGCCTCGTGCGCGACCGCCAGCGCGGCGTGCAGCACCGCTCCCGTCGAGAACCCGACAAAGATCCCTTCGACCTCGACGAGCTGCCGCGTGCGTAGCACCGCGTCGCGGGTGCCGACCGAGAACCGCCGGCTCAGCACGCTCGCGTCGTACAGCTCCGGCACGTAACCCTCGTCGATGTTGCGCAGGCCGTACACCAGCTCGCCGTAGCGCGGCTCGGCCGCCACGATCTCGATGCCCTCGACCTTTTCCCGCAGGTACCGTCCGGTGCCCATGAGCGTGCCGGTGGTGCCGAGCCCGCCGACGAAGTGGGTGATCGTGGGCAGGTCGCGCAGCAGCTCGGGCCCGGTGGTCTCGTAGTGGGCGCGGGCGTTCGCCTCGTTGCCGTACTGGAAGAGCATGACCCAGTCGGGGTGCTCGGCCGCGATCTGCTTGGCCGTGGCGACCGCCTGGTTGGATCCGCCCGCCGCCGGCGAGAAGATGATCTCCGCGCCGTACATGCGGAGGAGTTGGACGCGCTCGGTCGACACGTTTTCCGGCATCACGCACACCAACCGGTATCCGCGTAGCTTCGCCGCCATGGCGAGCGAGATGCCGGTGTTGCCGCTGGTGGGCTCGAGGATCGTGTCGCCGGGCCGGAGCCGGCCGGCCTCCTCGGCGGCCCGGACCATGAACAGTGCGGCCCGGTCCTTGACCGAACCGGTCGGGTTGCGATCTTCGAGCTTGGCCCACAGCCGCACCGGCGGCGCCCCTTCGGGCACCACCGGTGACAGGCGTGGCAGACCGACGAGCGGCGTGTTGCCGCACGCGTCAAGCAGGCTTTCGTACCGCGCCATCGCGGCCAGCCCTACAGGCGGTTGCCGAGCATCGCGGCGGCCGCGGCGAAGCCGAAGGCGCCGCCGGCGACGGCCGGCAGGATGGTGACGGTGTCACCATCGGACAGCTTGGCGTCCAGCGCGCCCAGGAAGCGGACGTCTTCGTCATTGACGTAGACGTTGACGAAACGGTGCAGACCACCCTCGGGCGTCACAAGGCGCCCGCGCAGGCCGTTGTACTTGGCGTCCAGATCGGACAGCAGATCGGCGAGCGACTCACCCGCACCCTCGACGGCCTTCGCGCCGCCGGTGTAGTTGCGCAGGATGGTGGGGATGCGAACCTCAATGGCCATGACAGAAAAGCTCCTCGGAAAAGATCTCGACAACGGTTCAGGGACGGTGAACGCTCAGCGCGAACACTCGTAGTCGACCGTCGTCGGGCTCTGCCCGAACATGTACGTCTGAACGGCGTGCGGGTCCACGGTCGCATCAACGATCCGGACCGGCTCTTCGGTTACGGCCCCGTCCACGATGCGGAACGACCGGATTTCTTCGACGTCTGGCTCGCGGGTGGAGACCAGCACGTAATGAGCGCCGGGCTCGCCAGCGAGCGAGATGTCGGTGCGCGACGGATACGCCTCGGTGGCGGTGTGCGAGTGATAGATCACAACCGGCTCTTCGTCACGGTCGTCCATCTCGCGCCACACCCGGAGCTGCTCCATCGAGTCGAACCGATAGAACGTCGGCGACCGCTCGGCGTTTTCCATGGGGATGTGCCGGAGCGGCTGGTCGCTGCCGGCCGGGCCCGCGATCACACCGCACGCCTCGTCCGGGTGGTCCCGGCGGGCGTGGGCGATGATCGCGTCAACGATCGCCCGGTCGATGGTCAGCACGACGACCAGCCTACCTCGTGCGGTCGTCAATCCGTGACGAGCTGTGCCTGGCGCAACAGCGCCGCGGCGGGCGGGCTGGTCGCGCGACCGGCGGAAGGACTCCGCCCGCCGCTGTCGACGTGGAACCCTCCCCCGACGAGCTAGCGAGCCTCGACTAGGGCGTTGAGCAGGGACTCCTGTAGGTAGCCCAGGTAGGCGTAGACGCTGAGCTGGAAGACGCGGCTCGACGTGGGGTCACGAAGGACCGCGTCGTCCAGCTCCTCGCCGAGGTCGGTGTCGGCCTTGATCTCCAGCCGCACCCCCATCGCGAGCCGGGCGTCGTTGAGCGCCCGCAGCCACGCCTCGGCCTCCTCGCCGTCGAGCCGGACCTCCCCGCCGCCGTCGCCGGGCAGCACCGCGAGGATCGCGCCGGCCTGGTCGATCTTGCTGGTCTTGAGGTCGCCCTCGGTGTATCGCCGGAACTCCGCGGAGTTGTGCGGATCTTCCGGGTAGATGTCTGGAAAGAGCCGCTCGACCACCGGATCTTCGTGGTCGAAGCCCTCGCTGAGCAGGCCGACGACCTCAGACGCGACCTTTCTCAGCACACGCACCTCGTCGGCGGCGAAGGTCGCCACGCAGTGCGTGCCATGCCGGCGGAACATGCTCACAAAAGCCCCTTCAGGCCTTGTCGACGGTGGCCCACAACCCGTACGCGTGCAGCTGCGACGCGTCGTGCTCCATGCGCTCGCGGGCACCGCTGGACACCACGGCCTTGCCCTTGTGGTGCACATCCAGCATCAGCTTCTCGGCCTTGTCGCGGCTGTAGCCGAACAGTTTCTGAAAGACCCACGTTACATAGGACATCAGGTTGACCGGGTCGTCCCAGACGATCGTCACCCATGCCCGGTCCGCGACCGGCACCTCGTCAGTGCCCGGGGTCTCGACCGGTGCAACCTGTGGAGCTGCCATGCCCACCATCGTGCCACCGGTTTCGGGCAATCGAGGAACCATACGACTACCGGTATGCCCTGTCGTGCTCCGAATCTCTGATTAGATCAGCAAGATCCCGTGGTCGATCGCCTCGGCGATCACGCCACCGAGCGACCGATGCAGCATCTCGAATCGGCGCGACACCTCTTTGAGCAGATCCAGCTCGACCCCCCGGATGGCGTGCTGCAGCCAGCTACGGGCACGGTTGGGGTCGGAGTTCACCGGACTGCGCCAGTGTTGATAGCAGGCACCTGACAGGCCGAGCCCAAGCGGCGGGAGCACCGCCCACCCCGGGTCGGTGTCATACGCCGCCAGCGCGGTCACCGCGCCACCACCTGTCACGGCGGCCACGCCGGCGGTACTCGTGATGAGCAGGACCCGCTCCAGCTCGCCGCCGTCGTCGCTGTAGTCGGCGAACCCGCGGCGGACCGCGATCGTGACCCGGCGGCGGACGCCGGCCACCGGCGGCTCACCCAGCACTAGCGTGAGCATCTCGTCGAGGACGCGGTCGGCGGCCGCGTCGCACTCGGCCACCGTGCGCAGCGACAGCGCGTGCATCTCCCGGTCGAGCGCGGCCGGAAGGCCCTCGCACCCGGTGCCGAAGACGATGTCGTGCACGCAACGCAGGTGGACGTTGGCCAGCTCGATCGCCAGCCGCTGCCGGACCAGCCGGGCGGCGCTGCGACACATCCGGTCGAGCCGCGCGGCCCAGTCGGACTCGTGCGCGCTCGACCCGACCGCGATGCGCCCCTCCGCACCGGGCAGCACCGGGGGGTTGATGCTCGCCCGATGGAGGCCCTCGACGCCGGCCCACGCCACCAAGGCGCGGCGCAGGTAGGCCGGCTCGGCGTCGCCGGTGAACCACGACGCGCCCTCGAACTCGGGCAGGCGCTCGCGCGCGGCATCCACCTCGCTGGTCGGGCCATCGACCGCGAAGAACAGCGCCGCCGGCAGCTCAGCGGCGACCGCGAGCAGATCGCGCTCGGCGCGCTCCGGCAGCTGGTCGCCCAGCGCGTACACCAGCGCGCCGCCGCGCCGCACCACGTCGAGCAGGACGCGGTTACCGGCAACTCCGAGGGTACGCAGGTCGGGACCCTCGATCAGCGAGAAATGCCGCAGTAACGGCTCGGACCCGCCCACCTCGATCCGGCGCGGTGGCCGGGCCGGCACGGCGTTGCCGCTCGACGGCTCGAAGGGGTACGGCTGGGGCTGGCGGGCGCCTGGCAGATAGGCGCGCGCCTCGCCGGCCTTGCCCGGGCGCACCACGAGGTAGCTGCCGGTCGGGGTGGCGAGGACTGGACCGTCACGTCCCAGCAAGGCGCCGATGAGCCGGCCGCGCCAAGGGCCCACGACGACGACCGCGGTCGGCTCGTCGGGCAGGGGCTCAATCAGTGTCGCGCGCATCTGAATCTTGCGCCGTCGCCGCACCTCTCCCGTTGTCGCAGACATCACCGTCTGGGCCTCCAACTGTGCGTGCGGCCCACCATTCGTACCGTTACCGTGCCGGGCCATCGAACCGTACGGGAGCGGTTACCGAACGCGACAGGAGGACGACTACTCAGCGCCGACCACTCCGCTACTCAACTTCCACCGTTAGGCGGTCAGCGGGCTGCGGCGCCCGTCGATATCCTGACCCGATGGGCCCGTGGCACTTCGTCGGCCGGGCCGATGAGCTGCGGCGTCTCGTGACGGCAGCCACCAGTGGCACCGGCCGCGGTCTCATTCTCAGCGGCACCGCAGGCATCGGCAAGAGTCGTTTGCTACGCGAGGGCGTCGCCAGCCTGCCCACCCACAAGTACGCGGTGTGGACCGCCGCCGCCAACATCGCCGCTGCCGGGCTGCCGTTCGGCGGACTCGCCCAGGTGCTGCCGGCCGATCAGCCAGCCGGAGTATCGCCGGCGGGCCTGCTGCGATGGGCCGTCGAGGCGCTGCACCACCAGGCCGCGGGCCGGCCGATCGTGCTCGCGGTCCACCACCGCCGACAACAAGGCCCTGCTCGCCGTGATGCTCGGCGGGCCGGTCGACTCCTCGTCGGCCGACCGGCTGTGGCGGCTCTCCGCCGGCAATCCGCTGCTGCTGCGCGAGCTGGTCATCGCGGCGTCCGACTCGGCCGAGCTGACCCAGCTGTACGGGATGTGGCGGTGGACCGGGCAGTTCGAGCTGGCACCCCGGCTGACCGACCTGATCGACGCCCGCATCGGCGATCTGAGCGACGAGGTGCGCGCGGTCGTCGAGCTGGTAGCCGATCGGCCTACCGCTGCTCGTCCGCGCCACCAGCGACGCCGCCGTCGAAAGCGCCGAGGAGCGCGGCCTGATCCGGCTGGCGCAAAGCGACCGGCGGCACAACGTCCGGCTGGCCCACCCGCTGTACGGCGAGGTGGTGCGCCAGCGCTGCCCGGCCACTCGCACCATGCGACTCAAGGCCCCAGCTCGCCGCGCTGGTCGAAGAGGCCGGCGCGCGTCGCCGCGACGACCTGCTGCGGGTGGCCGTGTGGCGGCTCGACTCCGGCACCGCACAGGACTCTCACCTGCTGCTGGAGGCGGCAGCGCAGGCTTTCAGCCGGTTCAACGTGCACCTGGCCGCCCGGCTGGCGCGTGCCGCGCTGGAAACCGGTGGCGACTTCGAGGCGGGCGAGTTGCTGGCGACGATCCTGATGTTCAGCGAGCAGCCCGACGCGGCGCTGTCCGTTGTGGAGTCAGTGCGCGACGAGATCGACTCGGATCAGCGGCGCAGCCGTTGGCTGACCGTGCGAGGGCTGGTCTCGTACTGGGGACTGGGCCGGGAGTCGGCAGTACACGACCTGGCGAAGGAATCGCCCACGGTGACCGACTCCGGGCACCGCGCGCGGGTCCAGGCGTTCGAGGCGATCATGCGCCTGCACCGGCGCGACAGCGCCGAGGCGCTGCGCCTCTCACGCGAGATCATCGACCGGCCCGCGGCGCCCGTGGCGGCACGGGCACTGGCCCAGTGCGTGGTCGCGCACCTGGCGGCCGCGCAGGGCAAGCTCACCCGCAGCGCCCGCGCCATCGCCGGCGTGGTGGCCGACGCGCCACAGTGGCGGGTCGAGATGCCGTACCTCCAGCTCGCCCTCGAACTGGCCCGCGGCACCCGCCTGACGATCGCCGGCGACCTGGAGGGCATCGACGCGCTGGTCGCCGACGAGTTCGCCGACCTGGCCGACGCGGGCGACTTCCGGCTCGGCTCCGGGTATCTCTCGGTCATCCGGGCACAGGGCGCGCGGCTGCGCGGCCAGAGTGCCGAGGCGCTGCGCGGCAGCCTCCAGGCGTGTGCGGCGCTGGCGACCAGCCGGGTCTTCGCCGGTCTCGCGCACGCCGAGCGGGCGTACGCGGCCGCGCTGCGCGGCGATGCGTCCGAGTCCGCGGCGGCGCTCGCCGACTCCGACCGCACGCAGACCCGCGGCATGGCGGTGCTGTACCCGTGGCGCGAGCAGGCGCGTGCCTGGGTGGCCGCGTGCGCGGGCGATGTCGAGGTCGCGATCAAGCTGCTGAGCGATCTGGCCACGCGGCTGCGCGCCGACGGGTTCGCCGGGCACGAGGCCCTCGCGCTGCACGACCTGGTGCGACTCGGCTGCGCCAACCTGCCCGTCACGTGGGCCGCTGACGGCTCGCTTTCGCCTGGGCCGGACGGCTCGCCGGGGAAGGACGGCTCGCTTTCGCTCGGAGCGGACGGCTCGCTTTCGCTCGGGGCCGGCGCTGAGCCGCAGACCGTCGCGCAGCGGCTGTCCGAGCTGACCGGGGTGGTCGACGGCCCGCTGGTCGAGCTGATGGCGCTACACGGGCGGGCCACCGCCGACGGCGCCGAGCTGATGACCGTGGCCGACGCGTTCGCGCGGCGCGGGCTGCTGCTCTACGCGGCCGACGCGGCCGCGATGGCCGCGCTGCGACTGCGGACGACGAAGTCGCCGCTCGCGCCGGAGGCCAGCGCCCACCTCGGCGACCTGCTCGGGCGGTGCGACACGCTGCACACCCCCGCGCTGCGGGCCGCCCGGCCACCGCTGACCGAGCGGGAACGCGAGGTCGCCCGGCTCGCGGCGGCCGGTGTAGCCAGCAAACAGATCGCGGAGCAGCTGTTTCTCTCCGCGCGCACCGTCGAAAACCACCTCCAGCGGGTCTACCGCAAGCTCGGGATCACCAACCGGAGCGAGCTGTCTCACGCCCTACAGGCACGCGCCGAGCCATAGGCTTGACCACGTGACGATCGCCCTCCTCACCGACCACTACGAGCTGACCATGCTGCGCGCCGCGCTGCTCGACGGCACCGCTGACCGGCGCTGCGTGTTCGAGGTGTTCGCGCGGCGGCTGCCGACCGGCCGCCGGTACGGCGTGGTCGCCGGCACCGGCCGGCTGATCGACCTCGTGCGCGACTTCCGGTTCCAGGAGGAGGAGGTCGCGCAGTTACGCACGCATGGCGTGGTCGACGACCAGACCGCCGCCTGGCTGTCCGACTACCGGTTCCGCGGCGACATCGACGGCTACGCCGAGGGCGAGCTGTACTTCCCCGGTTCGCCGATCCTGACCGTTTCGGGCACATTCGCGGAGTGCGTGATCCTGGAGACCCTGGTGCTGTCGGTGCTCAACCACGACTGTGCCATCGCCGCGGCCGCCGCCCGCATGGTGACCGCCGCGCGCGGGCGCCCGGTGATCGAGATGGGCTCCCGGCGCACGCACGAGGAAGCCGCCGTCGCATCGGCGCGCGCCGCCTACCTGGCCGGATTCGAGTACACGTCGAACCTGGCCGCCGGATACCGGTACGGGATACCGACCGCGGGCACGGCCGCGCACGCGTTCACGCTCCTGCACGACGACGAGCCGGCGGCGTTCGCCTCGCAGGTGGCCGCGCTCGGCAAGCAGACCACGCTGCTCGTTGACACATACGACATCAGCCAGGGCATCCGCAACGCCATCGCGGTCGCCGGGCCGGAGCTGCGCGCCATCCGCCTCGACTCCGGTGACCTGTCGGTGCTGGCGCAGCAGTCCCGCGAGCTGCTGAACTCTCTCGGCGCCACCGACACGAAGATCATCGTGTCGGGCGACCTCGACGAGCACGCGATCGCCGCGCTCGCCGCCGAGCCGGTCGACATGTACGGCGCGGGCACGGCCGTGGTGGTCGGCTCCGGGGCACCCACGGCAGGGCTGGTCTACAAGCTGGTCGAGGTCGACGGGCGGCCGGTCGTGAAAAGGTCGGAAAACAAGGCCACGGTCGGCGGCCGCAAGACCGCCATCCGCCGCCACAAGCCCACCGGCACCGCCACCGAGGAGATCGTGGTGTCGCAGGGGGTGCCCGACCACAAGCTGGGCGACCGGCTGCTCCAGCACTCGTACGTGGTGACCGGCGAGCCAGTCGACCTGCCGACCCTCGACGAGTCGCGCGCCCACCTGCGTGCTTGCCTGATCTCCATCCCCTGGGAGGGCCTGAAGCTGAGCGCCGGCGACCCAGCCGTCCCAGTAACCGTCGTCCCAGCCCCGTAACACCCTTCCCCCGCCCCGCTCGCCCCTTGCCGCTCACCCCTTGCCGCTCGCCCCTTGCCGTCGATCAAGGGCAAACGCACGTGGTTCGATCTCTTTTCCACGTGCGTTTGCCCTTGATCAATGGACTCTTCCTTGATCGGCGGCGCCGGGCGGGCAAGGCGCAGGGCTCATCACGTGGGCCACGGCGCGGTCCGGCGCTACACCGCCCGCAGGCGGAGCGCGTCCGGAACGCGCCGCATGTGCGCCGGGCCCAGGGCGCTGCGGCTCGACACAGGCCCTACGCGGGCGTCCGCGCGCTCGCACTGTCGGGGAAGGTGCCGCAGCCTCATGGACCTGGGGCCGCAGCTTCGGGGATGTTGCGGCGCCTCGGCATGGCGGGCGCGGCGACTGCGGCGATCCGGTACCCCTCTGCGGGCAGCCGGTCGCCATAGTCGCCGCCCGCAGAGCCCACGCCACGCCCGCTGAGCCCACGCCACGCCCGCTGAGCCCCCCGGCGCCCCCGCGCCACGCCCCTCCCACCCACCGCCCCCTCGCGTGGTCTGCCACCGTGCGCGCTACGCGTGCAGGACCGGCGTCGGGAGATCGAGCGGCGCTCGCGGCCATGCGCCGATCAAGGGCGATTGCATCGATCAAGAAACCCTGGCCCTTCGGGCCACCCGCAGGTGGGTGAAACTCGTGGTGGCGTCGCT
>NZ_JBAKHX010000041.1:0-66451 GCF_036906915.1 Micromonospora sp. CPCC 206061
TTGGCCTCCGACTTGGGCGGCGGGCCGCGGCGGCGGTGGGTGAGTGGTTAGGTCCTAGTCGGGGGTGTGACTGACGGCCTCTACGTTGTTGCCGTCGGGGTCGCGGACGAAGGCGCCGTAGTAGCCGGGGTGGTACTCGGGCCACTCGCGGGGCTCGTGGAGGGGCTCGGCGCCGGACTCGACGGCGATCCGGAAGAACTCGCGCACTGCCGCCCTGTCTGGCGCCTCGAAGGCGATGTGCGACTCGCGGAACCCGGTGCCCGTGTTGTGCGGGCCGATCCAGAAGACCGGCTGGGGCGGCACGCCGTATCCGATGACGTTGCCGAAGTCGAGCACGCGCTGCCCGCCGAGGGGCGCGAGGATCGCGTCGTAGAAGGCGGCGCTGGCCGTCACGTCGTCGCACTGAATCGAGATGTGATCGAGCACGACATCATCGTCGCATGCCCGAGTGACGTTTCCCACGATCTTTCCCAATGTGAAAAGTTGCCGGATGGGAAAGAAATCGGGGATAGTCATAGGCATGACCTCGGAAGTGAGCCTGCGGGAGCGTAAGAAGCAGGCAACGCGTGCGGCGCTGAGCCACGCGGCGTGGTCACTGATGATCGAGCACGGTCTCGAGGCGGTGACCCCGGAGACCGTCGCGGAGGCGGTCGACGTCTCGCCGCGAACGTTCCGTAACTATTTCGCCAGCCGCGAGGAGGCGATCCTGTACGGGCTGGTACGCCGGGCGGGGTCCATCGGCGAGGCGCTGCGGGCGCGGCCCGCTGGCGAGCCCGTCTGGGACTCCCTCATAGAGGTGCTGCCGGACGCCGTCGCCGGGATGGTGGGGGAGTCACATGACCTGTTGCTGATGATGCACGCGGTCCTGCGCGACCCGGCGATGTTCGCGCAGCACCTGGTCGCGTTCGAGCATGGCCAGGAGGTGCTGGTAGCGGTCATCGCGGAACGCATGGGCACCGACCGGTGCGACCTGTCGCCGCGGCTGCTGGCCGCGACCGCCGGAGTCGCGATCCGGACCGCGGTGGTGGCGTGGGCGCAGGCCCAGGCGGACACCTCGGTCGCCGGCCTCATTCGGGAGAGCCTCGCGGTACTCCGCGCGGGCATTCCGCTGGGCGAGGACCCGCCCACCCTCTAGCGAAACGAACGAAGCCGCCCGCCACCCGGTGGCCGGTCGATCCCGTATGCCCAGAAACAGGAGATCTTGATGGCGTCATTCCTTTACAAGCTGGGCCGGTTCGCGTTCCGGCGCCGATGGTTGATGGCCGCACTGTGGCTCGCGATCCTCGCGGGCGCGCTGACCGCCGCCGGCACCGTGTCGGGGTCGACGGACGACTCGTTCCACATTCCCGGCACCGCGTCGCAGCAGGCGATCGACCTGCTCCAGGAGCGGTTCCCGCAGGCGTCCGCGGGCGGGGCGACGGCACGCGTGGTGTTCGCGGCGCCGGAGGGGCAGACGCTCGCCGAGGCGTCCAACCGGGCGGCTGTCGAGCAGGTGGTGGCGGAGCTGAAGCAGGCACCGCAGGTCGCGTCGGTGGTCGACCCGTTCCAGTCGGGCACGGTCAACCAGGCCGGCACCGTCGGCTTCGCGCAGGCCACCTACCAGGTACAGGCGCAGGAGCTGACCGACCAGGCGCGCGAGGAGCTCGCGAGCATCGTCGACCAGGCCCGTGCCGGTGGCCTGACCGTCGAGGTGGGCGGGGACGCGCTCCAGGTCCAGTCGGAGCAGGGCATGACCGAGGTGATCGGCGTGCTCGTCGCCGCGGTGGTCCTCGTGATCACGTTCGGCTCGCTGATAGCCGCCGGGGTGCCGCTGCTGACCGCGATCTTCGGTATCGGTATCGGCATCGGCCTGATCACCGCCGCGACCGGGCTCATCGACCTGTCCTCGACCACGCCGACGCTCGCGTTGATGCTCGGCTTGGCGGTCGCCATCGACTACGCGCTGTTCATCGTGTCCCGATACAGGCATGAGCTGGCCCTGGGCCGCGACGGCGAGGAGGCCGCGGGCCGCGCGGTGGGTACCGCCGGCTCCGCCGTCGTGTTCGCCGGCCTCACCGTGGTGATCGCGCTCGCGGCGCTGTCCGTGGTGGGCGTGCCGTTCCTGACCCAGATGGGCCTCGCCGCCGCGGGCACCGTCGCGATCGCTGTGATCATCGCGTTGACGCTGCTGCCGGCCCTGCTTGGCTTCGCGGGCAGGCGCATCCTGGGTAAGCGCGGGCGCGCCGGCCGCGATCCGGAGGCCGACGGCACCAACTTCGGCACCCGCTGGGCGCGCGGCGTCGCCCGCCGGCCGGTGCTCGCGCTGCTGGTCGCGGTGCTCGGGCTCGGCGTCGTCGCGATCCCCGCGCTCGACCTGCGTCTCGGTATGCCGGACGACAGCACGGCCGCGCCGGACACGACGCAGCGCAAGGCGTACGACCTGGTGTCGACCGGCTTCGGGAAGGGCTTCAACGCGCCGCTGACCGTCGTGGTGGACGGCACCGCCGGGCAGGTCAAGGCGGCCGCCGGCCAGGTCGCGGGGGAGATCCAGGGGCTGGCCGACGTGGCGGCCGTCGCCCCGGCGACGCTCAACCAGGCCGGCGACACCGCGTTGCTGACCGTGATCCCGAAGAGCGGGCCGAGTGACGCGGCGACCGAGGACCTCGTGCGTGCGATCAGGCAGCTCGACGGCACGGTGCCGGGCGCGAACGTCAACGTCACCGGCCTGACCGCCGTCAACATCGACGTCTCGGAGAAGCTCGGCGGCGCGCTCGTGCCGTACCTGGCGGTCGTGGTCGGCCTGGCGTTCATCCTGCTCATGCTGGTGTTCCGGTCGATCCTGGTGCCACTGAAGGCCACGCTCGGGTTCCTGCTCAGCATCGTGGCCACGTTCGGCGCGGTCGTGACGGTCTTCCAGTGGGGCTGGGCGGCCGACCTGCTCGGCGTCGAGCAGACTGGGCCGATCATCAGCTTCCTGCCGATCATCCTGATCGGCATCGTGTTCGGGCTCGCGATGGACTACCAGGTCTTCCTGGTGACCCGGATGCGGGAGGACTACGTGCACGGGATCGACGCGCGGGAGGCGGTCGTCACCGGCTTCGGGCACGGGGCGCGGGTCGTGACCGCGGCGGCGATTATCATGATCAGCGTCTTCGCCGGGTTCATCCTCGCGCCCGACTCGATCATCAAGTCGATCGGGTTCGCACTGGGCGTGGCGGTGCTGTTCGACGCGATCGTGGTGCGGATGACGATCGTGCCGGCGGTGATGACGCTGCTGGGCAAGGCCGCGTGGTGGCTGCCCCGCTGGCTCGACAGGCTCCTGCCCAATGTGGACGTCGAAGGCGAGAAGCTGCGCCACCAGCTCGACGACGCGTCCGCGCCCGAGCGCGTACTCGAACGCGCCTCGGTCTGACCGACCGTCCGGGAAAGGACACCGCGATGAGCATCGACCACCGTGCGGCAAGACCACGGCCCGTCCGGGAGTTGCTGCTCGTCGCGGTCCTTTTCCTGGCGTACAAGCTGGGCCGGCTGGCCGTCGCCGGTGACCTGTCCACCGCGTACGCCAACGCGGTGGACGTGTGGGACCTGGAGCGCGCCCTGAGGCTGCCCAGCGAGGCGGCCCTGCAAGGGCTCGTGCTCGGCCACGACGGCCTGGTGCGGGCCGCGAACCTGTACTACGCCTGCGTCCACTTCCCGGCCACCGCGGCCGTACTCCTGTGGACGTACCTGCGACGGCCGGCCCTGTACCGGTGGGCGCGCACCACCCTGGCCCTGCTGACCGCGGCCGGCTTCGTGGCGCAGGTGCTGGTGCCACTGGCGCCGCCGCGTTTTCTGTGGCTGACCGGCATGGAGGACACCGGGCACAGCGTCGGGCCGACCGTGTACGGCAGCTCGACGGCCGCGTTCGCCAACCAGTACGCCGCGATGCCGTCGTTGCACGTCGGCTGGGCGGCTGCCGTCGCGATCGTGCTGATCGCGGCGACCCGGAGCCGGTGGCGCTGGCTCTGGCTGCTGCATCCGTTGCTGACGCTGGCGGTCGTCGTGGTGACGGCCAACCACTACTGGCTCGACGGCATCGTGTCGCTGGCACTACTGGGCGCGATCCTGCTGGTGCTACGGCGCTTTGGCCTGGCGGGTGCGGCGTCGGGTCGCGACCACGGCGGCGCCGCCGAGCACGATGAGCAGTACACCCAGACCGGCCGCCGGAAGCACGAACCCCACGCCGGTACGCGGCAGCGCGCCGCCGCTACCGCCGGACGGCGTCGGCGTGACGCCGCCGTTGTCGCCGCCGAACGGGTCCCGCCCGACGAAGCTGACCCGCACCGCCACGTCCTGCGAACGGCCCGCCACCGACCGGTGGCCCTCCCCGATCGCAGTCTCCCCGATCGCGGTCTCCCCGCCGATCGCGGTCTCCCCGATCGCGGTCTCCCCGCCGATCAAGGGCAAACGCACGTACGTTGATCTCAAATCCGCGTGTATTTACCCTTGATCGATGCGATTGTCCTTGATCGATGTCCGCTTGGGAGCGCTGGTCGCGTCACCACGCCCCATTTGCCGGATCATCCGTTAGGCCCGTCACCACCGGATCGCCGCCTGGACCTCGCCCCGCCTCGGCTCGACATGATCGGCAGGACAGGGCCTAGTGGATCACAGCATCCGACATATAGCTTAGCCTCACCTATCTTCGAAGGGTTGGGCATGGGGCTCGCGGCACGCGTACGGGAAGCGACGAGGACGGACCACGTGGCCGCACAGGCGGTCACCTACTTCGACGCGTTGATGGCGGGACAGCTGGACCGCGACGGATACGCCGCGCTCACCGCGCAGCTCTTCTTCGTGTACGAGACGCTGGAGGAGGCCGCCATCGAGATGCGCGCCGACCCGATCGCCGGCCGGTTCGTGCTGGACGGGCTGGAGCGACTGCCTGCGCTGGTCGCGGACCTGGAGTACCTGCTCGGGGATGACTGGCCGGCCCGGGTCAGCGCCAGCACCGCCACGTCGGAGTACCGCGCGCGGCTGCGCGATGTGGCGTTCACCTGGCCGGCGGGGTTCGTGGCGCACCACTACACCCGGTATCTGGGCGACCTTTCCGGCGGGCAGATCGTGCGCAAGGCGCTGGCCCGCGAGTACGAGTTGGGCGACGAGGGGACCCGCTTCTTCCAGTTCCCCGGCGTGCATCCGGTCCACGTCAAGCGCCAGTACCGACAGCTGCTCGACGAGACCGCGTGGGACCCTGTCGAGCAGGACCGGTTCCTCGACGAGGTGTCGCTCGCGTACCGTCTCAACGTGGCGATGCTCGACGACCTCGGCAAGGCGGTGGTGGCGCGATGAGCGACCCGTTCACCCCGGAGGTGGTGGCTGCGATCATGCGCCACATGAACTGTGACCACGCCGACGACTGCCGGGTGATCGTGCGGGGCCTGGGTGGTCAGCCGGGCGCCTCGGCGGCGGCGATGTCCGGCATGGACGCCGACGGCATGGACTTCATGGCCACTGTGGACGGTGCCGAAGTGCCCACGCGCGTCCCGTTCACGACCACCTTGACCGAGCGCCGCCAAGTCCGCGCCGAGGCCGCGCGGATGTACCGCGAGGCCGCTGAACCCGCGCCCCCTCCGCGTCCGTCGATCAAGGAGATCTGCATGGATCAAGGGCATACGCACGTGGAAAAGTGATCAAACCACGTGCGGTTGCCCTTGATCGGCGGAAAGGAGGTGGCCGAGCGTGGCGATGGCCGCCTCGATGTCCGCGGGCGCGCTGGCGGCGTAGCCCAGCACCAGGCCGGGCGGGCCTTGGCGCTGATAGTGCCAGGACAAGGGCTGCACCTTGACGCCGTGCGCGAGCGCGGCGGCGGCGAGCGCGACGTCGTCGACGGTGCCCGGCAGGGTAATCATCAGGTGGAGGCCGGCGGCCGCGCCGTGCACGACGGCGCCCGGCAGGTGCGTCGCGATCGCGCTGATCATCGCGTCCCGCCGCCGGACGTGGCGGCGCCGCAGCAGGCGCAGGTGGCGCTCCAGCGTCCCCGAGGACATCAGCTCGGCCAGTACGAGCTGCGGCAGGGCGGCGTTGCCGAGGTCGGCGTTGCGCTTGGCGGCGACCAGTGCGTCCCGGTACCGGGACGGCGCCAGCATCCAGCCGGTCCGCAGGGCGGGCGCGAGCAGCTTGGAGACGCTGCCGGTGTAGCAGACGTGATCGGGCAGCATCGCGCGCAGCGCGGGCACCGGCGGCCGGTCGTACCGGTGCTCGGCGTCGTAGTCGTCCTCGACGATCAGCCCACCGCCCTCGGCCCACCGGGCGAGCTGGCGGCGGCGGTCGCCGTCCAGCACCACGCCGGTCGGGAACTGGTGCGCGGGCGTGAGCAGCACGGCCGGCACCCCGCTGGCGCGCAGCTCGTCGACGCGCAGCCCGCGATCGTCCACAGTGACCGGTGGGGCGTCGACCAGCCAGTTGTTCAGGTGCTGCCGGACCCCTAGCGAGCCCGGGTCCTCGACCGCCACGCTCGTGATGCCGCCGGCGCGCAGCACCTGTGCGAGCAGGCCGAGCGCCTGCGACACCCCCGCCACGACGATCACCTCGGCCGGGTCGACGAGTATGCCGCGGTTGCGCGCCAGCCATCCGGCCACGGCCGCGCGCAGTGCCGGCGTCCCGCGCGGGTCGCCGTATCCGAAGTCCGCCGGTGCCAGGGCATCGAGCACGGCGCGCTCCGCGCGCAGCCACGCGGTCCGTGGAAACGCCGCGAGATCCGGTACTCCCGGCGAAAGGTCGATCCGCGCGGGCGCCGCCCGCAGCGTGTCGAAGACGTCGATGTCGGGCTGTGCGGCGAACGGCCCGATCTTCGCGGGCGCCTCCGTGGCCGCCTGCCGGGGGGCCGCCGGAGCGGAGACGACCACCGTGCCGCCGCGCCCGCGCCCGGCAAGGTGCCCGGCCTCGCCCAGCCGCTGGTACGCCTCGGTGACCACACCCCGCGACACGCCCAACTCGCCCGCGAGCACCCGCGTGGCGGGCAGCCGGCTCCCGACCGGCAGGCGGCCGTCGGCTATCGCGAGCCGCAGGCGTTCGGCCAGCCACTGGGCGCGGCCGCCGGCCGGCGCGGCGCCGATGTCGAGCTGGAGGAAGTCCGATCCGGAGGTTATGGACCCGTCATCGGTGATACTTTTAGCGCTGGTCACTGAGCCATTGTGCACCGGGAGTGAGGTACGCCAGCTGCCGATATCGACGATCGGCTACGTAACGGTGTCCGCCGGTCCGGAGAAGTCTGGTTTTCCGCTGCCTGGCGACGATCGTTCTTGAAACAGTAGGCTGATACTTTGAGGCCGGGTAGGTTCTGGGTGGTTTGAGGTGGTTTGCCGTTTGCCCGGAGCGTGGTCGTCACTGGCAGGAGGCGAGCGTGGTCGGGGAGCAGGCAGCCCAAAAGGAGGTCGCGACACCTGACGGGCATCGCTTGGCCGTCGAGGTCACCGGCGCACCCGACGGCCTGCCGGTCTTCCTCATGCATGGCACGCCCGGCAGCCGCAGCGGCATCAAGCCGCGCAGCATCGTCCTCTACCGCCTCGGCGTGCGCCTGATCTGTTACGACCGCCCGGGGTACGGCCGCTCCGACCGCCGCGAAGGGCGGCGCGTCGTCGACGCTGCCGAAGACGTCCGGATCATCGCCGACGCTCTCGGCGTCGACCGGTTCGCCGTCGTCGGGCGCTCCGGCGGCGGCCCGCACGCGTTGGCGGTGGCGGCCACGCTGCCCGACCGGGTGACCCGGGCGGCCGTACTGGTCAGCCTGGCACCGGCCGACGCTCCCGGGCTCGACTGGTACCGCGGCATGGGTGAGTCCAATATAGACGAGTACCGGGCGGCGGATGCCAACCATGCCGCCCTGATGGCCAACCTGAGGAGCCAGGCCGACCGCCTGCGCCGCGATCCGGAGAGCCTGATCGCGTTCCTGGAAAAGGAACTCGCCGACCCGGATCGCCGCGTGGTCGAAAACGTGGCCATGCGCCGGCAGCTCGCCGACAGCTACGCCGAGGCGGTGCGCTTCGGCGCCGACGGGTGGATCGACGACGCCCTGGCGTTCCGGCACAACTGGGGCTTCGACCCGGAGTCGATCCAGGTGCAGGTGCGGCTCTGGCACGGGAGCGCCGACCAGTTCTCGCCGGTCGAGCACACCCGGTGGCTGGCCGCGCGCATCCCCCGCGCGCAGGTCGAGGTGCAGCACGGTCAGGGGCACTTCGCGGCGGTCGAGATCCTGCCACAGATGCTGACCTGGCTGACCGCGGCCGGGGCGCCCAGCGCGCTGGCCCACCCCGGGCCCGAGATCAGACCGGGTGCGGATCTAGTACCCGGTAGACCAGTTGCCCTTCGCGCAGCTCGGTGACGATCGGGTGGTCGGCCCCGAGCGCCGTGGCGAGTCGTTCGATCAGCCGGGCGTAGTGCGGTGCCGAGCCCGGCTCGCCGAGCCGGCGCTGCACGATGGCCAGGTGGGTCTCGCAGCTCAGCGTGTCCGGGTGCTTCGCGCCCAGCTCGGTGCGCATCCGGGTGGCGACGCCCTGCAGTAGGTCGCGGCCCTTCTCCGGCTCGCCGATCTCGACCAGGCAGATGGCCTGGTTCATGGCGGCGGCCAGGCTGTACGGGTGATCCGGGCCCAGTCGCTCCGCGAACTGTTCGGCCGCCCGCGTCGCCAGCTCGTATGCCCGCGCGTGGTCACCGGCCACGCGAGCCGCGGCGGACATGTTGTTGATACAGACCAGGGTGTGCGGGTGGTCCGGGCCGAGATTCCGTTGGTACGCCGCGGTCACCGCGCGCGTCTCCTCGTCGGCCCGCGCGACGTTGCGCACCACGACGAGGGTGGCCGCCAGGCTCAGCCGGCACGCCAAAGTGTCTGGATTGGACGGACCGAACCGCTCCCGCAGGCGCTCGTGCGCGTCGTCGAGCAGCCGGGACGCCCTGCCGCCGCGGCCGACGCTGCGCAGCGAGACCGCCAGGTTGGCCTGCGCGTTCAGCGTCTCCAGCGCGTCCGGGCCGAACTTCGGATCGTCGCGGAAAGCCGCGTACACCTCGTCGAGCAGCAGCACCGAGCGGTCGTACTCGCCCGCCTCCCGCAAATCGCGGGCCAGCTGCGTGGCGGAGTGCCGGGTGTACGGGTTGTCGTCGCCGAGCACCATCCGCCGGCGCTCGTAGACGTCTTGGTCGAGCTCGCGGGCCTCGCGGAATTGCCCGATGAGGCGCAGCGACGTGGCGAGGTTGTTGGCCGCCGACAGCGTGCGGGGGTAGTCCTCACCGAACACCCGCGCCCAGGACGCGTACGTGGCCCGGTCCATGGGCACGGCCTCGGTGTACCGGCCGAAGCCGCGCAGGTTGCTCGCGAGGCTACCGGCGGTCATCAGCGTGTGCGGGTGCTCCTCACCGAGCAGCTGCCGCTGCTGCGCCAGCACGTCTTCATCGATCCGCAGCGCCTCGTCGAACCTGGCCTGCGACCACAGGTGGTTGGCCACGTTGAAACGCAGGTGCAGCAGCTGCCGGTACAGGGACGCCCCCCGCGCCGTGCCCTCGGCGAACTCCGGGTCGCGCGCGAACAGGTCCGCCCACTGCCTGTCGATCTCCCGGCCGAACTCGACGCCCTGCGCCAGGTCACCGCGCCGCCACAGGTACCGCACCCGATCGATGATCAGCTGCCGGACCAGCTCGTCCTGGCAGCTGACCGCCTCGGACGCGGCCAGGTGCGGCCACAGCATGCGCAGCCGCGGCCAGTTTTCGGGGTCGTCGACGTCGCCGCTCGGCCGCGAACGCGCAAGTACCAGGTGGACCTGGTGCTTAGCGGCCTCCAGGTCGTCGTCCGTCATCCGGTCGCGCACCGCGGCCTGGATGAGGCGGTGCACGTGGATCTGCCGGGCGTGCGTGTCGAGCTTGAGCAGGGCCAGCCGGTTGATCTGCTGGACCATGAACGCCAGCATCTGCCGTTCCGATACCGACGGGTCGTACGGCGAGATCGCGGCCGCCATCTCGTCGCTGTACAGCAGGTCCAGGGCGATCTCGGAGGACAGCACCGAACACAGTTGCAGCAGCCGGTACGCGCCGGGCGACTGGCTGCTCAACCGCTGGAGCGACAGGTCCCAGGTCACCTGCCACGCGGCCTGCGGGGAGCGCGGGCCGGATCCACCGTGCTCCAGCTCGGCCAGGTACTCGCCGACCGGCGTGCCGGTCTCGGCGAGCCAGGCGCCCGCGCCGGCGATCGCGATCGGCAGGTCGCCGAGCGCCTCCGCGATCTGTTCGGCCTGGGAGTCGCTGATCGCCTTGAGCCGGCTGCGCAGGTGCGCGACGCTCTCGGCCCGCCGGAACACGTCGACCGGGATCGAGTTGGTGCGGTTGGCCCAGTCTTCGTTGCGCGAGGTGATCAGGACGTGGCCGTTGCCCTGCGGCCGCCAGCGGTCGACGCCCTCGATGTCTTCCGCGTTGTCGAAGACCACCAGCCAGCGCTCGCGCCGCTTGAGCGCCTCGAGCGTGGCCAGCGCGGTCTCGCGGGCCGTGGCCGCCTGCGGTACGCCCATGGCCGCACCCAGGTCGGCGAACGAGGCGTCGATGAACTCGGGCTGCTCGGCCTGGATCCACCACACGAGGTCGTACGCGGACTTGAAACGGTGGACGTACTCCAGCGCGACCTGCGTCTTGCCCACGCCACCCATGCCCCGCAGGGTGACCGGCAGCACGACCGCGGTGCGGCCGGACTTGAGCTGCGTGCGCAGCTCGAGCAGCTCCTCCTCGCGGCCGGTGAACCGGGCGTTGCGCACCGGGGCCTGGAAGAGGCCCGGCTCGGTGCGCGGGTACCGCACGCGGGACAGCGGGTCGCCGGCCACCGGGCCGGAGCGCCCCACGAGATTCAGGATCCGGTCCGCCGCCACGCCCTCGTCGCACCCGACGGTGCTGGTGGACGCCTCGGGCGGAAAGTCCGGCGAGTGGCGCACGTCGGCGATGTAGACCGCGAGGGGCGGGCGGACGCTGGGCAGGTCGCGCGGCACCGCCGCACCGGACGCCGACGACACGATGACCAGCGAGCGCGCCGTGTCCGTGCCGTGCACGACGTCCTGCGGGTCGACGACCCGGACGCCGGCCGAGGTGAGCACCGACTCGATCCACTCCGCCCACACCAGGTCGGTCGGCGCGTACCGCAGGACGATGGCCTCCTGCTCCGGTGGCCTGCGGGTGAAGCGGGCCACCTCTCGCAGCCGTAGCGACTCGTCCATGGCGGGCAACCTGGTGACGGCGCCGTGGGTGATGTACGCGGTCAACCGCTCGTACGAGGACAGCAGCAGCCGGGGCGAGCTCGGGTCGTCGCCGAAGGTGGCGAGCATCTCCTCGTACGCGTAGTAGGTCTGGTACGGCACCTCGACGGCTGCCCAGTACCGTCGCCGCTCCTCGTCGGTCATGCCGGCCGGAAGGCCGGCGAACTGGCTCCTCGCGAGCAGCCGGCCGGCGTTTGCCTTGTCGTTCTCGGCCTGGTCGACGCGCATCGGCACCGGCAGTACCCGGATCAGCCGCTGCCTGCTGTTTCGCGCGCTGTACCGGCTCTGCACCGTGTGCGCCACCTGGGCAGCGCCGTGGATGCCCTGGTCGCTCAGCGTGAAGCAGTCGACGAGCGTGTCGGGCAGGTGGATGGTGCAGATGTCGGCGACGTCGCTGAGCCCGGTGCGGCTGTCGATCAGCACGTAGTCGTAGTTGCGCTTCATGTCGGCGCGGAGGGCGTCGAAGAACTGCCCGCCGCCCAGCCGGTCGTAGAAGGTGTCCCAGTCCAGGCCGCTGACCGAGACGGCGTAGTCCTGGTTCTGCAGGCCGGCGGAGAGGAAGTCCAAGGTGCCGCCGCCGAAGCGCCAGTCGAGCGAGAACGCGTGCCGCCCGACCTTGGCGAACTCCTCGTACCAGCGCTCCGGGCGTTCCGGCTTGCGGGTGGTCTCCCATTCGTACGTGCGGATCAGGTCGATGATGCCGGTGGAGCCCCGCACCACCTCCGGGTCGAGGAACGGCTTGAAGAACCGGTGCAGGCCGGGCGACTCCAGGTCCCAGTCGGCGACGAGCACGCGCTTGCCGTTGGCGGCGAGAATCCATCCCACGTTCGCCAGCGCCATCGTGCGCCCCGTGCCGCCCTTGTACGAGTAGAAGGTGATGATCTGGCCGCCGCTGTCAGTCATCGTTCTGCTTTCGGAGGATCGGAGGGCGTCGAGGACTCGGGGGTGCGCAAGCTGAGCCGCGTGCTCTGGAAGCCTTCGGGTGGGTGAACCCGAGCGTTGCGCAGGTACTGCCGGCGGGCGTGGGTGACGATGTTCGGCATGATGTCGACGAACTCCTTCACCTGAGCCACACTTTGCGCGCGTTTCAGGCCGGCAGCGGTGAGCATATCCATCACCTCGCCCGCCAGGCGCGCGCCGCGCTCGTCGTACCGCGGGTCGTCGCGGTCGGCGATCACAACCGGTACGACCCACTCCGGCAAGTCCTTCGTCGCGGCGCGCAGCGACTGGATGCCACCCGGGCCGCCGGCCGCCCAGGGGTCGATCAGCAGCACGCCCGGAGCCCTGGCGAACAGCCCGGACCCGTCGTTGTAGGCCTCCACCTGTGCCGAGAATCCGAGCCGCTCGGCGGTGCTGGCGGCGTACTGGGCAACCGGCAGCGACAGCCGGTCGACGCCGGCGGGCGCCATCACCGCGACGACGAACGGGGTCTCGGCGTCGGCGCCCTTGGGCACCGGCGCGTCGGTCACCTCGTCGAGGCGGGGCGCCGGCGACGCGTCGAGCGGCGACCGCTCGGTCAGCCGCACGATCTGCCCCGCGAGGCGTTCCAGCAGCCGGGTGTAGTCGTCGCGGTATGGCGCCAGCATGCACAGCGCCCGCATACCGTTCTCGGCGTACGCGGGAATGCCGTCACCCAGATCCAGCGCTCGGCGGACCTCGGGCGTCTCGTCCCAGGACGGGAAGGGGATCCACAGCACCGGCAGGACGTGCCGGTCGGTGTCGGGCGAGCCCGACGCGGCCACCCTGTCCAGGAAGGACTGTCGCTCGCGCAGCGGCCACGACCTGCTGAAGTAGTCCGGCGAGTAGAGCGGCACGAAGACCTGGGCGTCGCTGAGGGCGCCGGCGAGCGCCGCCTTCACGTCGGAGCCCATCGGGAGTTGCTGGTCGAAGATCCCGATCTCCATACCGGACGGTGGCCGGGCATGCCGGCGTACCTCGCCGGACAGGTCCTCGAAGAAGACCCGGACCCAGGGGTCGGCGTCCGCGGGCGTGTACTCCGACGACGGCGCCGGGTGCGCGTAGCTGAGGAAGAAGTACGTCCCGCGACCGGTGGGCGGCGCGGCGGCCCCGCTGGCCTGTGTCATGCCACCTCCTGCTGGTTCGCGAAGACGTTGGTGAGGCCGTCAGTCCCCGTCGGAACGGGCGCGAGCGGCACGACGCGGTGCGTCCGGTAGATCTGCACGATGCGCTGGGCCAGCCGCCACACGACCGCCCGGTACACCACGTTCTGGCCGAGCTGCCGCAGGCCGAACAGGCCGTCCTCCAGGTATTGGCGGGCGAACGCCTGGTCTGGGAGGCCGACCGGCGAGAAGATCTGGATGTCGCTCACCACCGACGGCAGCTCGTCTGGTTCGGTGTGGATCCAGGCCACCGGCAGGATGCCGCTCTCGGAGACCGGACCCGCGCCTTTGCGTCGGACGATCTTGCGGCGGGAGAACACGTCCCACTCCATCGCGCACCATTCGCTGCGCAGCAGGCCGGGGGAGACGAGGGGGACGAAGACCTGGCAGGTGGCCGCGGCCAGAAACAGCTCGCGGGTCCAGCGCTGGCCGCCGACCAGCGTGCGGTCGAGAAAGCCCGGGTACTCCCCGGTGCGCCTGCCGAGGAGCTGGCTCACGTTGCCGGACAGCTCGTCGAAGAACTCCATCACGTACTGGTTGGGCTCCTGGACCTCCAGGTGCTGCGTCGTGAACTGGGCGTAGCTGACGAAGAACACCGGGGCATGCGAGTCGGCGTCGTCCTCGTCCGGTGCCACGATGGCGTGCTCCCTGCCGTCTGCATCTTGCGGAAATCAACATCCTAAGAACCCTCGCCAACGCTCGTAACCCAGAATGGCTATGGCTCTCGCCGTGCTGTCAACCATTCGACAGCGAAATCAACTGTTCCGCACATCTCGATGAGCCGCGACGGTGCGTTTCCGACCGGCCCTTTCCGGACCAGCGGGGTCTGATCAAGGTCGGCGCCCAGCGCGGGGAAGTCGCGGTCGTCGAGGTCAGGGGCGGTGAACTCCTTCAGCACCCGCCGTCCACTCTCGATCACGTAGCAGCGGTACCGCCGGTCCGGCGCGTCCCACGGCAGCTTGTACTCCGCGAGGTGGAGTGCCGTGCACGCCTCGTACCCCACCCCGAGTAGCAGGATCATCGCGTTCGCCGCGTACAGCGCGCCGAGTGGCGAGCGTTCACCCAGATGGCAACGCAGGTCGTGGACGGCCATCAACTCGCGCGCCCGAGGGCCGAGCGCGGCGAACGAGGTCTGCGGATGGCCGCTGCGCACGGCCTCAGGCGCCCGCCGGACGTACTCCGCCATCGCTCCCATGCCGTGCGAGGTGGCCGCCACCGGGTCGAAGGCCGGCAACCGCGCCTCCATGGCGGCGACCTCCGGCGCGGTCAGCCCCGTCGCGGTGGCGCGAAACCGCCGGGTCGTGGTCGAGTTTCCGGTGGTGTGCGTCGGCACGACGATGGTCGAGGCCGGGCCCAGCACGTCTCTGAGGGCCGCCACCAGCGTTCCCGGCCCACCCGCGATCCGGCCGACCCGGCGCAGCGAGCAGTGCACGAGCGCGTCGCGCCCCGCCGGCAAACCCAGCGCCACCAGATCGGCCGCGAGCCGCGCCTGTGCGTGCGCCTGGGCTCGCGTCGTCACCTGCTCAGCGATGGTCGTCACGCCATTTCTCCACCGTCTCGCGCATCCGGTGGGTGAAGCGTTCGCCGTCCGCGGTCAGCGCGCCCGTGCCGTGCAGCGCGCCGAGCGCGCCGGTCACCCAGCCGAGGTAACGGTGGTAGTGCTCGGCGGCGGCGTCCGAGCCGCGGCTTCGCGCCCGCCACACGTCCGCGACCGCGAGATGGGCGTACGCGCCTTGCAGCACCGCCTCGGCGGGTCGCTTGATCGGCCGCCACGGCACGGGCAGCAGCTCGCGGTGCTCGGAGTCGACCAGGTCGTACCGGTCGAGCACGGCGCCGAGCTTGACGTGCTGCACCTCGTGGACGAGCAGCAGGGCCAGCGCGTCGCCGTCGGCCGGCTCGGCCACCGCGACCGCGCCGAACGCGTCCCGGTTGGTGGCGCTGCGCAGCCGGCCACCGGGGTCGGGGACGAGCGGGACCAGGGCACGGAACGCGGCACGCACGGCCGGCGAGTGGGCCGGCGCGTCGCGGTGGATGCCCTGCCAGGCGGCGGAGAGCAGGCCCTGCCACGAGTCGACGGCGGCGGGCGTGAGGCGGCCGGCGACCGGCCACTCGTGACAGTCGCGGTACGCGTCGGTGTCGTCGATCGGCACGCGCTCGCCCTCGGCGTCGAGCCACCTCGTCGGCCACCATTCGGCGCCGGTACGCAGCTCGAACTCCCCACCGGAGACGGACAGTTCGGCGGTCTTCGCCGCCCGCGACGCGACCGCGAAAGCGCCGAGCGTCGGCAGGTGTGCCAGGCCGTCCCGGACCGGCAACGCCAGCTCGACCGACAGCCCGGCCCGTACCGCGGCCGCGGCGGCGACGCATGCCAGGTGCCGCCGGTCGGTGTCGCGGTGCTCTCCCTCTTCCAGGTAGCGGACCGCCCAGGTCCGCGCGTACGGGTGCGCGAGCACCTCCGCCACGGCCTCGGGCGCCTCGGCGTCGACGTGTTCGAGAAGCTCCCACGCCGGTGAGGCGGCCTCGGTCTCGCCGACCATCGACAACAGGACTCGGGTGATGAGCACCTGGCTCTCGACGAGCCGCGCGATGGCGGCCGCGTCGCCGTACCCGGAGCCGATCTCGTCCAGTAAGCGATCCGACATGGGGTTTCGATCGCTCCCGTCCGCGATGGCACCAGGGCCGGCCGGCGACACATCGACCGGCGACTCGTCTATCCGTGCGATGAGGGCCTTGAGGTCGGCACAGTAGACCGACGGGTTGTCGAATCCGGACCCCGACCGGTACCGGTGGGCGAACAGGCCACCGCCGCACCGTCGCACGACCGGGCAGGCCCGGCAGGTGGCGCAGACACCGGCGAGGCCGTTCTGGCGCGCCGCTACACCCGCGTGCCCGGCCACGTCGTCGACGCTGTGCGAGAACACGTCGAACCCGGTCGCGGGGGCGCCGTCGTACGCCGTCTTCAGGGAGTCGGCCTGCTCCCAGGCGCCGTCGGTCTCGATGACCACCACGTCGGCCGGGGCGAGGCCGACCGCCTCGGTGCCGCCGGTCGCATACGCCACAGTGGACGACAGCGCGTCGAACAGGCGGATCGGCATCGGTCGTCCGCCGTCGGTCCAGCGGTCGTGGATCCGGCCGAGCCAGTCGGCGTACGGGGTGGGAGACCCCGCCGGGCGCGGTGGCGGCTGGTCCCAGGTGGCGTGCGGCAGCAGGAAGTCGACGCGCGGCGGCGCCTCGGCCAGCAGCGCCTCGTACACCGCGACCGGGTCGCCCGCGACGTCGACGGTGCAGAGGATGCCGGCGTAGAGCTGCCGGTACGCCGGTTGGCGCAGCAGCGCGAGGCCGCGCAGCACCTGTGGGTGGCTGCTGGCCCCACTGGCGAACCGGCGGTGCCGGTCGTTGGCCGACCGGTCACCGTCCAGCGACACGCCGACCCGCACGCCGTGCCGCAGCAGGACGTCGCAGATCGCGGGGGAGAGCAGCACGGCGTTGGTCTGCATGCGCAGGTCGAGCCGGACGACCGGCGCGATGGCGGCCCGTAACTCGGCCAGCACGGCGTCGAGCCGGTCGGCGCCCAGCAGCAACGGCTCGCCACCGTGCAGGATCACCTGGACGCCGGGCAGCGCGTGGGTCGCTGCGTGCTCCGCGATGCGCTTGCCCGCCGCCCGCACGGTTTCGAGCGCGATCGTCCGCGGCCGGGTGCGCCAGCTCTGGTCGGCGTGCTCGTAGACGTAGCAGTGGTCACAGGCCAGGTCACACCGGCTGTGCACCTTGAGAACGAAATACCGCAATAGATTCGTCAGATCGCGGAGTTGAACGGCGTGGCCCCGACGGAGACCAGGCCGGACTCGGTGTGCAGCACTCGGCGCCGGACGGCATTGACCGCGTCGATGTTGTCGGTGGCGATGCGGCGTAACGGTGTGCGCCGGACGGCCTCGAACGGGTCGGCTTCGCTGGCCTGACGGCTGGGTGCGGCACGATCCATGGCGGCTCCCCTAACGGTCAACTCCCCACGGTAAGGATAGAGACTACTCGACGTGATGTCACCGTCGCGCAGCCAGCCGGGCCGTATTGGACCGGTCGTCCACCGCATCTTTGGCCCTGGCAGCTGAGCCTTCGGGGCGGCAGGGTGGCGTGGTGAGCAGGTACTTCCAGCACGCGCCCGCCGTCTGGGCGGCGCACCCCGACCTGGTCGCGGGCGCGGTATACGCCACCGGGTTGACCGCCGAAGCGCCCGTCGAGCCGGTCATGGACCGGTACATGGCGATCGCGCGGGCGCGCCTCGCGGGCGGCACCGAGGCGGAGCTGCCCGAGATCCAGGCGTGGCGGCGGGCGTTCGCGCGGATGGGGCTGAAGCCGACCCAGTACCGGTGCGCGTCCGAGTCGCTGCTGCGCCGCCTGCGCCGGGAGGGTGACCTGCCGCGCATCCACCCGCTCATCGACCTGTGCAACGCGATCTCGGTGGCGTTCGCGATCCCGGTGGCGGCGCTCGACGCGACCCGGATCGACGGCGACCTGGAGGTGCGGCCGGCGACCGGCGACGAGCGGTACCTGGCGTTCTCGGGGGAGGTCGAGCACCCCGAGCCGGGCGAGCTCGTCTTCGCGGACGCGGGCGGCGAGTCGCACGCGCGCCGCTGGACGCACCGGCAGAGCGGTCACTCGGCTGTCCGGGAGAGCACGACCTCGGTGCTGATCGTCGCAGAGGCGATGCACGACAGCGCATCGTCCGACGTGCCGAAGCTCGTGGCGGCGGTCGCCGACGAGCTGAGTGCACTGTGGATGGTCACCCCGTCGACCGGGACGCTGAGCGCGTCGGCGCGGCGATTCGCGTTTCCGTCAGACGCGTGACGCCTGCGGCACCCGCGCCGGGTCGATCGTCGCCTCCCGCGTGAGGTACTGCGGCACCGGCGCGCCATCGTCTCCGGTGTCGCGCACGACCCCGTACCGCACCCAGCCGCTCGCCGCCGGATCCGATGGCGGCGGCGCGGAGACGTCGTCGACCACCTGCTGCCGGGTCATCGCGGCGACGACCATGTTGTAGTCGGCGCCGCGCTCCTGGTTGGTCAACGAGACCTCGCCGTCGAGGTGGAAGAACTCGTTCTGCCAGAACTGCTGGGCCCCGGCCGGCAGCACCGTGTATCCGGTGCCCGGCTCGCCCATCCAGGTGTGCCGCGCCGGCGCGGTCGGCTTGTTGTCGTCCATCCGCCGCAGGCCGCCGGACGCGACGTGGAAGAGCTTGCCCTTCAGGCCGGTCCAGGTGGGCATCACCATGCCGCCGGCGCGCGTCCAGTAGCTGATCTGGTACCGCACCCGCACGTAGCCGCGCCCCTTCAGCACCACCGTGTCGCCGCGGTGCTCCATCACCGGATCGCCGGTCACCGCGACCGTGCCGGAAGCGCGCGCCGGCAGCGCGCGGGGCGGCGTGAGCTTGGCGGGTGCGGGCTCGACGCGGTCCACCACGCTGCCGTACCGGGGTGCGGCCGCCCTGCGAGACGGTGGTGCGGCGCCCGTGGGGGACAGGCGCGGCGTGGGCGACGCCGCCGTCGGCGCTGGCGTGGTGGATGGCGGTGCCGCCGCGAAGACGGCGTCGCCGCGGACGGCCGGCTCGTTGACAGCATGGAACGCGACGGTCGCGCCGCCCGCGACGACGGTGGCGCCCGCGGCCACGGCCACCACCGGCTTCGAGACGAGCACGGCCAGCTTGGCGAGCCAGCCGGTCACGGCCGCTGTCTTGAGCGTGGCGGTCGCGACCGCGAACCCGAGCGGCAACGGCACCAGCGCCAGCCCGACCAGCAGCCGGTCGGCCGGCACGAGCCCTTCCCAGTGCGCGGCGCACACCGGACACTCCCGCGTGTGCCGGGCCAGCCGCTTGCGCCACACCGAGCCGGGCCGGCCCTCCCAGCCGGTGGTAAGAGCGGCCAGCTCCGGGCAGCGCGGCACCGCGTTCAGGGCGCGCACGACCGCGCGCGCGGCGTCCAGCTGCGCTTTCATCCGCTGTACCCGCACAGCCGCGTGCGGCATGCTGAGCTCCAGCGCGGTGGCGAGCTCGGCGCGCGTCAGCTCGCCCGCGGCCTCCAGCCACCACAGCGACAGCAACTGCCGGTCGCCGGCGTCCAGCCACCGGGTGGCCTCGGCCACCTCCTTGCGCTGCCCCGACAGCCCCAGCCGCACCACCGTCAGGTCCGCGAAGTCGGCGCCCGGGTCCGCGATCTCGGTCGCGTCGTCGAGCCTGCCCTGGCGTGCGAGCGCCGCCCGCCGGTCCTGGCCGCGGTCACGCACCCGACGCAGCGAGATCGCCACCAGCCACGACCGGTAGCTGCCGGGTTCGCGCAGCCACCGCAGCCCGTGTACGACCCGCAGCATGGTCTCCTGGACCACGTCGTCGACGTCCGCGTGCCCGTCGAGCGCCCGCCCGACGATGTTGTAGACCAGCGGCAGGCTCTCCGCCACGAGCTGGTCGAGCGCGCGCTGATCCCCAGCCTGAGCCGCCTCGACAAGTTCGCTCCGCACGAGCTCAGAGGCTATCCGACCCCCCAACGGCCCCCACGCGCTCTCCCCGCACGCCCGCCGCCGCGGGCGCTCTTGCCGCACGCCCGGCGCCGCGCGCTCTTCCCGTCGATCAAGGTCAAACGCACGTGGTTGGATCTCAAATCCGCGTGCATTTGCCCTTGATCGACCGGAATGGCCTTGATCGGCGCGAGCCGAGGCCGCGGCCCTGAGCCACGCGGCGCGGGGTGGACCTGCGGCGTTCGTGGCGGGTGGGGCGGACAATACCGGGCATGCCGGTACTTGCCGGCCGGGCCGTCGCCGACGACGGCGTACCAGCGTTCTGGCCGTGGCCGCGGGCGCTGGACCGGTCAGGCGATGGCGCACCGGGGTTGGGGCCGGACCTGCTCGACCTCAGCGCCGAGCCTGACAGCTCGGCGGCGGCGCGGTTCCGGGCGGTCCACCGGACCGCCGAAACGCTGCGCCGCGCGGCCGAGCCGGCCGGGCTGTTCGTGGTGCTCGAAGACCTCCAGTGGGCCGACGACGGGACGCTCGCGCTGCTCCGGCACCTCTCGACCGGCTCGGCCGGCACCCGCTAAGGAACGGGCGCCCCGGCGTGTGCCGGGGCGCCCGCTTGGTGTGGTGGATCAGAGGATGCCCAGGCCGTAGAACTGGAGCGAGCCCACCGTGGGTCCGCCCACCGGGCGGAACGTCGGCGCGTAGAACACGACGTTGGAGCTGTCCGCGACCGGCGCGTTGGGGCAGGTGACGTTGCCCTCACCGGGGCGGCCGGTGCTGATGGTGCCGCGGGCGAGCAGTCCGGACGCCGACGAGACGACCACCGGGCCGCCGCTGTCGCCGCGGGCCGCGGCGCATCCGCCGGTCGGGTGGATCGCCCGGATCAGCGGCGAGAACCCGCTGTCCGACGTGTTCACGTGGGTGACCCGCAGTCCACAGTGCTCACCGGTGCGGGCACCGCTGGTGCAGACCAGGTTGCCCACGACGTCGGACTGCGCGCCGGACACGTTCAACGTGGCGCTGCCGTTGAAGGGCCCGACGTAGATGTGCCCGAACGACCGAGTGTTGATCATCAACGTGTCACGGGCGTTGTTGTCGTTGAAGATCGTCCCCATCTGGTCGGCGACCCCGCCGCCGCCATCGGTGGCGAGCTGGCCGTTGCTACCACAGTGGCCGGCGCTGAGGATGTGCGAGACGCCTGAGAGCGAGACGGCGAACCCGGTCGAGCAGCCGCCGGTCGTCGTGTAGCGGGCACCGCCCACGTACGGCGAGAAGTCGTTCTGGCGGCTCAGCGGCTCTGGCGCCGACTCGGTGCGCACGAACAGCGGGATCGTCGACGCCCCGAACGCGCCAGCACGCGAACGGATCGCCTGCTGGCCGGCCTCGGTCACGGTGATGGTCAGGCCACTGCCGTCGGCCTCCGGTCCCACCGAGAGCACCCTCGGGTCGGCCGCGAGGCGCGTGGTCTCGGCGAGCAGTTCGCGCTCGGAGTACGCCGCCGACAGGAACCGGACCGGAGCGCCCGCCGCGACGGCGGCCTGCCGCACCGACGCCGGCACGCGGCCCTTCCAGTACACGCGGACGTCGCCGTTCTCCGGTGCGGCCACGACGCCGGCGAACCCGGCACCGCGCGTCGCGATGATCTTCTCGGCGGCGGCGTTCAGCCGGTCCTGTACCGCGAACACCTCGGACCAGCTCGCGAAGCCGGCCGGCGGAGCAGTGCCGGCGCCGAGCGCGACGGCCGGCGTCCGCTCGCCCGGCGCCGGTGCGGGTGCCGCGGCGCCGGGCGAGGCCACCGACGCCGCGAGCAGCGCCGCGCCGGCCAGGACGAGAATGCGGATGGATGATCTGGTGCGGGTCATGAGTCCCTCCCCTGTTGGGGGTCGCAGTGCTCCTGGTTGGGGAGCAGCGGTGCGATCGTGGCAGCGGACTCGTGATCGGGATCGGCCATCTTGGACGCTGTTGGACACCGTTGGACACCGTTGGACGCGCTACGGCCGGCGGCGTGGGGGCCTACCCCGCACGGGTTCGTGACCCTCGTACGTCGTGTCGAGCACGCCTCGCCGCTGGTCAGCCCGGGCAGTTCGCGCTGCAGGCGGGGCACGCTGGCCGACGGCAGCACCGCCTCGACCGTGACCTCGCCGCCGCGCACCGCGGGCGCCTCCACGGCCGCGCCCAGCCGGCTCAGGGCACCGAGCAGCGCGCCCAGCGTGTCGGCTGGCGCGTCGACGCGTGCCCGTGACATCGGCTCGCACACGACGGTGCCGGCGGCCGCCAGTGCCTGACCGAGCACGACCGGCGTGAGCTTGCGGAAGCCCGCGGCCGTGCTGAGCGGCCCTGCGCCCGCGCGGTCTGCGCTGCCAGCTCGCGCCGCAGCACGGCCGGTGTCACCCGCGCCTCGTCCTCGACATACGCGGTCAGCAGCGCGTCGTCGTTGCCGGCGAGCGCCTGGACCAGCCCGTCTCGGTCGGGCGGGCACGGCACCGCCCGCGCGTCGCGAGCGCCCGGCCGCTCGACCCTGCTCATCGGCACGCACATCACGGCGAGGCGGCGCTCGACCTGCGCGAGCACGCGGTCCACGCCCGCACCGCGGCGGTCGACCTTGTTGAGGAACAACAGCGTCGGTACCCGCAGCCGCCGCAGCGCCCGCATGAGTACCCGCGTCTGTGGCTGCATGCCCTCGACGGCGGAGATGACGAGCACCGCGCCGTCGAGCACGCCCAGCACCCGGTCGACCTCGGCGACGAAGTCGGGGTGCCCGGGCGTGTCGATCAGGTTTACCCCGGCTCGCAACGCGTTTTCCGGTCAGCCGGGCGGGCGGAAGTAGTGAGCCTACGTGATCGCCTTCAACTCCAGCACCATGATCGAGTTGTTGGCGCCGCGCCACACCCGGACGGCCGGCTCACCCCGGTCCTGCCCCACGAAGTTCGTGATCAGCGTGGCGCGGCCGGTGGTGCGGTCCCAGACGACGGGCTGGCTGGCCAGCAGACCCACCGCGAGCCGGCCGCCCGCGGCGGGGTAGAGGGCACCGGCGTCCTTCAGTTCGACGTAGCCACCGCCGCCCCGGTCCTGCAACGCCGCGACGCCGTTCGGCCCGGTGCCGCCGCACCATGTCGGCCCGCACACCGACGTACCGATCTTCGCGTTGGCTTTCCAGCGCATCCGCTCACCCGTGACCGCGTTGAGCAGGTCGCCCCCGTTCTCCTGCCCGTCTGTGTCCGAGGTCGAGGTCAGCCAGGGGCCGAGGTCGGCCAGCCGGTACCCGGTCGAGCCGGGCACGTCGGTGACCGGCCCACCCGCGGCGAAGACCCGCCGGATCACCACGCCGTCGCGGCCCTCGCCCCGGTCCTCTTCCCACAGGACCGCGTCACCGGCGACGGCGAACTTGCCCGATCCCAGGCCGAGCGTGGCCAGCTTGGTGACGGCGCCGCCGGCCACCGGCGCCGACCACAGCTCGCGCGCCGCCCCGCCGCTCCTGCGGGCGTCGAGAAGCCACACGACGCGGTCACCCGCGCCCCTGGCCATCAGCAGCTGCGCCTCGACCAGCCCCTCCGTCACGGCGGGCGGGGCCAGCGCGGTCACGGTGCCGGTGGCGGGCTGGAACACCGACGGGCCGGACCTCTCGTCGATGGGCTGGACGCCCGTGACCAGGAAACGCCCGCCGCCGAGCACGTCGACGACCGAGTAGTCCGAGCCGTCCGGAAGCGTGGCGGGCAGCCGGTGTACGGCGTCCGGCCACACCCGGTCGGGCGGCGCCAGGTCGAGGAAGTTGGGTATCCGGTCCGGCGTCAGCAGATGCCCGAACCGCTGTACCGGTACCGGCTTGAGCTGCTCGACCACCGTGACCGTCGCGATCACGGCGACCGCGACGGCACAGGCGGTCAGGATGGCCGTGCGCCGCTGCCGGCGGCGCCGCCGCCAGCGCACGCCGGCGAGAAAACCGGCGTCGGGAGCCGGCGCCGCCGTGCTGGCAGCGGCGAGGGTACTGGTCAGCGCGTACTCCAGTGGCCTGGTCACCGTGCACCCCCGGTCGTGCTGTGCGAGCGGTCCTGCCAGCCCGCGCGCAGCGTCTCCAGCCCGCGGGAGGCGTATCCGCGCACCGTGCCTCGGGAGATGCCGAGCAGGGCGGCGATCTCCTCGTCGGTGTGAAGCTCGTAGTACCGGAGCACCAGCACCGCGCGCTGCCGTGCGGGTAGGTCGGCGAGGGCCCTCCACAGCCCCAGGTCAACCTCGACTTCGTCGAGTCCCGGGTCTGCATACCCCCGTTCGGGCACCTCGCCGACCAGGCTTTCCCGCCGGCGGCGCCGCCACCAGCTGATGTGCAATCGGGCCATGGTGGTGCGCACGTACCCTTCCGGGTCACCCTTGCGCCGTACTCGGGACCACGCCGCGCCCAACCGGGCCAGTGCCTCCTGCGCCAGGTCAGCCGCGTCGTGCGGGTTGCCGGTCAGCACGTACCCGTAACGCAGCAACGCCGGCGCGCGCGTCTGCACGAACGCGTCGAACGCCGCGTCGGTGTCCCTCATGGCCACCTCCTCATGACCGGGGACGCGCGAGGACCCGAAACTGTTGTGCCGGATCCGCACGTTGGTTAATCCGTCGACCGGCACGGGTGTGGTTGGTGATACTGCCGGTCGTGGATCGTATTCCGGTGCTGTGGCTGTGCGGGCCACCCGGTGTTGGCAAGAGCACGGTCGGCTGGCGGATGTTCGGCCAGCTCACCCGGGCCGGAATCGTGGCCGCGTACGTCGACATCGACCAGCTTGGCATGTGTTACGCGCCGCCCACCGTCGACGAGTACGCGCCCGACCCGTCGCGGTCGGACCCTGGCCGGTACCGGATGAAGGCGCAGAACCTGGGCGAGGTGCTCGCCAACTTCCACAGCGCGGGCGCCCGATGCGTCATCGTGTCCGGCGTCACCGACCCTGACCACGGCGTGGCGGCTGACCAGTACCCGCACGCGGCCCTGACTCTGTGCCGGCTGCGCGGCAGTCACGACGAGCTGCGACGCCGCCTCGCCGGCCGGCGCAGGCCCGGCGACGACGTCGACGGGATGCTGCGCTACGCCGATGTCCTCGACCGCGTCGACCACGGCGACGTGCGTCTGGACACCACGGGCTTGTCGGTCGACGAGGTCATCGAGTTCGTACGCGAGCGTGCCGGCGGCTGGCCCGTCGTGTCCGGCGGTGGGGTGAGCGTCGGTTGGCGCGACCGCCCGGTGGACGTGCCCGCCGAGGTCCTGTGGGTGTGCGGCCCCAGCGCGGTCGGCAAGTCGACCGCTGGCTATCAGGCGTGGGACCAGATCAGACGTGACGGCACAGCCGCCTTCGTCGACCTGGACCAGATCGGCTTCCTCCGTCCCGCGCCAGCTCACGATCCGCGCAACCACGACACCAAGGCCCG
The DNA here is from genome assembly GCF_036906915.1 of Micromonospora sp. CPCC 206061. Taxonomy (NCBI): domain Bacteria; kingdom Bacillati; phylum Actinomycetota; class Actinomycetes; order Micromonosporales; family Micromonosporaceae; genus Micromonospora; species Micromonospora sp. CPCC 206061. The sequence continues at coordinate 25,268 of NZ_JBAKHX010000041.1, forward strand.
CAACCTCGCCGCCCTATGGCAGGCATACCACGCGGTCGGCGCCCGCCGCCTCGTCGTCGTGGGACCGCTCGACGACGACGCCGACGTCCGCGCGTACACCACCGCCCTACCGGCCGGCACCTTCACCATCTGCCGGCTGCACGCCAGCCCCGACAAGCTCACCGAGCGGATCATGCTCCGCGGTCAGGGCGGCGGCCCGCCGCTGGTAGCGGGCGACGAGCTGAACGGCCAGCCCACCGCCGTACTGGAGCGCGCGGCCCGCGAGGCGGCGGCACACGCCGAAGCACTCGACCGCGCGGGCGTCGGCGACGTGCGCATCGACACCGACGATCAAACCCCCGACGACACCGCCCGCGACATCCTGAGCCGCACTGACCGCACCCCCGTTTCCGGCGTTTCCCACCTCCCGCTGCCCCTCTCCGTCGATCAAGGGCAAACGCACGTGCTTTGATCTCAAAACAATGCAAAGTGTCTTCGGTGACGCTGAAGCGCTCGTCCGGGATCGGCGCCGGCTCGATGCTGGCGGCAGCGCGGCTGGACCATCCCAGCGCGCGACGCCGGCCGGGCGTCGGCGATGCTGTGCGCATGGAGTACGTGTCCAGAGTGCCGCGACCGCCGCTGGACGGGCTGATCGACGACCTTTACTACCTGGAGGGTGCGTCGCCGTACGCCCTGCTGACGCTGCCGCCCGCGCCGTCGGCGCTGCTCATCGTCAACCTCGGGGCGCCGTTCCGCATCCGCGCCGGCACCGACATCGAGACGGCCGAGTACGCCGACGGCTGCGTGATCACCATGCCCACCCGCGCGTGGGAGTTCGGCTACCCACCCCGGACCCGGTCCGTCGGCGTGCACTTCAAGCCGTGGGGGCTGGCGCCGATCCTGCCGATGCCCGCGGCCGAGCTGTGTGACCGGCCGGTGACGGTAGAGCAGGTTTGGGGCCGGCCCGCCGTTGCTGATCTGCGAGACCGGCTGGCCATGGCGGACGGACCGCACGAGATGCTGACGCTGCTCGAGGAGGAGCTGATGCGACGGCTGTGCGAGACCGCCGGCCTGGGGCTGGTCCGCCATACGAGCAGCGTCATCGCGGCGACCAGCGGGGCGGTGGCGATCGGCGACCTGAGCGTGGCAGCCGGTGTCAGCAGCACTCATCTGGCACAGCGGTTCAAGGAGCTCATCGGCGTCACGCCGAAGCGGCTGGCCCGCACCTACCGCTTCACCGCCACCGTGTTCGCGATCGACTTCGCCGGACCGATCGACTGGAGCGACCTCGCCGGTGGCGCAGGCTACTTCGACCAGGCCCACTTCAGCCACGAGTTCCGGGCGTTCACCGGGCTCACGCCGACCCGGTACGCCGAAGTCCGGCGGCGGTTCCTGCGCGAACATCCCGGCCACACGCTGGACGGCTGGCCGCTGCCGGCCGATTGATTTCTTACAAGACCGACAGCTCACGACACGCTAATTTGGGGGACCCCGAAGCAGAGGAGAGCCCCGTGGGCAAGGTAGTCATGTACGCCTCGGTGTCGGTGGACGGTTTCGTCGCGGACGAGAACGACCAGCCCGGACCGCTGTTCGACTGGTTGACCAGCGGTGACGTCCCGTTGGACGAGAGCGGCGAGGTGAAGGTGTCGCAGACGTCCTATGACTACACCCGGCCGTACTGGGACCAGATCGGGGCGACAATCGCCGGCCGCCACGTCTTCGACATGACGGACGGCTGGGACGGGAAGCCTCCGGCCGGGGTCGACCACGTCGTCGTCGTGACCCACAAGGGCAGGCCCGAGGGTGGGACCCCGAGGCGCCGTTTCACTTCGTCGACGGCGTCGAGGCAGCCGTGGCCAAGGCGCAGGAGCTTGCCGGTGACCGCTTGGTCGAGGTCGCCGCTGGCGACGTCGGTGGCCAGGTGCTTGCCGCGGGTCTGGTCGACGAGGTGCGCATGGACGTCGTACCCGTCGTGTTCGGCTCCGGCAAGCGCTACTTCGGGTCGGTCGACGCGCAGCACCTGTTGGAGGATCCTGACGTGGTGATTCAGGGCAACCGGGTGCTTCACCTACGCTATCGGGTGCGCCGTTGACCGATCTGAGCGGCTACGCGAACAAGTCCACTGCGAACGGTGACACAAGATCGGGCCTCCGGCTGCGTTTGCGCATCGCTGTCCCTGGTCGGGCAGCCGACGTCGATCCGCCCCAGCACCTCACCTGCGGCAGGTTCAACTCAAGATCACTGGGTGCCGGTTTCCGTCGTATCTCAGCGGCTCGCTTGCTCAGGGTGCGGCCGAGCTTGGGAAGCCCGCGTTAGCAGGTCGAGTGGAAGAGGCCGCCGACCGGCTGGGTTAGGGCCAGATCGTTGTACGTCTGGACCGCCTCGACCGTCTCGGCCACGTGCACGGTGACGCCGCGCTCTTCGAGGAGCGCCAGCGTGCGCGGGTCGACCTCGAGCTGGAGCTGCATCCCTCGCGACAGCACGACGACGGTGGTGCCGTACGCGAGAAGTTCTTCGACATCGGCGGGCTGGACGCCGGGGCGGTGCTGGGTGCCGGTCTCCGACCAGTCCCACGGGCGGCCCCCGCCGGGGTAGAGCTTGAAGTCCTTGCCCGGCGTCAGACCCTCGACGTCCATATGGCCCCACGAGATCGCGAGAATGCGCGGCGACGTCTTGCGGTCATCCGTCATGGCGACCTCCCTCCCGCTAGACCGTACCGGCATCGCCGTACGCCGAGCGCCGTTCCGCGATATGTCCCGTCGCATCGACGCGGATCAGCAGCAGGCCGTCCTGCCGCAGCGGCGGACCGCCCTCGTGATGCGTGCCGCGCCAGGTGGCCTGGACCGCGTCCGGTCGAGCGCCACCAGTCGCGCGATCGTGAAACGCAGGTCTGGATACGCGCGGAGCATCCCGGCCCCATGGGACCGCGTCGCCTCCGGGCCGGGAGGCGTCCGGGCGGCGCGTCGTGGTCGACATAGTCATCGGCCAGTAGCTTCGCGCAGACCGAGAGGTCGCGATCCACGAGCAGCCGGCGGAAGCACCGTCTCAGGATCGAGCGTCATGACCGCACGCTAACCAACAGAGGCGCGGCGCCCGGGGCATTTTTCGACACGCCGGGCGACACGCCGATGACGCGTGGGATCGATGCAGTTTGATCTAGTGCTGGCGTCCGACAATGGTGTCATGCTCGACGTCGACCGCGGCGCCTGGCGACCCTGACGCCGGCGGCGGGTCAGGCGGCGCGGCGGTCGTTGTAGCGGACCTCGACGGGGCCGCCGAAGCCGCGGATCAAACGCAGGCGGGGTGGCGCGGCTGGCTCGCTCGCGGGCTCTGGGTCGAATGTCGCGCGCCAGCGGGAGCCGCTCGCGGGCGGTTCGCTGGGGCTGGCGCCGCGCCGGGAGAGGTACAGGATGATGGCGTAACCGGCCACGATGATCGTGTGGCTGAGGACGCGCGCCACGTCGACGCGGCTGCTGATCAGGTCGTTGACGGTCAGCAGGGTGAGTACGGCCACGAACGCGGTCAGCGTCGGGACGATCCCGGTGGGGCGGGTGCGCCGCCACGCTATCCACGCGAACCCCGCACCGACGGCGACGTTCCACGCCGCTGACTCGTGCCACAGGTGCCCGGCGGGCTGGCCGGCGGCGCTGTGCAGGTGTGCCGCCGCGGCAAAACCGCTGATCTGGGCCGCGCCGAGCAGGAACTGCGCGACGCCCAGCGCGCCCAGTAGCACCCGCAGTACCGGCACGAGCCGCCGCCGGCGCGGCGGCGCGGCCGGGAGATTCGCGAGGATTGTGCTAGTAAGGTCGATGTCGTCCGGTACCGGAGAGGTGCGCGCCAGCCGGGTGACCTGGACGGCTGCCTCGAACCAGGTGCCGCAGGCAGCGCAGGTGGCCACGTGTGCGTCGGTCGCGGGACGCTCGGCCGGGTCGTCTTCACCGTCCAGCCGCGCCGACAGCGATTCCCGGAAGTCATCACACCTCATGACTGGATTGTCGGCCACCGAGCCCGTTTGGTTCCCGCCGACCTGCGATCGGCTCTGACGGGTCAGCGGCCCAGGGGTCGGCGGCCTGCACTCGCGCGGGTCCGGGTCCGCCGTCTTGGTGCGATCCTGCCGGTACACCACGGTGCCGGCGGGGTCGACGTAGCAGTGCGGCGCTGGATCGGGCCCGGCAGCCGGGCCCGCTGTGCGGGGCTCCAGCGGTCGGAGCTGGTGCCGCCCGTCACTTCCATCATGGGCTTCTTCGACACGTCGTAGGTGAAGAATTTGTCGTTCTTCAGGAACGAACAGCGCCGAGTCGTACCCGCGCACCTCTTTATGGCCGGCGGGCACAACCGTGTCGCATCCGCCCGAATGAATCAGCCAGCCTCCTAGGATGCCGCAGGGGCAGTGGTAGACGCGACTACCCGTCTCGGGCCGTGAAGAACGCGCCACCGGCGAGCAGGGCCGCCGCCGCATAGCCCGCGAGCGCGGCTGGGTCGGCGTTCGCGGGTGCGTACCGGTCGAGCCACGCGTGCCAGGGCTCGACGGCGACGAGTCGGCCCAGAAGCGGCCAGAGGTAGAGCAGCGCGAGGACCGCGCTGAGCGCGGGCGCCGTGTGCCGGAGGGCGGTCGCGAGGCCGAGCGCGAGCAGGGCGAGCAGGAACAGGTACAGGACGGTGCCGGCCGCCGCGCGCAGCACTGTCTGCCGGGCGAGCGCCATTGGAAACCCGTTGCCGGGCAGCAGGAGACGACCGGCGAGCAGCGCGCCGGCGACGCCGAGCACGGCCGCCGGCACGACAGCGGCGGTGACCGTCGCCACCTTCGCCGCGTACACGGACAGCCGTCGCGGCGTCGCCGCCAGCGTCACGGCAATGAGGCCGGTCTGGTACTCGCTGGTGACGGTGAGGACGGCCAGCACGACCACGGCGAGCTGGCCGAGGTGGACACCGGAGAGGCTGAGCGTGACCGGGTCGCAGCCGGATGCGCACGCTGTCGTGCCAGGCGCCGCCACGGCGCTGACGGCCGCGCCGCCCCCGATGGTCAGGATCGCCGCGAGAGACGGCAGCCAGGCGGTGCCGCGCGTGGTGCGCAGTTTGGTCCACTCGGCGCGCAGTGCCCAAAGCGGGCTGGTCACGCGTCGCTCCGGCGCTGCCGCCAGTACCCGGCGGCGAGCGCGAGGCCCGTGTATCCACTGAGGACGGCGATCCCCATCCATGGTCGGCCCGCCCACGGCAGCAGCAGCGTGTCGTCGGTCTCCCGCACCTGTTGCACAGACAGGCCCGCCACCGGCGTGAACCGCTGCAGCCAGCTTGGGGCGAATGGTGTGGCGGCGACGGGTACGAGCACGGCCGCGGCGACCACCGTGATGGCGCCCGCGCTTCGCCGGACGAGCGCGCCGATGCCGAGGCCCAGCAGCGCGAGCAGGGTCAGGACGATGGCGGTACCGGTGACGACCCGCAAGACCGCCGGGTCGAGCAGTGACGGGTCGGGGTACGTCGGTGGGCGGTAGCCGTTGCGGTGCAGCAGCGGTTGGACGGCCAGCAGGGCGGCCGCGGTCGCGGCGAGCGCCACCGGAAACGCGGTAATGGCGACGGTGGCCGCCTTGGCGGCGAGCACCGGGCCGCGCCGAGGGGCGGCCGCGAGCGTCGTGCGAATGAGGCCCCAGCGGTACTCGGACGTCGTCACCAGGACGCCCAGCGCTATGGCGGGGAGGGCGGCGAAGACCGTGCCGGCGGTGGCGGCCACGATGCGGCTGCCGTCATCGGAGCGGCCGACGATGTCGCCCGACCCGGTCACGGCCACGCTGCCGTTGACCTCCACTGTGGTCGGGGCCGAGGTGCCGCCGACGTCCAGCGCCTGCCAAGGGCCCGCGGGACCGGCGGGGGAGACCCGGACCGCTTCGAACGTCGCCGTGTTCGGGCGGATCTGGACGAGCCCCGGCCGCATCGGGTGCACCCGGGTCATTCCCGGCGACGTGACGAACAATCCGAGGTGGACGGTCGGCGGGAGACCGGTGAGCGTCACGGTACCGACCCGGTCCCACGTCACACCGTCGCCCGACTCGGACCCCGTGACCGTGTCCCCCGTACGGGTGAGCCGAAGGTACCGGGGTCCTGGGCGCGCGTCACCCGCGATGTCGGTGGTGAAGCCGGTCTGCATCCGCACGCCATGGCCTGGCGTGACCGCGAGCGCCGCGTACTGGGCGCCCGGGGTGAGGCTGCGCTTCACGAGGATGCCCGCCATCGCCCACGGCTGGTCGCTCTCCTGGCCGGTGACCCGCGCGACGATGGTGTGGTCGCCGGTGAGCTCCCGGTGGACGAACCGGAATTCGTCGACGTGGTCCGTGTCGCTGTATGTGCCGGGGTTGCCTGACGAGATGAGCAGCGCTACCGCGACGAGGGCACCTGCCATGGCGACCAGGCACCCTGCCGTGCCGACCACCGTGCGCAGCTTGGTCCACTCGGCCAGCACCAGCCCTCTCATCGCCGTCCCCCGTACTCGACCGCGCCGCGGGTCAGGGCCAGGTACGCCGCCTCCAGCGAGTCCGTGCCGCTCCCGGCGACGAACGCGGTGACCGGGGTGTCGGCCAGGAGCCGCCCGCGCCCGACGATGACCAGGTGGTCGGCGGTGCCGGCGAGCTCGTTCATCAGGTGGCTGGACACGAACACCGCACGCCCTTCGGCGGCCAGGCCGCGAAACAGGTGGCGGGCCCAAACGATGCCCTCGGGGTCGAGCCCGTTGGTCGGTTCGTCGAACATCAGCACCGGCGCGTCCCCCAGCAGCGCCGCCGCGATCCCGAGCCGTTGCCGCATGCCGAGCGAGAACCCGCCGACCCGGCGCCTGGCCACGGCGGCTAGGCCGACGAGTTCCAGTACCTCGTCGATCCGGTTGCGGGGCAGGTCGTTCGATTGGGCCAGCCACAGCAGATGGTCGCGGGCGCGCCGTCCCGGGTGCACGGCGCTCGCGTCAAGCAGCGCGCCGGCGTGCCGCAGCGGCGCCCGCAGCCGCCGGTACGGCTGGCCACTGACCAGAGCCGTGCCCTCGTCGGGCGCGTCCAGCCCGAGGATCATCCGCATCGTGGTGGACTTGCCGGCGCCGTTAGGCCCCACGAACCCCGTGATCCGGCCCTGCGCGACGGTGAAGGAGAGCCCGTCGACGGCTACCGTCCGGCCGTACCGCTTGCGCAGCGCGCGGCATTCGATCGCGTTCATGCCACCATCGAAGCGGCACACGTGTGCCGGCACAGGAGGCCGGACCCGCGTTACCGGGGGAGGGTTAGCCCTACCGCGTACGGTGTCGGCCATGACGACGCTCTGGGCGGCGCTGCGCGGCGGCCCTCAGCGGCTGTTGACGTCGCTGTGGCCGGTGCGGGCGCTGGCGTACGTGTTCACCGGTGCCGTGCTCGGCGCGGTGACACTGGTTTGGCTGCTGGTGGCGCTCGTGGCCGGCCTGGTGGTCGGGGCACCGGCGCTCACCGCACCGCTGGCCGCGCTGGAACGGCGCCGGCTGCTGCTGCTCGGTGACCCGCCGGTGCCCGATCCGCACCGTCGCCCGGACCGTCCCGGGCTCGTGGCGTGGCTGCGGCACCGGTACGCCGAGCCGGTGACGTGGCGCGAGCTGGCGTATCTGGTGCTGCATGGCACTTTACTGCTGGTGCTGGACGCGACGGCGGCCGCGCTCGCGGCGGGCCCGATGCTGGCGTTGGGTTTCGGCACGGTGACCCGGTCAGGGACCGGCGCCCCGGCCGATGGGGTAGACGTCGGGGTGGCCGCCGTCACCGCAATCCTCGCGGTCGTCGAGGTGCTCGTCGCGGCCGTCGCCATCGTGTACGCCGTGAGCCTGGCTGCGGCGGCGCATGGCGCGCTGGCCCGGCTGCTGCTCGCCCCGGGGGAGGACGCCACGGTGCGGACGCTGACCCGGTCGCGGGTGCGGCTCATCGACGCGTTCGAGGTGGAGCGCCGCCGCATCGAGCGCGACCTGCACGACGGCGCCCAGCAGCACCTGCTGGAGCTGGGCGTCACGCTGGTCGCCGCTGACCTGCACCTCGATGACGACCCGGCGGCGGCCCGGTCGCTGCTGCGGCGGGCGGCCGACCAGGCCGCGTCGGCGCTGACCGAGCTGCGCGAGCTGGTGCGGGGGATCCATCCGCGGGTGCTGACCGATCTGGGGCTGGCCGCGGCGGTCGCCGAGCTGGCCGACCGGTCGGCGACACCTGTCGCGGTGAGCTTGGATCTCCCCGGCCGCCTGTCGTCCACAGTGGAGTCCACGGTGTACTTCGTGGTCGCGGAGGCGCTCGCCAACGCCGCCAAGCACGCCCGCGCCAGCGAAGTCCAGATCACCGGCGGGGTACGCGGCGGAAGGCTGCGCGTGCGGGTGCGCGACGACGGGGTGGGCGGCGCCGACCCGGATCGCGGCACCGGGCTGGCCGGGCTCGCCGACCGGGTGGACGCGCTGGCCGGCACGCTGACGCTGTCGAGCCCCGCTGGAGGGCCGACGGTGCTGACCGTGGAGTTGCCTTGGACGGGGTGAGGGGCGCCGGCGCGCTGCGCATCGTACTGGCGGATGACGCGGTACTCCTGCGGGAGGGCCTAGTCGCGCTGATCGGCCGCTTCGGCCACGAGGTCGTCGCGGCGGTCGACGACGCGGACGGTCTGGTCGCAGCCGTCGAGGAGCACGCGCCCGACGTGGTGGTCACCGACGTGCGAATGCCGCCGTCGTTCACCGACGAGGGCCTGCGCGCCGCGCTCGCGCTCCACCTCGACCGCCCGCGGCTGCCGATCGTGGTGCTGAGCCAGTACGTAGCCAGCGCCTACGCCGCGAGGCTGCTGGAGTCGACAGGTAGCGCCGCCGTCGGTTACCTGCTCAAGGACCGCATCCTCCAGGTTCGCGACTTCGTCGACGCGGTGGAGCGGGTGGCCGCCGGAGGCTGTGTCGTCGATCCGGAGGTGGTGCGCCACCTGCTGGCGCGGCGCCGCAGCCCGCTGACTCGGCTGACACCACGCGAGCGGGAGGTGCTGGAGTTGATGGCCGAGGGCCGCTCCAACGCGGCCATCACGCGGGCGCTGACGGTCAGCGAGAAGGTCGTCGAGAAGCACATTGGCTCGATCTTCACCAAGCTCGACCTGCCCGCCGACAGCGCCGACGACCACCGGCGGGTGCGCGCGGTCCTGACCTACCTCCAGGGCTGAACCCATCTCTTGAGCGCTCGCTCAAAAGCATGCTACCTTGCGTTTTGAGCGAGTGCTCAAGAGATGGGGTGGGTGTGATGGCGCGGTGGATCCTGGCCGGCCTGGTGGGGCTGTTCGGCGTGGCGGTCTTCGTCCTCGCCGTGCGTGACGGGCGGGCCGACAGCGCGCTGCTCTTCATAGGCCTGCCCGTGCTCATGTCGATCGCGCTGGTGCTGATGCCGGGGCGCACCACGCACGGCCGGGTATTCACGGTGACCACCGTCGGCCTGCTGCTCGCGGCGGTCGCCCTCCACGAGGGTGCGATCTGCGTCGTGCTCGCCGCCCCTTTGGTGTATGCCGTAGCGCACGGCGCTGCGGCGCTGCTGAACTGGGCCGAGCAGCCCGAGAAGCGGTACGCGCTGCTGCCGATCCCGCTACTTCTGGTCCTCGCGCTGGAGGGCACGGGTGTGCGGTTGGATCCCGAGCAGGCGGTGACGGTGACCCGGACGGTGGCGCTGAGCCGCGACGAGGTCGCGTCGCGGCTGGCGGATGGGCCAGGGTCGGCGGGAGTGCGGTCGGTGCCGCTGCGGATGCTCCGCGTGCCGCTGCCGGAGCGGGTCGACGGGAGCGGGCTCGCGGCCGGCGACCGCTGGATGTTCCATTACCCGGGCAGCGCGCACGGGTCGGGCGGCCACACCGTCACCGAGGTCGTCGCCGCGGCGCCCGGCCGGATCGAGTTCCGCGTCGTCGAAGACTCCGCCATCACGGCGCGCTGGCTGGTCTGGCGCAGCGCGACCGTGGCGTGGAAGGCGGTGGGGGAGCGCACCGAGGTACGACTGTCCATCGTGTACACGCGGCGCCTGGACCCGTCGTGGTACTTCGGTCCCGTACAGCAGACGCTGATGCGCGAAGGCGCCGGCTACCTGCTGGACACGATGGTGCCGCGATGACTGAGCTGGCTGGCGCCCGCCTTCGCCCGCGCGGATCATGCGCCTCAAAGCCGCACTGTAGCCGCCAGTCGCTGTGGTCGCTTCGCTCGCTTCGCTTTCTGGCGGCTGCGGGCGGCGGCGCATGACCATCGCCCGGTACCTCTGCCTGATCGTGCCGGCGCTCGGCGCGCTGGCGCGGTGGCGGCCGGGACGCGACGGAGCCGCCGCGCTTCTCGCCTTTGTCGCGGCGGCCGTGGGCATCGCCGCCCTCAACGAGGTGGCGCGGGTTGCCGGGTGGTATGGGTTCGCACCCGTCGACGGCGCGTTCCGCGGCCTGCCGGTGGACCTGTGGCTCGGCTGGGCGGTGCTGTGGGGCGCGATACCGGTGCTGTACCGGCGGTTCGTGCCGCTTCCCCTCGCGCTCGGCCTGCTGCTGTGGCTGGACGCGGTCGCGATGCCGGCCCTCGACCCGCTCGTGCGGCTCGGCACACACTGGCTGATCGGTGAAACAGTCGGGCTGCTGCTCGTGGCGCTGCCCGCCCAGCTGCTCGGCCGCTGGACCGCCGAACGGCGGCGCCTCGGTGCGCGCGCCGTGCTCCAGATCGCCGTGTTCGCGGCGGTCACCCTGTGGCTGGTGCCCACCGTCGCGTTCGAGATGGGCGACGGCTCGTGGACGCACCTGACCGGGCTGCCCCGCCCGCTGCTGTTTTCCTTGGCACAGGTGGGGCTCCTGGTCGCCGCGCCCGCACTGATGGCGGTGCGGGAGTTCGCGGTCCGGGGCGGCGGCACACCGTATCCGTGGGACCCACCGGTGCGGCTGGTCACCACTGGCCCGTACGCCTATGTCGCCAACCCGATGCAGCTCAGCGCCGTCGCGCTGCTCGGCCTGCTCGCCGCGGGCACGCGCAGCGCCACGCTCGGCGCGGCGGCGCTGGCGGCCGCGGCGTTCGGCGCGGGCGTCGCGCGCCCGCACGAGCACCACGACCTCGCCGGCCGGCACGGGGAGCGATGGCGCGAATACCGGCGGTCCGTGCGGGATTGGCGTCCGCGTTGGACGCCGTACCGTGCCGGCCCGCCCGCGGTGCTGTGGCTGGACGAGGGGTGCGAGGCCTGTCGCGGCGTGGCGCGCTTCCTGAAGCGGCGGCGCCCGCACGGCCTCACGCTGGCGCCCGCGCACGAGCACCGACCGCCGCTGTGGCGGTCCCTGTACGCCGACGGCGGCCACGAGGAACGGGGGGTGACCGCCGTCGCGCGTGCCTTGGAGCACATAGACCTCGGCTGGGCCACGGTCGGGTGGCTGTTGCGGCTGCCCGGCGTCGGCGGGCTTGCGCAACTCGTCACCGATGCGATGATTGCGCCACCGCACGCGGCGCAACCGGGGGAGCGATGTCGAACGACACCAAGCAGCGGCTGCTCGACGGCGCGATAGACGCGATCCGCACCCACGGCATCGCCGGCGTCTCCGCCCGCACCATCGCCGCGTCCGCCGGGGTGAACCAGGCGCTCGTGTTCTACCACTTCGGCAGCGTCGACGAGTTGCTCTCCGCCGCGTGCACCGTCAACACGGCGGCGCGGGTCGAGCGGTACGCCGAAGCCTTCGCCGAGGTCGGCTCGCTGCGCGAACTGCTCGACGTCGGCCGCACCCTGCACGCCGAGGAACGCCGGCTCGGCAACGTGGCCATTCTCGCCCAGCTGCTCGCTGGCGCGCAGGCCGACCCGAAGTTGGGCGCGCCGGTCGCCGCCGCGCTGCGACTCTGGATCGATCAGATCGAGCCGGTACTCAGCCGCCTGCTGGCCGGCTCCCCGTTCGCGGACGTGGCCGACGTGCCGGGCCTGGCGCGCGCGGTGTCGGCGGCGTTCATCGGGCTGGAGCTCTTTGAAGGCGTGGACCCCGACGGCGCGCGGCACGCGCTGGACGCCCTCGAACAGCTGGCGGTGCTCGTCGAGGTGGTCGACGAGATGGGCCCGGTCGCCCGGCGCGCCCTGCGCGCCAAGCTCACCCGCGCCTCCGCCCGCCGGTGACGGCCTGGCCAGGGCCGGTACGCTTCCAGGTTCGGGCGGCTTGAAGGGCGGGACATGGCTGACGACGAACTCCGGTGGGACGCGCTGGTGCACCCTGATCCGGCTCCGGCTGGGCACACCGCGCTGGCGCTCGCGCCGGACCCGTCCGGTGGGCTGCCGCTGGTCTCCTGGCTCGGTGTGGCGAGCGGCGCCGGCGACGCCTCGTCGTGGGCGGCGACCGCCGGGCCCGGCGCCAGCTCGCTGCTGCCCGAGCAGTCCCGTGGCTGGTACGTGCGGCCGGGGCTGCGCGGCCACCGCCTCTGTGTGGCCGGCGGGCCCGCGGCCGGGCTGGACTGGTCGACGGCGTTCCACACCACGGCCGTCACGGTCGAGGGTGCGCTGCTGCGGGTGTCGGCCACCGACGAGGCGGCCGGGCTGGCGCTCTCGACCGAGGTCGAGTCGCTGCCCGGCGGGGCACTGCGGCTGCGCCACACCGTCACCAACACCGGCGACTCGCCATACATTGTGGACGGTCTGGAGGTCGTGGTGCCGCTGGCCGAGCACCTGACCGAGGTGCTCGACTTCACCGGCCGCTGGGCGAACGAGCGGGTGCCGCAGCGGCATGCGCTCACCGACGGCCTGTACCTGCGCGAGAACCGGCACGGCAAGACCGGCCTCGACGCGGCGACGATGGTCGTGGCCGGCACGCCGGGCTTCGGCTTCGAGGGTGGCGAGGTCGTGGGCGTCCACGTCGCGTGGAGCGGCAACAACGTGTACCGGGTGGAGCGCGACGGCGCCTCCCCGGCCACCGCCGGCGGGGGCGAGCTGCTGCTGCCCGGCGAGCTGGTCCTGGGCTCCGGCGATTCGTACAGCTCGCCGTGGGTGCACGTCGCCGCGTCCCGCGACGGGCTCGACGGGCTGGCCGCCGCGTTCCACGGGTACCAGCGGTCGCTGCCGGCACACCCGAGCGGCCCGCGCCCCGTCAACCTCAACGTGTGGGAAGCCGTCTACTTCGACCACGACCTGGCGCGGCTGTGCGAGCTCGCCGACATCGCGGCCTCGATCGGCGTCGAGCGGTACGTCCTTGACGACGGCTGGTTCCGCCGGCGGCGCGACGACACCGCCGGCCTCGGCGACTGGTACGTGGACGAGACCGTCTGGCCGAAGGGCCTCGCCCCGCTCATCGACCACGTGCGCGGGCTGGGCATGGCGTTCGGCCTGTGGTTCGAACCGGAGATGGTGAATCCGGACTCCGACCTGTTTCGCGAGCACCCCGACTGGATCCTGGCCCCGCGCGGGCGCACACCGTTGCAGCAGCGCAACCAGTACGTGCTCGACCTGTCGCGCCCCGAGGTCGTCGACTTCCTGCTGGAGAGCATCGACGCCGTACTGTCCACATACGACATCTCGTACGTGAAGTGGGACCACAACCGCGACCTGCTGGAGGCCGGCTCAGCCGCCCGGAGCGGCGCGCCGGCGGTACACGGCCAAACCCTCGGGTTCTACCGGCTCCTCGACGAGCTGCGCGCCCGGCACCCCCACGTCGAGTGGGAGTCGTGCGCGTCCGGTGGTGGGCGGGTCGACCTCGGCGTACTGGAGCGGGTCCAGCGGGTGTGGACCTCCGACATGACCGACGCTAGGGCGCGGCAGGGCATCCAGCGCTGGACCGTCCAGCTCGCCGCCCCCGAGTACCTGGGCGCGCACATCGCGTCGCCGGAGTCGCACCAGACCGGCCGGGCGTTCCCGCTGGACTTCCGGGCCGCGACCGCCCTCTTTGGACACTTCGGCATCGAGTGGGATCTCACCCGCACCAACGCGTCGGAGCGGGAGGCGCTGGCCGAGTGGATCGAGGTCTACAAGGCCTACCGCGACCTGCTGCACAGCGGCCGGGTGGTACGCCTCGACTCGCCCGACCCCGCAGTCTGGACGCACGGGGTCGTCGCGGCCGATGGGCGGCGGGCGCTGATGGCTCACGTGCAGATGGACGAGTCGACCTCGGAGCGCCCGCTCCACCTGCGCGTGCCGGGGCTGGCGCCGGGCCGGTACCGGGCGCGATGGGTCAGGCCGGTGGCGCGGATCGGTGTGTACCCCGCCGCCGACCCGGTTGGGCCGGTGGGCGAGGCGGCGGTCGACGCCGAGGTGCTGTCCGTCCAGGGCCTGCCCATCCCCCGTCGAGCCCCCCACACCGTGACCCTCGTGGCCCTAGACCCCGCCTGACGGCCGCTCGCACCCGGTCTGACCAGCGCGTACATAATCGGCGGCCGGGGCGGGTAAGCCAGGGGAAGCACCCCTTGGAGGTTGAGATGATCGGCAAGGCCATCGGACGTTGGGCACTGATCGCGATCGCCGTCCCGCTGGTGGCGGCGGGTGCGCGGCAGATCGGAAACGCCGTCGAGCAGCGGCGCGGCTCGTCGCGAGCGACGCGCATTTTGCACCGCGGCGCGGACACCCTGCAGCGCCTGTCCGGGCGCAAGCGCAGGCGCCGGTTCAGCTTCCGCTGACCGGCGATTTCGGCGCGGGCGGCTGGCGTTGATCCCCCCTCGGCGCCGGCCGTCCGCGTGCCGCGTGCGCGGTCCAGAGTCGGTCGCGGGTCAAGCCTCGATCTTGCCGACCCCTACGCCGGCGCGGACTAGTGTGGGCAGACCTGGGCAGAGCGGAAAGCGTTTTCCCGAGAAGGTGGCGATCGAATCGCTAACTGTCAATGGTCAGGAAGTCGATCAAGATCGCGTTCAGCTCTTCGGGGCGCTCGATACTGGGCAGGTGACCGGCCCAGGGCAGCTCGATCCGGCGAGCGTCGGGCAGCAGCTCCGCCAGCCGGGCGGCGACCTGGCGAAAGTCCACCAGGTCGCGGGCGCCGGAGACGAGCAGCGCGGGCGCGGTGATGGCGGAGAGGTCGGTCTCGGCCTGGATCGGCGCGACGTCGGGGCCGGCGAGCTGCGCGACGAAGGCGTTGCGCTGCATCGCGCGGACCGCCTCGCGCGTCGCCTCAGTGGCGTCCGGGGTCAGCCAGGTATCCACGTTCAACTCGGTAGCCGCGCCGACGTCGCCGGCCTCCAGCAGAGTGTCCTCCCGCTCGCCGAAAGCCCGCAGCGCCGGGCCTGGCTCGTGCCCCGCCATCGCGGTGCACAGCAGCGCCAGCGCGGACACCCGCGACGGCCACCGCGCCGCCACCTCCAGCGCGACCCGCCCGCCGCCGGACGCGGCTACGACCGCCGTCCGTTCGATGCCGAGCGTGTCGAGCAGCTCGACGACGTCCTCCGCGTCGCTGTACGACGCTTGAGGCACCGGGGAGTCGCCGTAGCCGCGCAGGTCGCACCGCACCGTGCGGTAGCCGGCGTCGGTCAGCGCCGGCAGCTGCGGATCCCACATCCGCCGGTCGCAGACCGTGGAGTGCAGCAGGAGCACGGGCGGACCGCTGCCGGCGGCGTCATGAGCGAGGGTCATCAGCACACCCTACGACGAGCGGGTCAGGCCGCCGTCGCGGGCGAGCAGGGCCGCCTGTACCCGGTTTTCGCAGTCCAGCTTTACGAGAACCCGGCTCACGTACGTCTTGACGGTCGGCTCGCTCATGCTCACGCGCCGGCCGATCTCCGCGTTCGACAGGCCCTCGGCGACCAGCGCCAGCACGTCGGCCTCGCGCGGCGCGAGCGCGGCCAACCGGTCGGCGGCGTCGCGGCGGCGCCCGGCCGCGGCGGGGCCAACCATGCCGAGCACCATCCGGGTCACCTCGGGGGATAGGTACGCGTCGCCGCGGTGCGCCGCCCGGACGGCCCCGATCAGCTCGCCGGGCGCGCAGTTCTTGAGGACGAAACCGGCGACGCCGCTCTCCAGGGCGCGCAGCACGTTCGGCTCGGCGCCGTACGAGGTCAGCATGACGGTGCGCAGATCGGGCCGGACGCGGCGCAGCTCCTCCACTGTGGACAGCCCATCCAGTACGGGCATCTGGATGTCGACCAGCGCGACGTCGAGACGGTGCCGCAGGGCTTCGGCCACGGCGGAACGGCCATCGGCCGCCTCCGCCACGACCGCGATGTCACCGGCCGACTCCAGCACCGTGCGGATGCCGGCCGTGATCAGCGGCTCGTCGTCAACGACCAGGACCCGGATCACCCCTTGACCCCCAGCATCAGGCTCACCGGCAGGACGATGAGGACGAGGACCGCCGCGGCGGTGCCGAGCAGCGCCGGGCGGGGCGGCGACGCGGCAGGTGCCGCTGGCGCGACGGGCAGCATCGCGGTCAGGCGGAAGCGGCCATCCGCGTGCCCGTGGTGCAGCAACCCGCCGGCAAGGCGTACCCGCTCATCAAGACCGGGCAGGCCGCGCCCGCCGCCGGCGCTGGCCGTGCTCGCCGGCCGCGACGTAGCCGGATTGGCGACGGTGACGAGGAGCGTGTCGCCCTCGCTGCGAAGGCTCACCGACACCGGCTGGCCGGGGGCGTGCTTGGCGGCGTTGGTCAGTCCCTCCTCGACCACGCGGTAGGCGGCCTCGCCGACCGCGGGCGGCTCCGCGGGCTCCACGGTCACGGGCACCCCGGCGTCCCGAAACTGAGTCAAGAGCGCACCAATGTCGACAGTGCACTGTGGCTCGCGGAGCGCACCGATCACCCCGTATAGCTCGGTCATGGCCTCGCGCGCGGCGGTGCCGAGCTGGCCGATGGCCCGTCGCTGCTCCGCCGGCAGCGGCGCGACTTCGAGCGCCGCGGCCTGGATCGACACCAGGCTGAGCCGGCGGCCGAGCGAGTCGTGCATGTCCCGGGCGATGCGCAGCCGCTCGGCCAGGCGAGCCTGGTCGCCGAGTACGGACATCAGCTGCTCCTGCTGGGTGACGTACCGGCCGACGACCGCCGGTAGCGCGACGAACACCAGGTAGACGACCACGAGCTGGGGGACCATGCGCGTGTTCGAGGGGAGCAGCGCGAGGTGCGTCGCGAGCCCGGTCGCGCCGACCGCGACCAGCACGCGCTTGGACGCGCCGCGCCCGGCGCGGTAGGCGGTCCAGACCAGGACGGCGTACCCGCCGGCGGTGACGGCACCGAGCAGCAGCGCCCCGCCGAACCCGGCGAGCCGCTGCCGGTACGCGAGCACCACCGTCGCGGCGAACAGCGCCGCCACCCACAGGTAGCCGATGCCGTGCACGGCCACGAGCAGCGCGGTGTCGACGGCGACCACGGCGGCGGCGAGGAAGTGTCGGCTCACGCCCTGAAGGGTACGTGCGTCAACCTTCGTCGGGTCAGGCCGCGACTTTCGAGGACTGCCGGCGAGCGCCCACCTTCCTAGCGTGGTGCGAGTGATCGAAGTGTGTGACCTCAGCAAGAGGTATGGGCGGGTGGTGGCGGTCGATGGGCTGTCGTTCACGGTGCGTCCCGGAATGGTGACCGGTTTCCTCGGGCCGAACGGCGCCGGCAAGTCGACGACCATGCGCATGATGCTCGGGCTCGACCGCCCGACCAGCGGCGACGTGCGCATCGACGGCGAGCGGTACCGGGACATGCGCCACCCGCTACGGCGCGTGGGCGCGCTGCTGGAGGCGAAGTCCGTGCACGGCGGGCGCAGCGGCTACAACCATCTGCTGTGGCTGGCCCAGACGAACGGGATCCCGCGCTCGCGGGTGCGCGCCGTGCTGGAGCAGGTGGGCATCGCCGACGTGGCGGGCCGCCGGGCCAAGGCGCTCTCGCTCGGCATGGGGCAGCGGCTCGGCATCGCGGCGGCGCTGCTCGGCGACCCGCCGGTGCTGCTGTTTGACGAACCAGTCAACGGGCTGGACCCCGAGGGCGTGGTGTGGGCGCGCGAACTGTTCCGCGGCCTGGCGGCCGAGGGGCGCACCGTGTTCGTCTCCAGCCACCTGATGACCGAGATGGCGATGACCGCCGACCACCTCGTGGTGGTGGCGCGCGGCCGGCTGCTCGCGGACACCACGGTCTCCGAGTTCGTGGCCGAGAGCGGCACCGACTCGCTGGAGGCCGCGTTCCTCCGGCTCACGGCGGGAGGCGCCCGATGATCGCCGCGGAATGGACGAAAATCCGGAGCGTCCGGTCCAGTTTCTGGACACTGCCGCTCACCGTCGTGCTCAGCGGGGCGCTCGGGTACCTGCTGGCGCTGAGCCTTCGATCAGGCGGCGGCCAGGCGTTCGAGAAGGACCCGCTGATGATCGCGTTTCTGCCGCTGACGCTAGGGCAGCTGCCGCTCGTGGTGTTCGGGGTGCTGGCGATGACCAGCGAGTACTCGACCGGCACGATCCGGGCCTCGCTCTGTGCGATTCCGGACCGGGGCCGGTTCTACGCGTCGAAGGTGGCCGCCACGACGCTCGTCGCCGCGGTGGTCGGTGTGGTGGCCGTGCCGGTCACGTTCCTCGCGGCGCAGGCCGGGTTGGACAGGTCGCTCACCGGGGACGGCACGGCGCAGGCGCTCGTGGGCGCGTGCCTGTACCTGCCGCTGATGTGCGCGTTCGCGCTGGGCGTGGCGACGATGCTGCGCAGCGGCCCGCTCACCCTGGGCATACTGCTGCCGCTGCTGTTTCTCGGCTCCCAGGGGCTCGGCAACATCCCGAAAGTGCGGGAGGTGACGCAGTTCCTGCCGGACCAGACCGCGTGGGTCATGCTGCATCTGGCCGGGCCGCAGGACGAGGCCCGGTGGGCACGGGACTACGGGGCGTGGAGCGGCATGGGACTGCTCGCGCTGTGGGCGGTCGCCGCGCTCCTCGGCGGATACGCGGTCCTGCGTCAGCGCGACGCCTGAGCGGCAACGCAGGACTACCTGAGTGCCGCCAGCGCCGCAACTTCCGCGCGAACCTCCTTGATCGCCGCCCGCCGGCTACTCGTGCGCTGGCCGGGTTGCATCGGCTGTGCGGGTGAGGAGCGTTACGGTGCGGGATAGCGCGTGATGTAGACGGGTTGGCCGATTCGGGTCGTGTCGGCCGCGTCGCCTACGCCGTTGACGACGTGGTCGATGGTGCCGGCGCTCAAGTTCACGGTCATCACGTGGTGCAGGGTGACGCCCGGCCGGTCCGGCACCTCGAAGCCGTTCTCGGTGTGGATCGACGGGTTGTTCTGGTTGAAGACGTACACGCCGCCGCCATACAGGGTGTGTTGACGGACCCGGTCGCTCACCTTGTAGCCGGCGTACCCCTCGACGTCGCCGTTCATCCAGTCCGCCTGTGTCGGCGGGTCGTACGGCAGTTCGTTCTGGTACAGGATCGTGGTGCCGCGCTCGCCGTTCCAGACCGTGTTGTACCGCTGGAAGTGCTCGACGAAGAGCCCTGTGGCGGTCACGTCGTCGCCGTTGATGACCACGCCGTACCGCCCGGTGTTGGTGTTCCACCGTTCGGTGTCCGTGAAGCCCTCGACGCCGTGGTCGCCGCGCCACACCCACGCGTGGTCGATGAGCACGTCGTCGCTGTTGACCTCCAGCGCGGTGTCTACCTTGCCGACGTGCGGCCCGCCCACCCGGAAGTACACATCGGACAGTGTTGTCGGGTTGTTCGGCATGCTGAACTCGAAACCGTGCTTGCGCCCCACTCGCAACAGCACCGGCGACTCGGTCAGCCCCGCGTCGATGGTCACGCCCGCGATCACCACGCCCGGCACGCCCGCCACCTCCAGCGGCGTCGCGTGCCCGATGCCGAGCACGACGGTGTCGGGCCGCCGCACCTCGATGCTGCGCGCGATGTCGTAGACGCCCGGCGTGAGCAGCAGGTGCTTGCCGCGTGCGAGCTCGGAATTGATGGTGCGCACGGAGTCTCGCGGCGTCGCGACGTGGAAGTGGGACAGCGGGATCGTGCGTCCCGGCGTCAGCCCGTTCGCCCACGTGATGCCGCTGCTGTTTCGCTGGGCGGCGGGCACGCGCACCTGGTACCGGCCCTTGGTGTCCACGAAGAGATACGGCTTTTCGCGGCTCAGTGGCGTCGTGGCGAGTGTCGTGTATGGAGGGTTGGGGAACGCGGCGTCTTCGAGGGCGCCGGTGACGCCCGCGAAGACCTGGTTCCACACCGCGTTCGACCAGCCGGCGACCTCGCTGTTGCGGGTCAGCCACTGCTGCTGCGACCCGTTGACGACGAACGGCAGCCGCGAGTCGGCGATGAAGCCGCCGCTGGCGTACTGCGGGCCGGCGGTGCAGTAGTCCATGAGCGACAGGTTGGCGCCGGAGACGTTGAGACGGCGCAGTCCCGGCCCGCCATGGCAGAACACCAGCGGCGGCCCGCTGCCCGCCTGAGCGCTCCACAGCCGGCACCCGTCATCCGCGACGATCTCCCCATCCACGGTCGCAGTATCGCGTCGGAGCCTCATCCCGCGCTCGCCATATCCGCCGGACAAGCACACCCACTGTCCGCTCGCTGACACAGGGGTCAACAGTTGCGGCCGGGGCCAGTTCCGCCATGCTTGAGCGATGACGAGCGATCTTCGCCTTGAGGTGCCCGACGAGTTGGTCGAGTCGCACGCGAAGTTCTACGGCGAGGCCGGCAAGGCGTGGATCGCGGCGCTGCCCGGTCGGGCGGCGGAGCTGATGGAGCGCTGGGAGCTGCGCCGCGACGGGCAACCGATCTACGGCGCGGTCGCGCTCGTCGTGCCGGTCGTGCGTGACGACGGCACCCCCGCCATGCTGAAGCTTCAGCCCATCGACGACGAGACCGCCGGTGAACCGGTCGCCCTCGAGGCATGGGACGGCGACGGTGCGGTGCGATTGCTGCGGTACGAACCGGAGGACGGCTCGCTGCTGCTGGAACGGCTCGAGGGGCGGATGTTGGCGGATGTGCCTGACGACCTTGCCGCGACCCGCATCATCAGCGAGCTGCTGCTGCGCCTCAACGCCGTCGCGGCACCGCCCGGCGTCCGCAGGTTGGCCGATGTGGGTGCCGCGATGCTCGACCGGGTGCCGGACGCCCTGGCCAAGGACGGCGATCCGGACCGGCGGCGGCTCATCCGGGACGGCACGGCCGCTCTCCGCGAGGTGCTGCCCGAGCCGGGCGACCGGCTGCTGCACTGGGACCTGCACTACGAGAACGTGCTCGCCGGGGAGCGCGAGCCGTGGCTCGCCATCGACCCCAAACCTCTCGCCGGCGATCCAGGTTTCGAGCTGCTCGCCGCCCTGCACAACCGCTGGGACGACGTGGTCGCGACCGGCGACGTGCCGCGGGCGGTCCAGCGGCGGTTCGACCTGATGACCGAGGTGCTCGGCCTGGATCGGGAGCGGGCGGTGGCGTGGACGCTGGCGCGGATCCTGCAGAACAAGCTCTGGGAGGTCGAGTCGGACGACGCGACGTGGCACTCGGGCTTCGACGAGGCGGTGGCGTCCGCGCTGGTCACTCCCAGACGGTGACGTTGAAGCGCACCCCCTCGTAATCGGCTCTGGTGATCGTCAGGCGAGCCACCTTGCCGCCCGTCGTTCCTACGCAGAGCACCAGACCTGGCCGGTGACCACGTGGGCTGGTCGCGTGTCCAGGTTTCTGACAGCCGTGCCGCCTCGGCTATGTGCGCAGGTGGTAGGTGTTGCGGCGGGGGCGGCGGGCGGGGTCCAGGTAAGCGGGCGGGATGAACTCCGGCCGACCGTCGGCGGCCATCCGCACTTGCCACTCGCCCTGGTGGATCACCCGGTGGTGATGGCCACACAAAAGAACGCCGTTGTCGAGAGCGGTGGCCCCACCGGCTGTCCAGGCCTTGACGTGGTGGCCGTGGCACCAGCGTGCCGGCCGGTCACAGCCTGGGAAAGCGCACCCGCCGTCGCGAGCCACCAGGGCGCGCCGCAACGCACCGGTGAACAGCCGCCGAGCCTGGCCGGCGTCCAGGACCTGACCGTCACCACCCAACACCACCGGCATGATCCGGGCATCGCAGGCCAGCTTGCGCACCTGCTCCGCGCTGAGCCGGTCGCCGCAATCCAACTGCCCCACGCCCAGCTCGCCCCGCAGCACGTCAAACGGCACCGTGACGACCACCTGAGGCCGGTCACCACCGTTGTCTGGCAGCTCTCCGCACCCCAAGGCCAGCTTGCAGACATCCACCAGTGCGTCCGCACGCCGTTGGGTCGGGCTTCGCTCATCACCGCTCGGCCGGCACAGTGGGTCAAGTGCGGCGGAGACGGTGGCGGCGGCCTCGGCGTCCAGCCAACCGGTCACCCGGTAGCGGCCATCACCCTGGTCGGACAGGGCGAACGCTCGCGTCTGCTGGGCGCGCTTCTCGTCCCGCTCGATTGCCCGCCGATCCGCCTCGTCGGCCAACTCCGGCGCCACATACGCCAACAGGCCGGTGCTGAGCTGCCGCATCGACCTCGGCTCGAACTCCTTTGCCCAGCCGACCATCAGGCTTTCAGCCGCGTCTACCACCTCGGGGGCGAGCCGGTCCGGCAGGTCACGGATCGCGGTAGCGATCACCTGAGCCTGATCCACCGACACCGCACCGCTGGCCAACGCCTGGTCCAACCCGGGTCGCCGCTCCACCTGCCGCGCCAACTCCACCATCCGGCGAGCGGTGTGGATGTCGACCCGCAGCCGCTGCCGCAACCACACCGCCACGCTGGTCGCGTGCTGTGCGGCGGGGATCCCACGCCCGTCTACCTCCCGCACGGCGTGCAGCTTGACCGTCGCGGCCAACTGCTCCAACGCGTGCGCGGTATCCAACACGGCCACCAGGTCGGCGTCGGGCACCGACCACACACCCGCGTCAGCGCACTTGGCGGCCAGGTCACGCGCCTGGGACCAACACGTCGACGTCGAGCATGTCCCCATTCTCGAACGGAGGTGCTAGATCAATCTGTCTCGATGGCGACCGCGATCGGCGTGTCGGACAGCGTGTCGCGAAATCGAGGTTTGCGTCGTCCAAGCGGAAAATCGATTCAACCGCGTCTGGGCGGTCGGTAGCCTGTGGCGCATGCCGCGCATCCCTCATCCGGACCCTGGCGTTCCGGACACGAGGGGACCGATGCGGTACATCTGGTGGCTGGTCCGTTGCCAGCCGGTGCGCGTGCTGCGAGGCAGCCTGATCGGCACAGCCTGGATGATCGGGCTGGCCGTCCGGCCGTACCTGGTCTCCCGCGCCATCGACGACGGGCTCCGCGCGCACGACCGCCGGGCCTTGGCGCTGTGGGTCACGGCGATCGCGGTGGCCGGGTTCGGGCTCGCGTACCTGGGCATCATGCGGCACCGCACGATGACGTTCGTACGGGAGGACGCGACCGCCCGGTCCGCCGGTGTCCTGCTGCGCCACCTCTCCCGGATCGGAGCCGTGCTGCCGCGCAAGCTGGCCGCCGGCGAGACAGCCACCGTGGGGGGCGCCGACATCGGGCACGCTTCGGCGGTGCTGACGATGACCGGGCCGGGTGTGGGCGCGGTCCTCGCCTACGCGGTCGTGGCCGTCCTGCTGTGGTCGGTCTCTCCTTTCCTGGCCCTGTTCGTGCTGCTCGGCGTCCCGGTGATGACCATCCTCGCCGGTCCGCTGCTGCGCCGCCTCGAGAACGCCGAGCACGTGTACCGCCGCCAGCAGGGCGCGCTCACCGCCCGTGCGGGTGACATCGTCGCCGGGCTGCGCGTGCTCGCCGGCGTCGGCGGGCGCGGCCTGTTCGCGCGGCGCTTCTCGGCCCAGTCGCAGGACCTGCTTGCCCAGGGGTACCGGGTCGGCGCGGTCCGGAGCTGGATCGACGCGCTGACGATCGTGATCCCGGGGCTCTTCCTCGCGGCCGTGGTGTGGCTCGCGGCGCGGACCGCCGCGCAGGGCGGCATCACGATCGGGCAGATGGTCGCCGTGTACGGATACGTGACGGTGCTGATCGTGCCGGTCTGGTTCCTGCTGGAAGGCGCCTACCAGATGATCCGCGGTCGGGTCGCCGCCCGCCGGATCGTCGCGTTGCTCAGCCTGACGGCGGACGACGCCGGTGGCCGGGGAGAGCGGTCCACCCCGGAGCGCCCGGCCGACCTCTACGATCCCGACAGCGGGCTGGTGGTGCCCGATGGCCTGTTGATCGGCGTGGCCGTCGACGAGCCATCCGAGGCGGTGGCGCTCGGTGACCGGCTCGGACGGTTCGCACCCAGCGAGGCCACGTGGGGCGGGGTTCCGCTCGCCGAGATGGCTCTCGACGAGGTGCGTGCTCGGATCCTCGTCGCGGACCACGACTCGTACCTGTTCGCGGGCGCGCTGCGCGAGATCCTGCGGATCCGGGCCAGTGCTGGCGACGCTGAGATCTGGGCCGCGCTGCGCGCCGCGTCCGCCGAAGACGTCGTCGACGCGCTGCCCGACGGGCTTTCCACCTCCGTCGCCGCCCGCGCCCGTACGCTCTCGGGCGGCCAGCGCCAGCGGATCCGCCTGGCGCGGGCGCTGCTCGCCGAGCCCGATGTGCTGATCCTGATCGACCCGACCTCCGCCGTCGACGCGCACACCGAGGCGCGCATCGCGCAGCGGCTGCGGTCCGCTCGCGCCGGCCGCACGACTGTGCTGATCTCCACGTCGCCGCTGCTGCTCGGCGCCGCCGACGTGGTCACGCATGTGCGCGACGGGCGGGTTGTCGCCACCGGCCGCCACGTCGAGCTGCTCGACGACGATCCCACCTATCGGGCGCTGGTGGCACGGGACGCCGACATCGACGACGCCGCCGGCCACCGCGACGGGGCCCGGCGATGAGGCGGCTTCCGATTGCCGATCGGACCACTGTGCGCCGTGCCACGCTCGACCTGATCGCAAGAGACCGGCGCGCGGCGGCGATCGTGCTGACCCTGCACGGCCTGGCGGCGGTCGCCGGCCTTGCCACGCCGTGGCTGCTCGGCCGCATCGTCGACGAGGTGGCCGCGGGCGGGGGCGCCGGCACCGTCGATCGCCTGGCACTGGCCATCGGCGGATGTGTGCTGGTGCAGGGGCTGTTGACCCGGTACGCGCAGTACGCCGGCCACCGGTTCGGCGAGCGAGCCGTGGCGCGGCTGCGCGAACGGTTCGTCCGGCAGACGCTCCGACTACCCGTCTCCGTCGTCGAGCACGCCGGCACCGGTGACCTTGCCACCCGCAGTTCGGTCGACGTCAACACCGTGGGCACCACCGTGCGGGACGTGCTACCGGTCATCGTGCTTTCGCTGGCCGAGCTGGTACTGCTGCTCGGTGCGATCTTTCTGCTGCATCCCTTCCTAGGTCTGGTCGCGCTGGTCGGACTCCCGTCGATCTACGCGGTCACCCGGTGGTATCTGCGCCGCGCCAGCGCCGCGTACCTCGCCGAAGGCGCCGCGACCGCCGAGATCACCGACGCGCTCACCACCACCGCCGAGGGCGCGCGCACCGTGGAGGCGCTCGGCCTCGACGGCGAGCGCATCCGGTACGGGACGGAGCGCATCGGCGAGATGTGGGCGGCCCGGCGGGCCACGCTCGCGCTGCGGTCGGTGTTCTTTCCGGTGGCCGAGGGCAGCTATGCGCTCCCGATCGCCGCGGTCCTGCTGTTCGGCGGCTTCTTCCTCGCCGATGGCTGGTTCACGCTCGGCGAGGTGGTCGCCGCCGCACTGTACCTCCAGCGGTCGATCGAGCCGCTCGACCGCCTGCTGCAATGGATCGAGCAGGCGCAGCGGGGCATCGCCTCGTTCGCCCGCGTGCTCGGCGTCGGCCTGGTCCCGCCGGAGCCGCGCGGCGTGACGTCCGTGCCCCGCGGCGAGCGGCTCGTCGTGCGCGGCGCGCGGTTCGCGTACCCCGAGGGCCATGACGTGCTGCACGGCATCGACCTGGAGGTGCGCCCCGGCGAGCGGTTGGCGATCGTCGGCCCGTCCGGCGCGGGGAAGTCGACGCTCGCCCGGCTGCTGGCTGGCATCGACGCGCCGCGCGAAGGCACGGTCAGCGTCGGCGGTTGCCCGATCACCGACCTCGACCCGGCCGAGCGCCGCCGCCGGATCGCGCTGGTAACCCAGGAGCACCACATCTTCATGGGCTCGCTCCGCGACAACCTGGCGTTCGCCGCGCCCGACGCCTCCGACGAACAGTTGCGCGCCGCCCTCGCCGCTGTCGGCGCGGACTGGTACGCCGACCTGCCGGAAGGGCTCGACACGGAGCTCGGCGACGGCGCTCTCGAGGTCAGCGCGGCCGACGCGCAGCAGCTCGCGCTGGCCCGTCTCGTGCTCGCCGACCCGCACACGCTCATCCTCGACGAGGCCACCGCCGCACTCGATCCGACCACCGCGCGGCGTACCGAACGGGCGCTCGCCGCCGTGGTGGAGGGGCGGACCGTCATCGCGATCGCACACCGGCTCAACACCGCGCACGACGCGGACCGGGTCGCGGTGTTCGAAGAGGGCCGGATCACCGAGTTGGGCAGCCACGACGAGCTGGTCGCCGCTGGCGGCACGTACGCCGCCCTCTGGCGCTCCTGGCACGGCTAGCCGGAGTCTCAGCGCAGCGGGTGGGAGTCCTGGTCGTCCTTGATGGCGAAGCGCGGACCGGTGGGTTGTTAGCTACTGGAGGACGCGGCCGCCTGCCGCTGCCCACGCGCGACAAGCCGCAACGCCTGAGCGAGCGAGATCGCTTCCAATGAGGACAGTACCGGGAGAAGCAGCTCGAAAGCGTATGAATCAGGTCGGAAGGTAAACGTGCCGGTGGTCGGCGCGATCCGACCCACCAGCCCCTCGGGAGCGTGGAACTCGAACTGCCGGTTCGACCACATGCTCGGCTGGCGGATCGCGAGCCGGCGACCACTGGCGACGGTCAGCTCGGCGCCGTTGAAGGCCCGCCACGTGCCCGGCCGCAGGTCGATCAGGAGCCGCCCGTCCGCTGCGTGCACGGGGTACCGCCGCCGGAAGAACCCCTCCGGCCGGCACGCCGCCACGACCGCCCCGGCCAGGTCGAGCACCTCGAACCGCTGCGACCAGGTGTGCCACTGGATGGACGCCACCGGCCGGCCGTCGGACAGGAGAACCGGCGTACCCGTGGCCAGGAACTCCTTGTCCGGCAGGTAGAGGGTGCCTGTGAACGGGGCGAGCAGGTTCATGACCCGACGGTAAAGGATCGCGACAACGAAGGGGGGCCACCCCACGGGCGGCCCCCCAACAATGATCGAGCGGTTACGGCGCCGCGGGCGGGACGACCCGGACGGTCGCCCACTGGTTGCGGTGCCCCTCTTCCAGCAGGATGAACTTGACGCCGAAGTTCACGCCGGCGTCACCGGGATTGCCGGTGCCGGTGACCACGCCGCCGCCAAGGTCGATGCCGTACTGCGCGGTGGCCGGGTTGCCGTTCGCATCCACGATCCGCACCGAGTACGGCGCGCTGTCCTTCGAGGGCAGCACGACCGACGCGTCGGCGTCGCGGAAGAACAGCGGGTTGGCCGGGTTGAGGTCCGGCCGGTACTCCACGCCCGGGTACCAGCCCTTGGCGTCGGTGAACGCCAACTTGCCGGGCTTGGCCGCGAACTTCGAGCAGTACGAGCTGAACGGCTCGTTCGGCGCCTCGAAGCACTCGGTGAACGGGTAGGTGGCGCGGAACCCGAACGCCGCGTTCGACGACTGTGGCCGGGACGGCAGGTTGTTGAGGGCCGACGGGTCCTTGTCGGCCGCTACGCCCTTGCGGCGGAGCGGGTCGAAGTGCGAGTCGACGATCAGCAGGCCGCCCTTCGAGCCGATGCTCGGCGGGTCGAAGAGGTTGTTGAGGACGTGGTTGAGGTTGCCGTAGCTGGTGTCGCGGTACCACACCAGCATGCCGGGGGCGTTGTACGGCACCCGCTCGACCTTCCACGCGCCATCACGCAGGTAGTTCGTCGAGTACGCGTACTTGAGGCCCTCGTCGAAGCCGTCGTGGTTGCGCCACTCGGCGAGGTAGTAGTGCGCGAACGAGAACGAACCGGGGGAGATGCCCCAGCCCGCGCCGGTGGTGTTGGTGAAGGTCGTGACGGTCGGCGTCCAGCCGTTGGCACCGCCCTCGACGTCGTCGGACCATACGGTGGCACCGTCCGCGGTGACCGAGAAGTCGTCGGCGAACCAGCCGCTGGCTTCGAACGCGGCGTCCGTGGCGTACCGCAGCCGGAGTTGGATGCTCTGGCCGGCGAACGGCGTCAGGCTGACGTAGTCGTGCCGCCACTGGCCGCCGGTGGTGCCGGTGAGGCCGTACTTCTTGTTGCCGTAGTCGCGCATCCGGTTGTTGGGGTCGGCGTACCCGTCGTCGGTGGACACCAGGTTGCCGGCCTCGTCGAAGATCTTCTGCTCGGCCCACGTGGCGCCGCCGTCGGTGGACACCTCGATGAAACCGAAGTCCCAGTCTTCTTCGATCACGTAGTTGTTCCACGTCCAGAACCGCACGTCGCCGCCGGCCGGCACGTCGATCGACCGGGTCAGTCGCACGTCGGCCCAGGACTGGTCGTTGTTGGACCACCACTGGTTGGCGCCGCTGTGCGGTGTCGAGAGCGTGACCTGCTTGGGAGGCAGGTTGACCCGGATGCCGTCTTCGGTGCCGACCGGGGTGCGCGAGGTCTGCCCGAGCTTGACCCGCGCCGCGGAGTCGCCCGGGTTGAGGATCAGCGGATCGGCCCAGCCGAGCACGAACTTGTCCCACAGGCCCATGTGTGTCGGCATGCTCTGGAAGATCGGACCGGTGTGTGAGCCGGACGACATCAGGTCCCAGAAGTCGACGTCCGAGTCGCCGCCGGAGCCGGTGTCGTACAGGTCCGGCAGGCCGAGGTCGTGCCCGTACTCGTGGGCGAAGACGCCGACGCCGGAGTCTTCCGGCTGGACGATGTAGTTGCTGATCGCGATGTCGGTACCCGGGATGGTGTGGCCGGGAACGATCGCGGAGGAGTGCGCCCAGATCGCGTACGGGCCCTCGGCGCCGCCGCCACCGGACTTGTCCTCGCCGGCGTGCACCAGCACGAGGTGGTCGATCACGCCGTCGGGCTCGAGGAAGTTGCCGTCACCGTCGACGTCCGCGACGTCTTCGACGTCGTAGTCGGCCCACGGGAAGCTCGGGTCCTGCGCCGCCAGCACGTCGACAGCGTCGGCACCGAGCGCCGCCGGGCCGGCCGGGTTGTCGGGATGGCCGTTCATGTCCTGGCTCGCGCCGGCCTCCCAGACCCCGTCGACCAGCGTGCAGGTGTCGGCGCCGTACCACCCCTCGGAGTGCGGCACGGTGACCCAGGGGGTTGCCTCGCCGTCGACCGTGTAGGCGCCCTTGGACATCTCGGTGTACATGTTGGCCATCGTCAGGCCGCGCAGGCTGATGCCCTTCTTGCCGTCCGGGCCGCGCAGGTCGGGCCGCACCCGCTCGGTGACGCCCTCCTTGGTGTACAGCAGCTTGTTGAAGAACTCGGAGGAGAAGTCCGGCACCCACATTGAGTTGTTGTCGGGATGCGATGCCTCGGCCGGGTTGGGGATGTTGTTGTGCAGTGGGCCGTTCTGCACGTTGCCCGGCACGCAGGACCGCTCGTTCTCCGGCGTGGTCGCGTCGTCGAACGTCGCCTGCGGCACCATCACGCCGCTGAAGTCGTCGTTGGCGTTGGGGTTGAACTCGACCAGGATCGTCAGCAGCTGGGCCACCTGCGTCTGGTCGGCCTGCTTGTATCGGATGTGCCGGGGGTTCTTGCCCGTGCGTATCGCCTCGGCCTCGGTCCTGGCCAGCCCGCGGGCGGCTACCGGGTTGCCTTCGGAGAACTTGCGACCGTACTCGCTGACCGGGTCGGGGCGGGCCTGCTTGATTTTGCCCTTGGCGCCCTCGGCGACCACCTCGCGGCCGTCGGTGGGGCGTTCGACCTTCGGCTCCACGTAGTTGATGTAGTAGTCCCGGTCCGTCGGAACGAACCGGGCGGGCTTGCCGGCCGCCGGCCCCGCGCTGGCGACCGACAAGCCGGCCGACGCGATGACCAGGACGGGTACCGACAGCAGTGCCCGTATCTTCTTGCCCCGCACTTTGTATTCCCCCTTCTCGCGCGTCCCTGAGCGAGCCACGCACCCGACACCCGGGTGGAGTGTTCGGGCAACGACAGGAGGCTATGCGACCGCTGTGCCATGGACAACCGTCAGTGAGCAGCCAGTTTCGGACGGGCTAGCGTCCATTTCGGATACTCCCGATATGCCGGCCGGCTTCAGGCGCGCGACAGGCCGAAACGGCGATTCCTGGCATGATCAGGCGCTGCCTGACGGTACTTGATCGGGCCCGATCGTGGGGGCGATCCTTACCGAATTCCGAGTTTGCGCGGTTATCTTGAGGCATGGGCCAACCCGACGCGGGCGACCCCCCGGTCCAGAGACCCGCGCGTTCGCACCGACTGTTGATCATCGGTTCGGCGCTGGTCGCGCTGGTCGCCCTGGCGCTGGTCGCGGTCGTGTCGTTCCGGTGGGGCGCCTCCGACACCCCGGCCGTACTGCCGACCGTCTCGCCGGAGCCCACCGCTGTCGAGGAGCTCACCGCCAAAGAGGTCTACGACACCGTGGCGCCGTCGGTGGTGATCATCGAGGCGCTCGACGCGGGCGGCAAGACCACCGCCACCGGCACCGGCGTGATCGCCAGCGCGCAGGGGGTGATCCTCACTGCCCTGCACGTCGTGAAGGGTGCCGGCGGGGTGCGCGTGACGTTCGCCGACGGTACCCAATCGGCCGCCACGGTCCGCGCGGCGGACGAGGAGATCGACGTCGCGGCGCTCGCCGCCGCGACCCTGCCGCAGATCGTGGTTCCAGCGGTACTGGGTAGTTCCGGCCGCCTCTCCGTCGGCGACGGCGTCGTCGCCGTCGGCAACCAGCTCGGCATGGTCCGCAGCGCGACCACCGGCGTGGTCTCCGGCCTCGACCGGTCCGCGACCGGCACCGGCGGGCTGCGCCTTTCGGGCCTGATCCAGTTCGACGCGGCGGTCAACCCCGGCAGCTCCGGCGGACCGTTGGTCAACACCCGAGGTGAGACGGTGGGGATCGTCGTGGCGCTGGCCAACCCGACAACCGCCGGCACGTTCATCGGTATCGGCTTCGCCGTGCCCATCGGCGCGGCCGCCGCCGCGGGCGGCGGCGACGGACCCCAGCAGTGACGCACCAGCAGTGACGAACGAACCGTAAGGAAGTATGCATGGACGCACCGGTGGAGCAGATCCTGTACGAGGTCAAGAAGACCATCGTGGGGCAGGACACGCTGCTCGAACGGCTCCTCATCGGGCTGCTGGCGCGCGGGCACATCCTCGTCGAGGGCGTGCCCGGCCTCGCCAAGACGTTGGCCGTCAAGGCGCTCGCGGGAGCGATCGGCGGGCAGTTCCACCGGGTGCAGTTCACGCCCGACCTGGTGCCGGCCGACATCGTCGGCACCCGGGTGTACCACCAGCGCACGGGGGAGTTCGAGGTGTCGCTGGGGCCGGTGTTCACCAACCTGCTGCTCGCCGACGAGATCAACCGGGCGCCCGCGAAGGTGCAGAGCGCCCTGCTGGAGGTCATGCAGGAGCAGCAGGTCACGATCGGCCGCGAG
Source organism: Micromonospora sp. CPCC 206061 (assembly GCF_036906915.1). Lineage (NCBI taxonomy): Bacteria > Bacillati > Actinomycetota > Actinomycetes > Micromonosporales > Micromonosporaceae > Micromonospora > Micromonospora sp. CPCC 206061. The sequence continues at coordinate 56,699 of NZ_JBAKHX010000041.1, forward strand.
ACGCACCCGGTGCCGCGGCCGTTCCTCGTCATGGCGACGCAGAACCCGATCGAGTCCGAGGGCACCTACCAACTGCCCGAGGCGCAGGTCGACCGGTTCATGATGAAGGTCCTGGTCGGCTACCCCAGCGCCACCGAAGAGTTCGTGATCGTCGAGCGGGCGATCGCGCCCGACCCGATCACCCAGGCGGTCGTCGCCCCGGAGCGGCTCATCCAGATGCAGGCACAGGTCGACGACGTGTACGTCGATCCGGCCCTGATCGAGTACTCGGTGCGCCTCGCCACCGCCACCCGCCAGCCGGCCGAAGTGGGGCTCGGCGGGCTGACCCGGTACATCGACTTCGGTGCCAGCCCGCGCGCGTCGATCAACCTCATCCTCGCCGCGCGCGCCCTCGCGTACATCCGCGGGCGGGACTACGTGGTGCCGCAGGACGTCACCGACCTGGCCCTCGACGTGCTGCGGCACCGGCTGGTGCTGACCTACGAGGCGCTCTCCGACGACGTCACCGCCGACATGATCCTCACCCAGGTGCTGGCCGCGATGCCGGTGCCGGAGGCGCCCATGCGGAAGGCCCCTGTGTGACGAGCCCACCCGACCGGCTGCTGCGGCGCCTCGACTGGCAGGTCGTCCGCCGACTCGACGGGCGGCTGCTGGGCGCGTACCGCACGGTCTTTCGCGGTACCGGGTTCGACTTCGCCGACCTGCGCGAGTACACGCCCGAAGACGACGTGCGGCACATCGACTGGAACGTGACCGCCCGCCTCGACGAGCCTTACGTCCGGCAGTACACCGAAGACCGCGACCTGACCGCGTGGCTGGTGCTCGACCAGTCCGCCTCGATGCGGTTCGGGCCGCCCGACCGGGGCAAGGACTCGCGCCTCGCCGAACTCGCCGTCTGCCTCGCGCGGCTCTTCACACACGGCGGCAACCGGGTCGGCGCGATCCTGTACGACAACCACGCGCAGCGGATCATCCCGGCCCGCACCGGTCGCACGCACGTGTTGCACCTGACGCACGAACTGACCAAACCCGTTGCGGCGCCAACGATCCGCGGCGCCACCGACCTCGACGCGATGCTTCGGCTGGCCGCCGGCACCATACGCAGGCGTAGCCTGGTGTTCGTCATCTCCGACTTCATCGCCGAGGTCGACTGGGAGCCGGCGCTGACCCGGCTGAGTTACCGGCACGAGGTGATCGCGATCCGCGTCGTCGACCCGATGGAGCTGGACCTGCCCGATCTGGGACTGGTCCTGGTCGAAGACGCCGAGACCGGTGAGCAGCTGCTCGCCGACACCAGCGATCCGCTCTTCCGGCAGCGGCTGCGCGCCGAGGTCGACGCGCGCGAGGCGGCCGTCGTCGCCGCCATGGGCCGCTCCGGCGTGACCGCACACCGGGTCGGCACCGGCGACGACCTCGTCACCGCACTCGTCGAGATGGCGCGCCGGTCGAAGGCGAGGCGGAAGTGAGCTTCCAGAACCCCGCCATGCTCGTGGTCGCCGCCATCGCCGGCCTGGGGCTCGTGCTGGCGTACAGGTGGCTGCAGCGGCGCCGGACTGCGCTGCTCACGGCGGCGGGCCTTCGCCCGCCGCGTCAGGGCCTGCGACGGCACATCCCTCCGGCGCTCTTTCTGGTCGCGCTGATCCTGCTGCTCGTCGGTCTCGCCCGTCCACAAGCGACGGTACCGGTGCCGCGCGCGTCCGGCACGGTGATCCTCGCCTTCGACGTCTCCAACAGCATGGCGGCCGACGACATCGCGCCCAGCCGCCTCGCCGCCGCGCAGGCCGCCGCGACCGGATTCGTCGAGGAACAACCAGACACAGTGGACGTTGGGGTGGTCGCCTTCGGGCAGGGCGCCCAGACCACCCAGAACCCGTCGAACGACCGCGACAGCACCATCGGCGCCATCAACCGGCTCACCGTGGCCGGCGGCACCTCGCTCGGGGAGGCCATCCTGGCGTCGCTGTCCGCCATCACCGGCGAGTCGGTCAGCCTGCCCGAGGAGGGACAGCCGCTGCCCGACCTCGGGTACTGGCGCTCGGCCACCATCGTGCTGCTCTCCGACGGCGAGGACACCGGCGGGCCGGACGCGGTCGCCGCCGCCGAGCTCGCCGCCGCGGCGGGCGTGCACATCGAGACCGTCGGCATCGGCACGATCGAGGGCGACACGATCGAGGTCGACGGGTACCAGATAGCGACCGCGCTGAACGAGGAGCTGCTCACGCAGGTCGCCGAGGCGACCGGGGCCTCCTACCACCGCGCCCAGGACGCGCAGGCCCTCGACGCCGTCTACGAGTCGCTCGACCTGAGGATCACCACCGAAGACGAGTTCGTCGAGCTCACCGGCGGCGTCGTCGCCGTCTCGGTGCTGCTCCTCACGATCGGCGCGCTGCTGATGATCACCTGGTTCGGACGGATACTCTGATGTCGCTGACCTGGCCGTGGGCCCTCACCGCGCTGCTGGCGTTTCCCTTGCTGCTCGCCTACCGGTGGTGGACCCGCCGGCGCCGGCGGCGCGAGACCGTGCGGATGCCGAGCGTCGCGCTGATCCGGGCCGCGCTGCCGGGGCGTTCGACGTGGCGGCGCCGGATCCCGATCTGGCTGTTCGCTGCCGGGCTCGTCGTGCTCGGGACCGGCGCCGCGCGCCCGCAGGCGTCCGTGCCCGTACCGCAGGGCGGCACGTCGATCCTGCTCGCCATGGACGTGTCCGCGTCGATGTGCTCGACCGACGTGTCGCCGAACAGGATGACGGCCGCGCAGGAAGCGGCCCGCGACTTCGTCGAGGAGCAGGACGACGGCACCCGGATCGGGCTGGTCACGTTCTCCGGCATCGCCGGGCTGCTCGTCGAGCCCACCACCGACAAGAAGAAGCTGGTCGAGGCCATCGACACGCTGCGAACGGCCCGCGGCACCGCCATCGGCCAGGCCATCCTGACCTCGGTCGACGCGATCGCCGCGACCAACCACGACGTGCCGCCCACCGGCGTCGACGTGCCGCCTGCCGAACCCACCGGCGACTTCGTGCCCGACGCCATCGTCGTGCTCACCGACGGCCGCAACACCCAGGGCGTCGACCCGCTCACCGCGGCCACCGAGGCGGCCGCCCGCCGGGTACGCGTGTACACGATCGGCTTCGGCACCACCGAGCCCGCCGCGTCGGTGTGCAGGCCAGACCAGATCAGCGGCGACGCGGCGTTCCGGGGTGACCCGCAGGGCCCGCCCGGCGGCGGGTTGAGGCGCGGCGGGCGCTACCGGCAGATCGACGAGGAGACCCTGACGCAGGTCGCTGACATGACGGGCGGCAAGTACTACCAGGCAGAAGACGCCGAGGCGCTCAGCGACGTCCTGTCCGACCTGCCCGGCTCGATCGTCACCCAGCGCCAGGACGTCGAGGTGACCGTGTGGTTCGCCCTGGCCGGCGCGGCCCTCCTGCTCACCGCCCTGGGCCTCTCAGCCTGGTGGACCCGCCCCATCCTCCCCACGACCGCACTGACGCCCTCCCGCCCAGCCCCGCCGGCGGGGCCCGCCCCGCCCGCAGGGCCAGCGCCGCCCCCTCGCCCCGTCGATCAAGGGCAAACGCACGCGGTTTGATCTCTTTTCCGCGTGTATTTGCCCTTGATCGATGCGGATCTCCTTGATCGCGGACGACCATCGCCGCGTGACGCTCAGCGGCCGTCGTCGTCCGTCAGGTCGAAGGTGATGGTCAGCTCGCTCCAGTACGCGCCCGACGACGAGTCAGGGGCCACGTCGTCGGGCTCGGTCACGCCCGTCCAGGCCTTGACCGCGCGGTATCGGTAACCGTCCTGTGTGGCCGCTTCGGCGCGAAACGACACGGCCTGTCCGGCCGTCAGCTCGCGGTAGCCCTCCATCGCGATCGCGGAGAAGTGCACCCAGCAACCACCGGGCACGTCGGGGCCGTCGATGACGCCCCAGCCCTCCTCGCTGCGGTACTCACGGACCACACCCGTACTTGTCACCCGCCGAGCGTACGGCGCCGGCCTCGACCCGCGACCTCGGGGAAACCACGCCCCGGCCCTGGGGTGAGGGCGCGACTTGCCCGAACCTGCCCGGCGTACCCGGCCTGGTCGGCCGCCGATCAAGGAACATTGCGTCGACGCTTCTATAGGGGTGGTGATCGGGCCCGGGGGTTCGTGATCAAGGGCAAGAACACGTGGATCTGAGATCAAAGCACGTGCGATTGGCCTTGATCGACGGGAGAGGGCGGGGAGCTGTCGCTCAGCGCGGCGCGGTGGTTGTGCGGGCTCACGCCGCGGACCCGTTTGAACGCGGTGCTGAGCGCGAACGCATTGCTGTAGCCGACCTTGCGGGCGACGGCCGCGAGCGTCGAGTGGGGCTCGCGCAGCAGGTCGGCGGCGAGCGCGAGGCGCCAGCTCGTCAGGTACGACATCGGCGGCTCACCGACCAGGTCCGCGAAGCGCCGTGCGAGCGTCGCCCGTGACACCCCGAGGCGGGTGGCGAGCTCTGCCACGGTCCACGGGTGTGCCGGGTGGTTGTGCAGCATCCGCAGGGCCCGGCCGACGACGGGATCGGACTGAGCGCGGAACCAGCCGGGAGCCGTGTCGCCGCGCGAGAACCACGTGCGCAGTACCGCGATCAGCATCAGGTCGAGGATGCGGTCGAGGACGGCCGACTGCCCCTGGTCGTCCTTGACGATCTCGGCGGCGAGCAGCGGGACGAGTGGGCTGTCCCAGTCTTCCTTGGTGAGCACGAGCATCGGCGGCAGGGCCCGCAGCAGGGGGTCGCTGACCTCGCCGGCGTCCTGGTAGGTGCCGACCAGCATCACGGTCTGGCCGTCGTCGCTGTTTCCCCACGTGCGCACGCCACGGTCCATCGCGATGGCCAGGTCTTCGCCGTACACGGTCGTGCAGCGCTCACCCGGATGGATGATCACCTGTGGCGGCGTCGTGGGGTGGTCCGCCACCAGGTACGGCTCCGGGCCACGGATGACGAGCACGTCGCCGGCCTGTATCTCCACCGGGTCTTTACGGCCGCGAAGCAGCCAGGCGGATCCGCGCACGACCGACACGAGGGCGAGCGGAGCCTGGTCTTCGATCCGCATGGACCACGGCGGGTCGAGGACGACCCGGAGCAGGTATGCGCCGCGGGCACGCGGGCCGTCGAGGAGACCGGCGAGAGCGTCCATCCGCTCAGATTAGACGATGGCGTATGGCATTGAGCCTCTGCGCCATGGATCGTCTAACGCCGGTGCCGTGCAATATTCACATGACTGATAACGCGACCTACCTGTTGATCGGCGGCAACGGCAAGACCGGCCGCCGCGTGGCCGAGCGCCTCGTCGCCCACGACCTGCCCGTACGCATCGGCTCCCGCTCCGGGCAGCCCGCGTTCGACTGGCACGCCGATCCGGCGACCTGGGCACCGCTGATGCGCGGCGCGACCGCCGCTTACGTCACGTACTACCCCGACCTGGGCATTCCCGGCGCCGCGCCGGCGATCCGCGCGTTCGCCGAGGTCGCCGCCGAGGCCGGCGTCCGCCGCCTGGTGCTGCTGTCCGGGCGCGGCGAGGAGGACGCGGCGGCCAGCGAGGAGATGATCAAAGGCGTCGGTCTGGAGTGGACGGTGGTTCGGAGCACCTGGTTCGCGCAGGACTTCACCGAGCACTTCCTGCTCCCGCCGGTACTGAGCGGTGTGATCTCGCTGCCGACCGACGTGCCGGAGCCCTTCGTCGACCTGGAGGACGTGGCCGACGTCGCGGTTGCCGCGCTGACCGAGGACGGCCACCACGGCCGGACGTACGAGCTGACCGGCCCGCACCTGGTGACGTTCGCGGAGGCGGCCGCCCTGATCTCCGAGGCGTCCGGCCGGCCGGTGCGCTTCGAGAAGGTGACGCCGGCCGTGTGCACCGAGCGGATGATCGCCGACGGTGTGCCGGTCGAGGAGGCCGAGGCGCTCACCGAGCTGTTCGCCCGGATCCTGGACGGCCGCAACGCCCACGTCACCGGCGACGTCACGGCGGTCACCGGACGCCCGGCTCGGGACTTCGTGACCTTTGTCCGGGACGCGGCCGCGACTGGTGTGTGGAACTCCTAGCATTGGCCACGTGACGTACGTCAAGGACCCGCGGATAGATGCGTACATCGACGGGTTGCCCGGGTGGCAGCAGGCCATCTGCGAGCAGGTGCGCGACCTGGTGCACGGCTGCGACCCGGAGGTGGAGGAGACCGTCAAGCGGCGGGTCCAGCCCTACTTCGTGCTCAAGGGCAACATCTGCGCGCTGATGGGCACGAAGGACCACGTGAACATCTTCCTGTACGACGGCACGATCGTGCCCGACCCGGAAGGCATCATCACGGCCGGGCACGACAACAAGACCGCCCGGATGGTGTCGGTGTACGAGGGCGAGAAGCTCAACAAGCGGGCGCTGGGCGCGATGTTCCAGCAAATCATCGCGAACAACCGGGCCGGTGGCTGGCGCAAGCTCAAGGGCTCGTCCTGACGGACGCTTTCCCCCTGATTTAGGGGAAATGCCGGTATTGCCGGCGGTGGGCAGCCATGATCAAGGGGTGGTCGCGCCGTTACATCGCCCCGTCGAGCCGATGCTCGCGGTGGCCGGCCCGGTGCCAGCCGGTGCGTGGGCGTACGAGTTCAAATGGGACGGAGTCCGGGCGATCGTCGAGCCAAGTGGCGGCCGCACGCGGCTCACCAGCCGAAACCTGCGGGACATCACCAACTCGTACCCGGAGATCGCCGAGGCGAACGGCGCGCTCGGCAGCCTGCGGGCCGTGCTCGACGGGGAGATCGTCGCTCTGGACGAGCACGGCGCGCCGTCATTCGCGCGGCTCCAGCACCGGATGCACGTCGCCCGGCCGTCGAGCGCGCTGGTCGTTTCGGTGCCGGTTCACCTGTACCTCTTCGACGTGCTTGAACTCGACGGGCGCCCGCTGATCGGCGAGCCGTACACGCGCCGCCGGGAGCTACTCGACCAGCTGGGGCTGAGCGGCGGTCTGGTGTACACGCCGCCCTCGTTTCCCGCGGACCGCACCACGGCCGCGGACATGCTGGCCGCGGCCGGCGAAAGCGGACTGGAGGGCGTGGTCGCGAAGCGCCTGACCTCGCCGTACCGGCCCGGCCAACGCTCCCCGGACTGGATCAAGACGGCCTTGGAGCGGACCGCCGAGGTGATCGTGTGCGGGTGGAAGCCCGGCGCGGGGCGGCGCCTCGGCATGATCGGCTCGGTGATGCTGGGCGCGTCCGACGATCAGGGGCGGCTGGTGTACGTCGGCCACGTCGGCACGGGGTTCACCGAGGCGGCGCTGCGCGAGCTGGCCACCCGGCTGGCGCCCCTGGCACGTGACACGTCGCCGCTGGACGTGCCGGTGCCGCGCGAGCACAGCCGCGACGCGATGTGGGTCGATCCGGTGCTGGTCGCGGAGGTGGTGTACCGGACGCTCACGCCCGACGGCCGGCTCCGGCATCCGAGCTGGCGCGGCCTGCGTCCGGACAAAGCACCCGAGGAGGTCTTCTGGCGCGAGTCCGCGGGGTAATACGGACCCATGGACTTCCGGCTGGAGATCGCCGGGGTGCGCGGCCGCGACTCCACGAAAAGGGCTGGCCCGTCGGTGGTGGCGGTGCCAGCATGGAGGCATGCAGCCATGCCATGAGCGGATGATGGGCCCCTCCTCGGGGCTGCTCGGCGTGCGCTAGCGCGATTTTCCAACGACCAGACCCCGCTCGGCGGGCGTCGCATCGTGGCCTCCCGCCGTCGCGGGGCGGAGGAGGCATCATGCCTTTCTATGTGACCACCGCCATCCCGTACGTCAACGCCGCCCCGCACCTCGGGCACGCGCTGGAGCTGGTGCAGGCGGACGTGCTGGCCCGGCACCGGCGGCTGCGCGGTCAACAGGTGCGGTTCCTGACCGGTACGGATGACAACGCCGTGAAGAACGTGCGGGCCGCGCGCGCCGCCGGGGTGCCGGTGGAGGAGTTCGTCAAGACCAACGCAGCGCGCTTCGCGGCGCTACGCGAGCCGCTCGCGCTGTCGTTCGACGACTTCATCGCGACCAGCGCCGATCGACGACATGCCTATGGGGTACGCCGGTTGTGGCGGGAGTGTGCGGCGGCGGGTGACTTCTACCGGCGAACCTACCGGGGTCTCTACTGTGGTGGGTGCGAGCAGTTCTATCAGCCCGACGAACTGGCCGGTGCGGTGTGCCCGGAGCACGGCACCGAGCCCGAGGCCATCGAGGAGGAGAACTGGTTCTTCCGGTTGGGTCGCTATCAGGGCGCGATCCTGCGGGAGCTGGAGTCCGGGCGGGTGCGGGTCCTGCCGGAGGCGCGGCGCAACGAGGTGCTCGCGTTCGTCAGAGGTGGACTCGCCGACTTCAGCGTGTCTCGCCCGGCGGCGCGGGCCGGTGGCTGGGGGATCGGCGTGCCGGGCGACCCCGAACAGGTGGTGTACGTGTGGTGGGACGCGCTCGCCAACTACGTCACCGCACTCGGATATGGCACCGGCGACGAGGCGTACCGTACATGGTGGACGGACGCCGGCGAGCGGGTGCACCTCATCGGGAAAGGGATTGTCCGTTTCCACGCCGTGTACTGGCTGGCGTTGCTGCTGTCCGCCGGGCAGCCGCTGCCCACCACGATCGTGGTGCACGACTACCTCACCGTAGACGGCGCGAAGATAGCCAAGAGCGCCGGTAACGCGGTCGACCCGGCCGCGCTGGTCGACCGGTACGGCAGTGACGCGCTGCGATGGTGGCTGCTGGCCGAGGTGGCCCCGGTGGGCGACACCGACTTCACGGCCGAGCGCCTGATCCGCCGCGCGAACCAGGATCTGGCGCACGGGATCGGCAACCTGGTCCACCGCACGGCGAGCCTGCTGCGCCGCTACCGTGAGGGCGGAGTGCCGGAGGTGCCGCAGGTCGGCATCGACCTCCCGAGCCAGATCGACCGGGCGCTCGACCGGTACGACTTCCGAGCCGCGACACGTGCGGTGACGGCGACCGTGGCCGAGGCCAACCGGCTCATCGAAACCAGGCGGCCATGGGAAGGCTCCGCTGACGTCGACAGCGTTCTCGGCACGCTGCTGCACACCTGCCGGGTACTGGCGACGGAGCTTGAGCCGTTCCTCCCGCACGGTGCCAAGCGGCTGCGGCGCCAACTGGACGATGGCGAGCAGGGCCCGGCGTTTCCCCGCTGGGAGTAGCCGCTACACGAGCGAGCGCGCCACCGGCCCGCCCAGCCGGGCGAGCACGGTGGCCAGCTGCTCAGGTTTCACACGAGCATTCTTTCCTCATCAAGGACCGTGTAGGCGAGCCCCTCCCCGTCGCGGTCGACGAGCACCCGCTGGCCGGGACGCAGCTCGCCCAACAGGATGAGTTCCGCCACGGCGTCCTCGACCTCCCGCTGGACCAGGCGGCGCAGCGGACGGGCGCCGAGCGCCGCGTCGAAGCCCTTGGCTGCCAGGTACTTCTTGGCGGTGTCGGTCAGCTCGAGGCCCATGCCCTTGTCGTGAAGCCTGGTCTCGATACGGACGATCATCATGTCCACGATGGACAGCATGTCCGTCAAGGTCAGTCGCGGAAACACGATGATCTCGTCGATGCGGTTCAGGAACTCGGGCCGGAAGTGCTGCTTCAGCTCGTCGTGGACCCTCCGCGTGTGATCGATGGAAGCCGCCTGGAAGCCCAGGGGGACGGTGTTGGTGATGTCGCGGGTGCCCAGGTTGGTGGTCAGGATGATCACCGTGTTCTTGAAGTCGACGATGCGTCC